>SYCV01000158.1 GCA_005786805.1 Planctomycetia bacterium | reverse complement strand
GTTTCATGATTTGGATTAATTGCGGTCCCGTCATTTTGATTATCCATCTAATGTTTAAGTAATGCGCTCCAGATCTTGCATGGCTTTTTGAAGAAACGGGCCATGGGAATTACCACGCCAGGATTCCATCGAGTCATCCCTGATTATTCTTCCCCTTGCCAGCATCACAACCCTATCACAAATATTTTCCAAGTCCTCAAGTTCATGGGAAACAATGATCACACTACGGCCATGTTTCCTCCAATCTGTGAGAAGTTCAAAAATTTTTTGTTTGCCCTCGAAATCCAGCCCCTCAAATGGTTCATCCAGTATAAGAAGGTCCGGATTAGCCAGAATTGCCTGTGCTATCAAAAGCCGTTGGGTCATACCGCGGGAAAATCCTGCAATTCTTTGTGTTTTTCGGTCATCAAGTCCAACTTTAGTAAGTGCCTCGCTAATTAATGAAGGTAGAAACTCGGAGTGAATTCCCGCCAGGGAACCAAGGGTATTGAGTATATCAGTCGGGCTTAGATAGGGTGGGAAAACAGGTGATTCCAATACAGCCCCGATATATTTCAATGTCGATCGATTTGTTATCGGTTTGTCAAACCGTGTGACGGAACCTGAGTCCGCCTTGATCAAGCCAAGTATGATTTTCAGGAGCGTGGATTTACCCGCGCGATTGGCGCCAACCAATCCGACAATTGTGCCCTTTGGAACGGAAAGGCAAATGTCACTTAATGCTTGAACTTTCTGGTTGCGGCCCAGATGGAAGGTCTTGTTGACATTTTCAATTTTCAAAATGCAATCATTCATGAATAAGTCCGCAGCCAACCTTACATTAAAAGTCCAATTATAATTTCATATGTTACTTTTTCAATTTTGAAAAATCGAACAATCATGACCTAGGTTTTAATCAACCAGGGTGATTTGGATTCCACTTTGCAAAATTCTTTCAAAGGCACTCCGGATTTTTTCAATGCGCTCGTTGTAATTTCCAATAATTATCTTTTCACTATTCAAGGTGGTTGAACCCGCCGGCGATGTGTTTCCCTTTATCTGGCATTTAACAAGAAAGTCCATCGCAGCAGCAGTGCCGGTGCTTGTGGAGTTGGTTTCAAATAGTTGGCCAAATGCTATGCTGTGAACACTGACCGGGTTTTTGATGGTCGAGTAACCACTTGGATTCGCGGAGGTCAGATTGCAAACATATTGAAGGGTATTCAACGCATCCGTTGCATCCGCGCCTGAACTTCCATTGTTGGAAATACTGGTGAATTTTGAGAAATAAGCACCCCCTGATTGAAATGTTCCGATGGATGAGCTATTAGGTTGTCCATCCGTTTCAAAGATAATCATTTTGTTTGCGCCCTTTCTACCGTTAAACCCGGTGGCGCTGCTGAATTGGTTGTAAGCTGCCATGAATGCCATCTCAGGATCAGTTCCTCCGTCAGCATTTGGGACATCACCTGAAGTCCTATCATCCCATTGGCCACCATAAATGCCGCTACCGGAGGAAATAGTTGAAAGGTAAGTGGGATTAAAATTACTGCCATAAGGGCGGATTTCCGCGTTTGGATCACTCAGGGAGTCCAAAAGAGAGTAGGGGTAAAAAAGTGCGTTTTGCATGCGGGTGAAATCCTTGCCCATTGGAACCCTGGCGACATTGTAATTGTCTAGGGTTGAAAAATAGATAAGGGATGCCTGGTCATTGGGATGGTTTTTTTGAATATCGACAAGGGCGGATTGAATCCCAGCTTTGAGTTGCCAAGTTGCGGATTCATGGGCGGTACCGGGCAGCCAATTCCTGTAAATCCTGTAATCAGATAAAAATGCAAGGAAGGAAACAGGCCCAAACCAGAAATTCAATCGGGGATGAATCGGGTTGTCATTGTAATGCATGTAAGGAGCGGGAACCGCCGTAAGACTCGATTTCGCAGTGATTCTGGTTGTTCCGTATGCCGTTGTGTTTTGCCCATATAGAATCTCAGTCTGATTGCCTGCCCCGATGACATAATCAATGTATGCCCGCCAGAATTTTTGATCCAATGTTCCCCCTGTGTCCGGAATAGTCGATGGAATGGCGCTGTAATAAAGCAACCTTCCCGCTCGTAAATTGTCAGGAAAAACCTTAGGCCCGGAATTGATCCAATTTATGACAGCGGTGTAATTGATCTTATAGCTTGTGGTGCTAGCGGTACGGAACCTGCCATTTGTCGTGCTGAAAAGCAGGGAGTTGTCATCGCATGGGGTGGTGCTGTTTGAGCCATAATAGAAGAATTTTTTGCGCCAATCATTCGCAGGCCTGGGGTCGGGGGGCCACATGTAAAAGGTTTTTCCATAGTAGCCAGGCCCAAGGGTGAAGCCTTGAAAATCTGTATATCCTGCTGATTCAAATGCCACATTTTTCGCATGACTGTTTGCTTGCACAGTGGTGTTGCCGGAGACATATTGTTGTACTGTCGATGCGTAGGGTGTACCAGTGTTATTAGGTACCGCGCCAAGGTTGTAGCCATTGGTTTTGGGCCATCGATCACCACCCATCCCCGTGACAGAACCAGTGAATTGAACGGGAGTGTTGGTTTGATTCTGAAAATTGTCAGGAGCGGGCAGAGCAAAATTTCCCGGATTATTACGCCAGTCATATGGTGACAGTGGCCTGTAAAAAGCATTTATGTAGGATCCATCAGCCTGCCTGCAATAAAAGTCTTTCACAATTGGCGGCCCATCATTGGTTTCGATGGTGTGATTGTTGGGAGCAGAATCGCTGTATTGGGTCGTACGCTGCATTACGGAAGTGATTGTTGACCATGGGCCGAATCTTGGAATATTTTGATCAGGGTTCATCGAACCGGAAATACTACCATTGGTGGGGTAAGCGGGAATACTGTTAAATCGCATGGAACCCGAGAAGTCGAGAATGATTGCAAGGTCCCGGGGACGGTGAACAGCGGTAGCAGTGGCGATGGCAGAAAAGGCGGAATAATTGAAGAATTTGGCGAGTGAGGTTGGTTGAGTGAAAGTTAAGTTGGTTTTAACCGCGCTCCAATTTTCATTCGCAGGCTTGCTACCTGTGAATACGGTCTGGAACTTTCCCAAAGCTGAATCGTAATTGTAATAACCCACTTGGGTGGTCAATTGGCTTGCCTGAAGTGTTTGGCCCATGATGGTGGAGGCCTGAATAGTGCTTAATGCGAGGCCATTTACCGCGCCCCTGTTATTATCAGTGCTAGTATCGCCCGTTAATCCGCGTGAGCCTGAAAGAGCCGCCGCATCTGCAGCACTTTGGAGTTGGGACTTCGTTTGCGCCAGAATGCCAATATCTACTGCCAGGGCTATTATTCCGATCAATGCCACCATGCTGACGGCAAGCATCGGAACGATAGCCCCGTGCCTTTGAAATGAAGACTTTGCGAGGTTGTTTTTTAGCATGGTTGATTTCCTCTTAATTACCTTCACTGTTCATGATTGTAGAGGCTTGGAATGCAAAAGAAGCAGGCAGAAATAAAAGAAAAGGGGCAGATGGAGTGTAAGTGCCTGAGATCTTGACCATGATTGCCCCGCCAAATTGCGCATCATTCCAATTGCTTCCTGAAATAACAGCACCGGTTGAAGTGTTAACATTTTGAACCGCCACAGTATATCCGGAAAGCATATTTTCTGAGCCATTCATCTTCGTGGTTGCCAAATTAGTGACCTGGGTGATGGTTGTTCCATCTCCGGTATGGACCACCGCATACCTTGCTGCCTCCCTTACAGCATTATTTGCAACCTGCACCAGATAATAGTATCTTCCAAATTCAATTATTCCCATGAACATCATCAGGAACACAACAAGGACTACAGCCATTTCCACCATGGCCGCCCCTTTCCTTTTCTTATCAATCTTTAATTTTGTGATGTTCATTGGTTGATCCCTTTAATTGGTGGGCAATGTGGCATTGATTGTGAAAGGATCATCAACAAGGGAAACCATGGTGGCCGATGAAGTCAGGGAATTCGGGCTAAACATATTGAAGTTAATGTTATTCACATCAGCGTATGGGATAGTGACTGTGACTTTGAAAACCTGGCCTTTGACCGCTTCATAAGGATGTGTGATGGGACTACCTGTAAGAGCTGCGAATTGCACCGTCACATTTGTGGTGGGTAAGCCTGCTCTTGCAATTGTATCCTTTACAATCGAGGTCACCGAGGGTGTTCCGGAATTAACACTTATTTGAGTGCTGGCCCCAGTCGAATTGATGATAAGTCCCTGGGCTGAAAGCCTTGCACCCTCGCGTGCTGCGTTTGAAAGTATTTGTTGCACCTGGGCCATTCTTGACAGTTCAAGTAATCCCACCACCATCAAGAATACAAAGGGAGCGCAAATGGCGAGTTCCACTGCCACTGCTCCCTTGCGCATCATTCTGCTATTTGGTGTTCGATTCATGACACAAATCACAATAAGAATAATTAAATTATATGATTGCAATACTTTGCCTAATGTAAACCTAGGTCACAAAACAGGAAAAGAGAAATTAAATGCTCGAAATTATTTAAAATAAACTTTATGGAGGTGGTCGACCTAAGGTGTTTCCAGTATTGGGATTGTGTGTTTAATGCTTGAAATTGTTTTCAAAAAGTCACTTTTTTAGAGCGGGGCTCCCCTGAGTTGGTGTTTCCCCGGCAGAAACATATTCAATTTCCAAATTTGTTTCAGATACCACAGGATATTTTTCAAACTGGGTTGTAACCCGGGAGGTAATAACCCATGTACCAATCAACTTGGAACTTTGCTTGCTATCAACTTTCATTTTGATTGTATCAATATTGGCGGGCCAAACACCTGGGCTATAAGTGATCAAATCTTTGATTTCATCAGGGAAAACAAGTTCAACTTTAACTGGTTCGTTTAACTTGTTTGACCGCGCAAGTTTCAAATTTATCTCAAGGGATGCTCCGGGGGTGGCGACAAGTTCCTCCGAAGGATGAGATAGTTTCAACATGGCCCCCTCAATTGACATGGTCACCTGCCCATCCATGGCTGCTTGCACAAACCTGATTTTTCCTTTGGGGTCAGGCACTTGGGCAATGCCAACCAATGCAATTCTGGAAGTTCGTGCCGTTTCAAGCCATTCTGGAAGAAAAACAGGATAAGAAAGTTTTTTAACTTCCGGGCCGACAGCCAAAACCGGACCTCGGATTCCTTGCCTGTGCCTGGATTGTGTTCCAGCCATGTCCAATGTGATTTCACCTCTAAAGCCCTCATTGCGTTCAACAATTATCTCAGGAAGATAGGTCGCTCCACGGTGAACCCGAATGCCACCATCTGCGACTACTGGTTTAACCTTGAAGGGAGGTTTAAGCGTGGTGGCCATTAAAATTCCGTTGGTGAGACTTGATTCAGGTGATCTTGCCGCAAGGTCTCCTTTGAGCGGTGCAAGCGTTGAGTTGGTGATGACTTGCTCGGCTACCTTTGCACTCCCGGTTATTTTTGCGATTTTTGCGGAAGCGGGAGCATCCTTGGCACAGGTTAATGTGACATTCAATGATGCTGCTGTGGGGGCTATGACCAGATTCGCTGGAACGGTCACTCCCTCTGGTAGGTTGGAGAAATTAAGTGTTACTGGTTCCTTGAATCCCCCCTCGCGGGTGATGCTGACTGCTAGTGCCAATGTGCCCCCGATGGGAACACTTGCAGTTGGAAGCGTCCGCAACTTGAAGCCGCTTTTGGATCGATCGATCACAACCCTGTAAATCGATGCTGGTGTTTTTGGCCTGCCTGAAATATCACTAATGACTACCTTGTATTCACCATCAGCAGGTATGGTTAAAAATAATTCCGGGTCTGTCATGCTTGGGGAAGAATCATCCTTTGAAGCAAGTTCCTTGCCATCGGGACCAGTTACTGAGAGAGTGACGTCAAGATTTGATCCTATGGTTGCAGCTAGGCAAGAGATGGTCCAAAGTTCGCCCTTTTTTGCCATGAATGGATATGAGTCAGTTTTTTTCGCGTCGGTGAGGCGACCAGTGACTGCACAAGGTGACGATAAAGTTTCTGTGATCCCACTTTTTTCATCCAAGTTGCTGAGCAATATCGGAAATGCCTGGCTGGTTCCAGAAGGGGTTTCAAGCTTGAATGTGAAAGAGTCAAGTTTTTCGTCAGTTGGGAATGATACTTCCTTTTTGATACTTTCAATTTTTCCCTGGCCGGTTGCTACACCGATTCCGATGAATTCAATTGATTGTTTCTGCCCCCGCTTTCCTGCCGCGGGGATCGCAGCAAGAATTCGAGGACCATGGTTCACAATAAGTCTGTAGGTTGAAGATCTGAATCCCCGGTAGTCCACATCCCTGATGGAAATTGTGTAATCAGAATCCTTTTCAACAGCAAAGGTCAAGGTTGGATCAACTCCTTCAGTGTCATAAATCTCCGCGATTTTCTGGTTGTTTTGGTTGTGGATTTCAATCACCCCATGGAAATCCGATCCCAGCCTCCGTGCGAATAAGTCGCAGGTGACAAGTCCCGAATTCCCTGACTTGAATTTGTACCGATCGATCTCCTCGATTTTTTTCAATCTTCCAGAGACAGCGATGGGAAGGGTAGGCAGTTCCTGTGGAGTTTTGGTGGATTCATTCTCAATGATTTCAGTGGTGTCACCCACCATGAATATGCCGCCGTTTCCGGCACCATTGGCATTTGCTACGCGCCAGCGTATTGGCCCCGGTAGCATGCCTTCAGGTAAAGTGAATCGGGCTGATACTTCCCGAGAAAGAGCGGGGTCATTTGCGAAACTTTTGATATCAAACCAGTATGGAGGTTCGTGCATCAACACCGGTCCCGGGGGTGAAAGCACCTCTAATTTAACCCTAGGGTCATCCACAAAAAACTCGGTGTCTGGCGTCCAATCTTGCCCGCCAAGTTTCACTTCAATCTTAGTGCCGGCTTTTCCTCCCGCCGGGAATGCGTAACCCACCCCGCCCGGGGCTAATTGCGCATGAACTTCATTTTGAACATTTAAAAATGCAATGTAGCAAAGAACCAGAAGCATCGCGTTTGGTAATGATGATCGCATGATTGTTTTTCCATGAGATTTGGGAACATGGTGTCTTAGTTGAAAACTAGACAAGTAATTCCTTGATCACCTTGCCACCACTCACGATAGGAACCGGCCTTCCGAGGGGAGTGCGGTAAACTTTGTCTGAATCGATCCCCATAAGGTGGAAAATCGTTCTCAGCACATCAGCCACTCCAAAGGGTTCCGTAGTTGGGAATGAGGCTGTTTTATCAGTTGCCCCAACAACAATGCCTGGTTTAATGCCTCCACCAGCGAGCAGGACGCTTTGCGCCTGTGACCAATGGTCGCGACCAGCCTTGTCATTTATTCGCGGGGTTCGTCCCATTTCACCCATCATCACCACCAAAGTGCTTTCAAGTAGGCCTCGGTCTTGAAGGTCGGTCACCAAGGTGCTGAAAGCCATGTCCGCATGGGGTATCAAATCTTTTTCCAGGCTGGGGAAACATGAAAAATGGGTATCCCAGCTACCATGATCAACACCAACGAACCGGCATCCCGCTTCCACTAGTCTGCGGCTTAAAAGCGAGCATTGGCCCAAAGAAGTATGGCCATAGGATGCGCGTAATTTTTCAGGCTCGCTTTTAAGGTCAAATGCTTTTCTGGCGGCGGGCGATGTGATCAAATCCCTTGCTTTGTCATAATAAGTCGCCATCGTTGTGGCTCGCCCTGATTGAAGGGAATCTTTTTCCAGGCCCTTCAATACCCGCTGCCTGCGTTTGAAACGCAAATCGGAAAGCCTTTCATCCGCCTGTAAGTCCTTGACTTCAAAGTCAGGCTGCACCGGGTCTGATTCGATAACGAACGGGGCATGTTCGGCACCATAAAACCCAGGCCCTCCAGCGGTCAATGGATGGGGCATGTTGATGTAGGGTGGCACGCTGCCTCGGGTGCCAAGTTCGCGGGAAACAATAGATCCAATCGAGGGGTAAAGCTCGTTAACTGGGATGCGGGAATTGGCACCATCGGCAAAATTGGCCTTGATGCCGGTTAGCACATAGTGCGAACCGGTGGTGTGCCCGTTGTCATTGTGGCTATGCGAGCGAAGGATAGTGTACTTGTCCGCGATCTTTGAGCTACGATGGCAATGTTCGCCCACCATGGTGCCAGTAACATTGGTTCGAATTGGTTTGTAAGGCCCCCTGATTTCCGCGGGTGCATCAGGTTTCATGTCCCACATGTCGATTGTGGAAGGGCCACCTTGAAGGTACAGGAAGATGCAAGATTTTGCCTTGGGTTCCTCTCCCGTGGAGGCTGTTGCCTCCATCTGGAAAAGTTTGGGAAGGGTGAGGCCGCCAAGAAAACCAGAGGCTCCGATCCGCAAAGCTTGTCTTCTGGACACACCATCGCAGAAAAAGTTTATTGGTTTTTTCTGTTCATTCATCATGATGCCCATTCCTCTCAATGTGATTTGTTGCCAATGTTAGTGGATGTAAACAAATTCCTTGGTGTTTAATAATGCCCAAAGGGCATCCTCGACAGCGGATCTTCGGTCCTGTCCTGTTTCCTTGAATAATTCCTCCAACACTTCCGATTCTTTCGGAGTGGGGAATCTGCAAAGCGTCATTAAATATAGCTCAGAGATGATTTCAGTGCTTGTTAATTTGGATTCGGCAAGTTTTCGGACAGCGCCTTTTCTCGAATGAATCTTGGCCACGATTTCGGGTGCGTTCATGAGGTGCAAAGCCTGGGCAATGCTGGGTTCATTGCTGCGTTCGCACTCGCAAACGCTTGCCCTTACCGGCCTGCCAAACAACTTAAGAAAGTAGGAGGGCATGCGGTTGTCCCAAACCTGTATGGCTCGTATTCCCTCAGGCCAGCCATTGAATTTTTCAGGTATTCCCGTGATCAGTGAGATGGCATCAAGTAAAACTTCCGCTGGCATTGCACGGTTGATGCTGTGGGAAAAGTTTTGCTCATCGCTTGTGTTAGAGGGAACTCCCGCTCCAAGCTGATAGGTTCTTGAATTCAAAATCACCTTGGTAAGGGCCTTGAGGTCGTATTTGTTCTTCTTCAAGTAAGCTGCGAGTTCCTCGAGGAGGGGTTCATTGCTTGCGGGGTTCGTTGTGCGGAAATCGTCTATGGGTTCCACCAGCCCCTTCCCGAAATAGTGTGACCAGATACGATTTGAAATGGACTTCGCGAAAAATGGATTATTCTCATTCATCATCCAGTTCGCGAGGAGTTCCCGCCTGTCAGTCACAACCAATGAAGATCCTTCCTTTTCGCCAAGTGCCCGGGTGGCTACAAGGGTGTTTGTCCTTGGATTCTTGAGGTCGTTTCCAATTTTACCGACTATTGATTCAGATCCCGTCGGCAGGACTTTTTTTGAAACACCTGTGAAGAAGCCAGCCAACGCAAAATAATCATCCTGACCCCATTTCTCAGAAGGATGATGATGACACTGGGCGCATTCGATGCGGACACCCAAAAATAGCTGACTGATGGAACGGCTTATGACTTCCGGGGTTCCCAAGGCCTTGTAAAACGCGGCGGGACTTTCGGCGGTGGTGCTGCCTTGTGCAAGGATGATTTCCCTCACCATCTCATTATAAGGCCTGTTCTCTGCAAACTGCCTTTTTAACCAGCGGGTCATGCCAATCGCACCCTGAGCGGTTATCGCGTCACGGTCCACCCGAAGCAAATCGGACCATTGCATGGCCCAGTAATCAGAGTACTCCGGCCTTTCGAGCAATCGGTCTATGAGTTTGGCTCGTTTGTCAGTTGATGTGTCCAGTAAAAATTTTCTAGCCTCTTCAGCGGTTGGAAGCGTTCCAATTGTGTCGAGATAAACCCTTCGCATGAATGTTGAATCATTGGCCAATTCACTTGGTGGAATCCCAAGCCTGGCGAGTTTGTTCCAAACATGAGTATCAACGAAATTGTTTTCCTTCGGCCTTGAGAAAGGGTGGTCTTTCCTGGGAATCGTGATCCTGCAAACATTGACTTCCCCCATGAAGCGGACGAGAACGGCGGCTTCACCGGGGATTTCACCCGCCTGGACCCCACCCCTACGGTCTACTCCCGCGATGTTAGGAGCATTGGATTCGAATTCAGCCTCGGAGGTAACGCAGAATCGATCCCCATTGGTGTTTATCGCGGTCACTCTCAGCTGCTGGTTGCCTTTGGGTTGCAGGATAAACTGCGAGGGTTGGACTTCCAATGCGACCACGGGACTGCTTTTTTCTGATTTGAAGTTCATGCCCTCCGTTACCCAGCGCAAAAGCCGTTTATAAGGCAGGGTTCCCTCAGTGATTTTTTTTTCCACCACCATGGGGAATTCGGGCGGTTGCTTTTGCAATGAGCAGACTGTTTTCAGGGGAAGCTGCAAACACACGCCTTCCTCTTCCCTCCATGACGAGTGACTGGTAATCAGAAAGAGGGTCAAAACCAAACACACTCAATTTAAAACCATTCTGCCCCTCATTTTTGCCATGGCAACCCCCCGAGTTGCAGGTTGCTTTTGTAAGCAGCGGGATGATTTGTTGTTCAAATGAAACCGGTCTTGGGTTTTTAAGACCGACAACCTTCACATTAATGCTGCCTTTTTGTCCTTCATGGGTTATCGAGATGGTTGTCTCTCCCTCGGCAAGAGGTTCTATCAATCCAAACGAATCAATTCGGACGATCTTTTGATCAGCAGCGGAATATTTTGCCAGGGGTGTGGCATCCGTCTGGCTTGCAGTTTTTTTGTCAACCTGGGTGACAAGGATCTGCTGGGTGGATTCAGGACCATCAAGCAGTACTTTTTCTGGACTAATGATGATTTCTGCTTGGACTATTGCGGGAAAAGAAAACACTAGAATAGCAATGGTTGCCAGCTTGAGGCCAATTTTGATTTTTACACTGTTTTTTTGGAAAAATGTCGAAAACATTTTGTATTAATCTTCCAGGTGGGAAACATCAGGTAAATCCCAGATATTTATCAATGTAAAACTAACACATTTACATGGTTCGTTCAAATGGAATTATACTTATTTTATCGTGCAGAGTTGTTGTAAAGCTTGATCAATTTCAGGAATATAGATTAAATCTAGACTTATCAAAAATTAAAATGTCTTATCTTTCTTAATTGAATGTCAATTTTTAAATTACATTGGATCTCTAAAGCTTATTTTAAATGATATTCCATGATATTTTTGATACTTGCTTTACCAAAGTGCATATTTGGCGAAGGAGATCCACCGAGAGTGTATGTTTTTTCAAGCATTTTTCCTGAAATCTCCCGGTTTAGTCCATCCACCATTTGATCAAAAAATATTGTCTTTTTAGTAAGTGAATTCGCAAGCAAGGCAAGATCTCCCAGGTTAAATATTCCCGGAACAACGGTTTCATGTGGAATTTGCACCAGATGGTGCTCCAAAACCGAAGCATAGGACGCTAATCCACCATGGACACATATTGTTTTTATCTCGTCATTGAACAAGGCGCCAAGTAATGCCAGTAAACCACCCATCGGTTCAGGTTGCGTGGGGAAAAGGGAATCATCATCCCTTGGAAGGTTGAAATCAGTTGTGTTGGCACATGCTTTTGCAGGTGAATCTCCCCACAGCAGAAAACGGGGTGAACCAATTTTGGGTTGTTTTTTGAGCCATCCCAGAACTGATTGGAGATCCCGCAACTGCCCTGAGAGCCGAATACCATCGGACATCATCAATGACGAGGAAAGTGAGGTTGCACTACTGGTCCTTCCCCGGGAAGACCCGGTTTTTAATTCACCCGAACCTCGAATGTCGGGTAAACAAACAGAAAATCCTGCCTCCAGCAACGATGCTATTTCTTTTTGTCTGTTTTCCAGCAGATTTTTTTTCCCACCCTGTGACACCATGATGGCGATGTTGGCCAATGAATTTTTTAACCCTGCGTTTTCAAGAAGTATCAGTGGAAGATGCCTTTCCTTTTCAGTCTTAAGGAGTACCTTTGTGATCAACATGTTTCCCTGTTTTAAAACTTCCCTTTTTGTTTCAATTGCCTCCATGGTTGGATGAAATGGTCCGAGTTTATTGATCCAATCTTGCTTGTAGGATTCCAGGGTTTTTTCAGACATCGGGATGGGATATTTTCTCGATGCGTTTTCGACCTGAAGCCCTGCGAGTCTTTCAAGATGTCCCTGGATTTTGACAGGGTGATTATCCCGGTCTGTTTTTGTCTTGAAACATTTCAGGGTTTCTGATGATAGGCGGTCGATGGGTGTGTCAGTCACTCCCCGTATATCAAGCCATTTCTCCAAAAGCACATGGATATTTTGCCTGTGTTTTCTGCCGATATGGGTGCAATGGGTGTCCTCTGGGGAGGAACCTTTCACACTTCCTTTTCCTGTTGTGAATCCAACAGCATCACTTGATTCATACATCTGATAAATTTTTTGAAGGCGCTTCCAAACCGGGTCGTTCGCCTGGTCCCAGGAAAATTCATGCCCATAGATTAATTTTCTGGGTGCGATTGATCCCACGATAACCCAGGGAAGAAAGCCATCCTTGAGTGACAAACGCAAATTGCGGGTGGATTCCCAGCTTCCACCGCCGGCGTAATTAAAGGAGGTTTCCGCATCCGGAGGGAGTGGATACTTTGTTTCGGGTTGAGGCCCACCAAAATTAAATGGGGCAACCACTGCGATTCTATGATCCAGCGCCCCGGTTACCGCGGCAGGGTCTCCTCCACCCGCGACCGCACCCAGCAAAACGATTTTGTTTCTTGCTATGTTTTTTTGGGCCAATAAAAGATCAACACCCCGGTGGATGTCCCAGTACATCCAGCCCATCAGGCTTTCCTCAAGCAATTGCAGTTGGATGCCGATGTCGTAACGAAAATAGTAATCCTGGCGGCTCAAGCGAAAAGGCCGGGAAAACGAGTCTGGGCCATCAAAGGGGTGCTGCCTCCTCTCGCCATGTCCGAGATTATCAGGTACTAGCACCAAACAACCAGCCCGGGCCCATATGGCGCCCATGTCCTGCAGTTCACCGTTTTCCTTAGGGGTATGGTGGGCGGAACAGATTATTATACCTGGATGCCCAGGCGATTTTTTTGATGGCCGATAAAGATTTGCGGAAACCCAAAGCCCGGGCCTGCTTTCAAAAGCCAGGCAATCTATTGTGTACCCATCCCCGGGTAGGGTTTTAAACACCTTGAAATTTATCTGGGTTGATTCCTCCGGGAATTTTCCAAGCGATGACTTTAAATTCGCAATCTTTGCCTGTGAATATTTTTGCCAATCGGCTTTGGTTTTTATGCCATTCCACTCATCGCTGCTTTTTGTGTTTCCTTTTTTGGTTTGAATCCTTATTTCATCCCAGTCTTGGTTCCTTACGGTGTCCTGAAGGTTTTCCTTGATGATAATTGAATCAATTTTTGAAAGCTCCCTGGTAATTTCGTCGTTGGTTTGGCCACTAAGTTTGCCCGCAATCAGGCAGATCCAAAATATTGAGGAAAGAAGTTTGATGCATGATTTTTGGTATTCGGATCGCATTAGAATCTTCTTTCAGAAAATATTTACTGTTTGATAATGAACACCATTATGCCATAATTTTAAAGCATTGAAAATATTTCCCACCTGAACAAATCCTTAGGGGTTTTATCATGAATTCAGTTTTCATGGCACTTTTGATGATTGCATCAGTTTCAAGTTCAGCAAATGCAAATCCTGTTCGTACGGTAAAAAGTGGAAATTGGTCAGACCCTTCAACTTGGGAATCAAAAACAATTCCAAAGGCCGGGGACAAGGTGGTTATACGGATGGGGCATAAGATTCTTTACGATGTTTCATCTACGGAAGTCATTCGCGGTTTGCAGGTAGGCGGGGAATTAAGGTTTGACCCGACCAAAAACACCCGGCTTGAAATTGGCCTAATCCGTGTTCAACCAGGCGATGAATACAGCGAAGAAGGTTTTGATTGTGACGGGCATTTTGTCGCACAAGATAAAGTCGTGGATATGCCTTTGCTTGAGATAGGTAACGCCAACAACCCCGTCCACGCGGATAAAAAAGCAATTATTCGGCTTCATTATCAGGAAGGAATGAAAAAAGATTCCTGCCCTGCGATCGTATGTTGTGGGGGGAAATGGGAGACCCATGGCGCAAAACTTGACCGTTCATGGGTCAAATTGAGTAAGAATTTGGCCGCGGGGGATAAAACCCTTCATGTTGCGGAGGCGGTCAATGGTTGGAAATCTGGGGATAAAATTGTCGTCACTGGCTCTAGGACTCATGGCGCCAAAAATGAAAAATCCGACTCCGAAGAGCGTTTCATTTCCGCGATCAACGGATTGGAGATCACAATAGACACCCCTCTTTCCATGAGTCACTCGGGTGAGGGGAATTATCGCGCGGAAGTTGCGAACCTAAGCAGGAATGTTGTCATTGAATCCGCTAATCCCGATGGAGACAGGGGGCATACCATGTATCACAGGGATTCAGCAGGTTCGCTTGCTTACACCGAGTTCAGGCACCTGGGCAAGAAAAACACCCTTGGGCGTTATAGCCTTCATTTTCATCTGGCTGGCGAGACCATGCGCGGAGGCTTTGTAAAAGGTAATTCCATCTGGGATAGTCATAACCGCTGGTTGACAATCCATGGAACCAACTATCTTTATGTTCACGATAATGTCGGATATCAAAGCATAGGCCATGGTTTCTTCCTTGAGGATGGGACCGAGGTTTGCAATATCCTTGATAGAAATCTCGCGATCATGGCTAAGGAAGGCAAGAAGCTTCCCAAGCAGGTCCTGGGATTTGACCAGAATGAAGGAGCTGGATTTTGGTGGGCCAATAGTCTAAATACTTTCACCAATAATGTCGCCGCGGAATGCGGGCGTTATGGTTTCAGGTATGAGGCCACACCCACCAGTGCCCAGAAATTAGAATTTAAAATTCTTCAGCCCGATGGTTCCCATAAATCGCGGGACATTAGGACTCTTCCATTTGTCAAGTTTGAAAATAATGAGGTTCATAGCAGTCATGGTCTTTATGGGGTTAACCTTGGTGAGGGTGTGAACCGGGTCGGCCCCGATGTTTCGCATCCCTTTATTGTTCGCAATTTAAAGATCTGGGATATACATTACGCCTTCAGACCCCAGGTGCCATCCCTTGTGGTTGAAAATCTGGATATCCACCAGGCAGCATACGGGGTTTATCATCCGAATTTTGACGGGCACTACTACAAAAATGTTTCCATTAGTAAAACCAATACCGAGCCGTTCAACCGTGGTCACGATGACCTAAGTGTCCAATATGGTTTATTGGCGGTGGATGGGCTTACTTTTGATGATTGCAGGTCAGGTGGTATGCCATTGATTCAGATTTCCGATCAAAATCCCAGTGGTAAAGCCCAGTCGCATTTTAAAAATTTGAAGGTGGTTAACTGGAATGACAGAAGCAATTCAAGGGCTGTTGTGAATCTTGGAGGTGGACCGAGGTTAAAGCCTGAATTTCCCCATGGTGTCGATGTGTATGTGCATGACTGGTTTGGTGAAGGCAGGACCGCCTTGGTTGCTAGCACGCGGTCGCAGGACTATAAATCGCACGAGAGTGAATTTAAGAAAATTAATTATTTCACCGGGGATGAGTCCCAAGCGAAAGAAGTCAAGGATGTTCCATTCCCCCAGTTTCCAAAACTTGTCGATGACTTACCTCCGTTTTCGATAATAACCCGTATTCAAAAGGAAGGAGGCAAAGTTTTGGTGGAGGGGGTTTCATCCGACAATGGGTTGATTACAAAAGTTTTGGTCAACGGAAGGGAGGCAAGTTCAGTGACCTCGAACTTTGCCAACTGGAAAATTATTCTTGATGAGATTTCCTCGGGTGGAATAGTTGAAGCCAAGGCGGTTGATGCAGCAGGTAATGAGGAGAAATTCACCAACAAGGCTAAACTTCGTTAAAAATTATTTCAGGATAATTGTGGCAGGCGAGCCAAACTGTCGATTTAAGTCTGCTTAGAAAAATGATGTTTTGAAACATGGTTTGTTTGATCAGTTAAAAATTATTATTTTTTTGTTTAATTTCTTGATTTCGCT
>SYCV01000157.1 GCA_005786805.1 Planctomycetia bacterium | reverse complement strand
CGGGGTTGATTAAGATCCTTTTCTTGGGATAAAACTTTCAGGCAAAACTATATAGGTGCTTAAAACTATGAATCCCATAAAAAAAGCCTGGCATTGGTTAGTTACAGATTGGTACTGGCCCCATGCAGCTCTGTTTTCAGGTATTCTCATCACCATCCTGCTTCTTGCCTTGATGCCAAAGATTGGTCTGGTTTTATTCCTTGTCTGCATTCAACTGCCCATGTACCTCATCCATCAGTTTGAAGAGCATTATGAAAACCGTTTTCGCAATCTATTCAATCAACTCATCGGGCAGGGCTATGAAGTGTTGACTGCTTATGCCGCTTTCATCATCAACTCAGTGTTTGTCTGGGGCACTGATATTATCGCGATTTATCTTGCAGTGTTTGTGAACCCGTTTTTCGGCTTGATAGCCGCATATCTTTCCCTCACCAACGCGATAGTTCACCTATTACAGGGAATCATGCTGCGCTCCTACAACCCGGGACTCGCCACTGGATTACTTTTCTTCATACCTTTGGGTGGTTGGTGTGTTTACGAACTGGGAAGTAGACCGGGTTGCACCTGGGAATACCATGCCCTTGGCCTTGCGATTGGGATTTTGATTCATG
Source organism: Planctomycetia bacterium (assembly GCA_005786805.1). Classification (GTDB taxonomy): domain Bacteria; phylum Planctomycetota; class Planctomycetia; order Gemmatales; family Gemmataceae; genus UBA969. Next base: position 18,807 of record SYCV01000157.1, on the reverse strand, counting down.
TGGGTATTATCATCCATGTCCGTCTCAGGCTTGCGAAGCTAAAAGCCGTTAACTAGCCAACATCCTTGGAATCCTTTCCGGTCCCTGAGCTTGTCGAAGGGTTAATTCTCTTTCCGGTCCCTGAGCTAGTCGAAGAATGGGATTAATTGTTAGGGCTTCGACAGGCTCAGCCACCGGGCAAGAAAATGTCCGGCCCCTGAGCTAGTCGAAGGGTGCTTTAAGAAAGAGGGCTTCGGCAGGCTCAGCCACCGGGGAAGGTAAATTCCGGACCCTGAGCTAGTCGAAGGGTGAGATTAATTGCCGGGGCTTCGACAGGCTCAGCCACCGGGGAAGGGAAATTCCGGACCCTGAGCTTGTCGAAGGGTGTGATTAATTATTAGGGCTCCGACAGGCTTAGCCACCGGGAAAAGGCAATGGGCTTCGACAGGCTCAGCCACCGGGAAAATGCCATGGGCTTCGACAGGCTCAGCCGCCGGTATTTTTATTTCATCCGGGGCCGATCATTGGCAAGGTGATTGTGAGTGTGGAACCCTTGGAAGGGGTTGATGTGACTGAAATAGTACCACCCATGGATTCAACAATCGCCTTGCAAATGCTGAGTCCCAATCCATTGCCGCCCTGCGATTCCTTATTTTTAGTGTGTGATTTGTCAGCTTGGAAAAACCTGTCAAAGACTTTCCCATGGTCTTCCTTGGATATACCCACCCCTGTATCGGATACATTCAACATCAGACTTCCCGCTTCCTTGTAAAGTTCAACAACAATGGTTCCGCCTTCAGGAGTAAACTTCAGGGCGTTGTCGATGAGGTTGTTGACCACTTGTTGAATCTGCCTGGCTTCGCCCAGCACGAGCGCGGGGCTTGTGCAGTCAATTTTAAATTCAACTTTCTGCTGGGATGCTACATCCTTGAACATTTCGTATGCTTTTTCAACAATACGATCCAACTGGATTACATGGAAAGGCTGGTTGGCCCCCGACTCGGTTTCCGCGAGTAGCAGAAGTTGGTTGATGAGCAGTCGGAAATGCTCACATTTGTCGGAGATTTCGCCCAAGGTTTCGCGGTATTCCGCGGGGGTCCTTTCCCGTGATAGTGCCAGTTCTGATGCGGTTCCTATCGCGGTAAGCGGGGATCGCAACTCATGCGCGGCATTGGCGATGAACTCCCTTTTCTTCTGGATGAACTCCGCTATGCGATCAAGAAATCCATTGATGGTTGAGGCGAGCCTGTCCAACTCATCCCCGGTGCCCTTGATGATGAATCTTTCGGTGAGGTTTTCAGGCCGAAGATTCGCGGTGGTGCTGATGATATTCGCCACCGGCTTGGTGGCTTGCACCGCAAGCAGGTAGCCACCCACGGGAGCGATGAGAATGACAAAACCCATCGAGGCAAGCATAAGCCAGCTAAGGCTTTCAACATCCTCCTCGACAAGATCCATGAGTGATCCCACCCGGAATCCCGCAAAGTCTTTTCCCACCTCGTTCTGGAAGGGCTTGTCAAAAAACCGATAGCCCTCGGCGGTGATCACGGTGCTTGATTTTCTGTAGGGGTTTTTAGGCAGTGGCTTACCCTCGGGATCACGGCTGTTAAACGATGGTTTCTCACTATTGTCAAACAATTGTATGAATAGCCCGCGGTGCTTGTGGCTGGCGGTGTGCCTTTCAATTTCCGCGCGGATCGCATTCAAGTCCGGGTGCATTTCCTTTGCTGCAAGTTCAATCTCGATTGCATCTTCCTTGAGAAGCTGATCAGTTTCCCTTAGAAGGGTTACCCTGAAGGAGGTACGAAGGGCAAGAAGTGTCAAAACCACGGAAATCAAAACAACGGCTATATTCCAGACCATCAGGCGAAAACGGAGTGTCTTGAAAACAGATTTAATGCGGGAGAAGAACATAACCACGACCCCGGACGGTTTCGATTGGTGCGACATTTGGACACTTCTTTAGTTTATTGCGTAATCGGTTGATGTGCACCTCAATTACATTGGTCGCGCCCTCCCAGTCGGATTCCCAAAGGTGTTCACAAAGCATTCTCTTGGGAAGGACCTGCCCTGAATTTCTCAGAAGCAGCTCCAGAATTGAGAACTCAGTGGGGGAAAGAATGATTTCGGTCTTGCCCGAATAAACACGCCTGGTGGTGAGATCCAGAGTCAGGCCGGCCCCTTCCAGGGTTGGGGATGGTTTTAGAACAGCCCGCCTGCATATCGCGTCAATGCGCGCAAGCAATTCAGAAAAGGCAAAGGGTTTGACCACATAGTCATCCGCACCAGCTTTCAGACCCGTGACTTTTTCCTCCACCGATCCAAGTGCGGTAAGGAGAATGACCGGGGTTTTGTCGCCTGAAATCCTAAGAGATTTAAGAATATCCAACCCGCTTAATTTAGGAAGCATCAAATCAAGAACGATGGCGTCAAATTGATGCGTTTTTGCCTGATCGTAGCCAGCCTGTCCATCTTTTTCCCAAATGCATTCGTCTTGGTTTTCCGCGAAGGCCTTTTTAACGGTTTTGCCAATCACCAAATCATCTTCCACTAATAATATTCTCATAATCAATCAGCCTGCCTGACATAAAATCGTGTACATTTTTGTAACTTGAAATCGCATCTTAAACTTTCATGTATGACTTATTAACACCTTCATTCCAACCTTACGGATTTGTAACTAAGGCAAGGTTGTAAAAAACAGCTTATGTGGGAATATCTAAACATCAGGCTATTAACGAACTATTGAAAATAAAGTGGTGGCTTTGATTATAATCATGAAATTACCAATTAAACAAACCATATTAAGTGATGCATGGGCTGGGTTTTTTGTTTTTTTGATAGCGCTTCCTCTTTGCCTGGGGATCGCCTCAGCCAGTGGTTTTCCCCCGATCGCGGGGATATTCACCGCGGTTATCGGTGGCATCATCCCGTTATTTTTCAGCAATTCAGAACTTACCATCAAGGGGCCTGCAGCGGGCCTTATCGCAATTGTTGCCGGCGCGGTCCAGGAATTCACCGAAATCTATGGCACCACCAGCAATGACCCCATGCTTGCCTACAAACTGACGCTGGGTGTCGGGGTGACCGCGGGGGTTTTGCAAATATTTTTTGGGTTGATCAAAGCTGGGAGGTTTTCCGACTTCTTTCCGAAGGCAGCGGTTCATGGGATGCTAGCTGCGATTGGAATCATCATATTTTCAAAGCAAATCCATGTTCTTTTTGGTGTCACGCCGATTTCCAAAACGCCTTTTTCATTATTGGGTGAAATTCCAGCAAGCATCATGAACTGGAACCCGGAGGTGTTTTGCATTGGTGCAATAAGCCTGGCGCTTCTATTTGGCCTGCCCATGCTCCCGGCAAAAGCCAGGAAATTACTGCCTGCACCCATGGTTGTATTGGTTCTTGGAATCATACTGGGTTATGTTTTTGACCTTGAGCATGAGCACATGTATCTCTTTCTCGACAGCCATGAATACATGCTTGGGCCGAAATTCCTGGTCACAATTCCCGACAACATTTTGAATGGACTCACCTTCCCGGATTTCAGCGCGGTCCCCACCTTTGCGGGTATCAAGTGGATTTTATTGTTTTCCATGATTGGGACGCTTGAATCCCTGATCAGCGCCAAGGCTGTGGACATGCTCGACCCTGAAAAACGAAAAACAAACCTCGATGGCGACATTCTTGGGGTTGGTGTTGCAAACACTGTCGCAGCCTTGATCGGTGGCTTACCCATGATTTCTGAGATTCTTCGCAGCAAGGCCAATATCGATAATGGGGCCAAAAGCAGGTTTGCCAATTTTTTTCATGGCATGTTTCTCTTGCTGTTTGTCGCCCTGTTGCCCTGGTTGATTCACAGTATTCCCCTGGCATCGCTTGCGGCACTTCTGGTTTACACAGGCTACCGTCTGGCATCGCCCGGCGAGTTCATCAAAACCTACAAGATCGGCCCCGAGCAGATCCTCGTTTTTACCACCACCACCATCGCAGTCCTTGCCACCGACCTTCTTGTTGGCATAGCAATCGGCATGCTTCTCAAGGTGATGATCCATCTTTGGAACGGCGCGCGTCTGCGGAATCTGTTCCAACCCGATCTCACGGTTGATGTGGTTGATTCCGATCATGTTGTATTGAAAGTCCAGGGAGCGATGATTTTCACCAATTGGATTTCCTTCAAGGGTAGTCTGCGAAAAGTTACCAATTACAACGAGATCACCATTGACCTTGGCCGTTCCAATCTCATTGATCACACGGTGATGGAAAGCCTCGAGGAATTGATCCATGAACCGCATGGAAAAAATGGAAAGATTGAAGTCACCGGGTTGGATGAACTCAAACCCGTGTCCAAGCATCCAAATGCGGCAAGAAAAAGCATGGTGATGGCGAGTCCTTTTTACAAACCAAAACCTAGGTAGTGGCAGGCTGATTTGCCGACTTGATTGAAACCATGATTTTACCCAACATCTGAGCCTATGAGTCATAATTCCCATACACCCATCGAGAATGCATCCGAGACAGGGAACGAAAAAAATGACAGGAGGCTTGCCCATCTGGCCGAGATCCTGAGCCATGCGGCGCATCTTCTGCCTGCCCAGGGGCCAATCACCACCTTCGTGCATCACAATCCACTTCATCTGTTTGAGTCAAAGCCATTCCATGAGGCCCTGCTCGAGGCGGACAAGATCTTCGGTTCCCAGATGTATCTTTCCGAGGAAAGGTACCACGATGAGTTGAAAGCCGGGAGAATTCTCTTCAGTGATGTCCGGGAAATACTGGAATCTGAACTTGGCTCCGGGGGGCGGGAAATTGTCATAGGCCAAAGCACCCGTTTTGACATCCAATCAAGCATGCTGCGCAACCTGCCTTTCGCAGCGACGGAAAAGGAGGCGCAGTGGTTCATCGCAAATTCAAAGAGGTTGGAGAAGATCATCCATCCGGAGGTTGTCGCCAATAGCAGGAACCTTAACCTGGTGCTGGATCTCTGCATCAAGGGAACGAAAAAGGTGGCGGCTAAAACCAATTCCTCCTCTCCCGCAAGGTTCCGGGAAATGATGCTTGAGGTCACAGGCCAGGATCCTGATTTGCTGGTGAATGATTTGTTGTTTCGTTTTTCCTCGGCGTTCCTGGACCAGGGCTTTGCCATCTGGGATCTTCCACGGCGCGATTCCGGCTTCATCGAGGCATTCAGAAGTTTCGCCCAGTCCAGTCGTTCCCTCCTTGGAAGTTGGGCGCGCAATCTTCCCGAGAACCTTGAACTTCTTTGTTCAGATAACTCAAGCCCGCTTGAAATGATCCTCGCTTCACTAGAGGTCATCGGTGTGCCCGAGGAGAACTGGGAGGAATTCCTCACGCAAAGCCTGCTTGCTGTTCGGGGCTGGGCCGGGATGATCTGGCAGATAGAGGTAAGGCCCGACAAGGTCCCACACCCGATCAAGCCGGGGAATCTTGCCCAATTCCTCGCGATACGGTTGTTGCTTGACCGCCTTGCGATGAAGAAAATAATCAGGGAATTCACCTTCAGGAAAATAACCTCCAGGAATCTCAAGGATGAACTTGCCAATCTGAGTGGGCGCTCCCAGGCAAGGCAGGACAGCACCGCCTTGGGGCTCGAGGTTTTTTGCGTCGCACTCGACCTGGGATGGGAAAAGCTCATCCCTTCCTTCACGCATGAAGACTGGGCCAGGGTTGTCTCTGAAGTTGACACCTTCACCCAACTCGACCAGAGAAAAATCTTTCACCTGGCTTATGAAAAGTATCTCTACAGGCAGGTATTGGATAGCCTTGTCACACACAAGCCTGAAAAACAATCGAGGGCTTTTTCCTTCCAGGCCGTGTTTTGCATTGATGAACGGGAGGAATCACTCCGCAGGCATCTCGAGGAGATTGACCCCTCGTTTGAAACCTACGGCGCGGCGGGCTTTTTCAATGTGCCCATGTATTACAAGGCGACACTTGATTCCTTTTACACTCCCCTTTGCCCGATCATCATCACGCCTTCAAACTGGGTTCAGGAATTACCGGAAGATGAATTTTTAAAGGCGTACCAGACCCGCGCCTCCGGCATGAAGACCATGCAGATCGCAAGTCATAAATTGCATCTTGGTTCCCGGGGCGGCGCGGTGGGCGCGGTGCTTTCTGCCAGTTTGGGTGTCCTTGCCTCGATTCCCCTGGCAATGACAGTCTTGTTTCCCAGGCTTACTGCGAAAATTCGCAGGTATCTCACCCCGTTTCTTAGGAAAAAAATTGAGACCAAGCTTAAGCTTGAGAGGTTTGCTGAAAAGGCCGGCCCCTCTGGAAACCAGGTCGGTTTCTCATTGAACGAGATGGCCGCCATGGGTGAACGATTCCTGCGCGACACGGGATTGACCAGGAATTTCTGCAGGCTTGTTTTCATATTCGGCCATGGCTCGACCAGCATCAACACTCCGCATCAATCGGCCTACGATTGCGGGGCTTGCGGTGGTTCGCCGGGCGGAGCCAACGCACGCGCGCTCGCACAGATTCTCAATGACAAGAGGGTGCGTTCCATATTGCAAAACAATGGCATCATCATCCCGGATGACACCTGCTTCCTAGGTGGCCTAAGCAACACCAGCATCAATCATGTGAGTTTTTTTGACAGGGACCTGTTACCCGCCACACATCATGAGGAACTTGAGAAAGCTAGGAACTCACTCCGTGAGGCCTGCATGCGCAATGCGCATGAACGGTGCAGGAGGTTTCAATCCGCGCCCCTTGATATCTCGCTGGAGGAGGCCCAAAGGCATGTTGAGGGTCGTGCGGAAGACCTTGCGCAACCAAGGCCCGAGCTGGGCCATGCGACCAATGCGTTTTGCATCGTGGGTAGAAGGGAACGAACCCGGGGAATCTACCTCGACCGGCGGGCTTTCCTGGTCTCGTACGATCCAACTCAGGACAATTCAAACCACGACATCCTTAATCGCATCCTCAACGCCGCGATGCCCGTCTGTTCAGGAATCAATCTGGAATTCTTCTTTTCCCAGGTTGACCCGACGGGATGGGGATGTGGAACCAAGCTGCCACACAACCCCACATCTTACCTTGGGGTGATGGATGGGGCCGCAAGCGACCTTCGCACAGGGCTGCCCTGGCAGGTGGTTGAGATCCATGAGGCGGTCAGGCTGCTTTTCATCATTGAGACAACGCCTGAGATCATGCTTAAGATCCTCAATCGCTGTCCACCACTCGCGAACCTTTGTTTCAACCAATGGATCAACTTGGTTGTGCTTGACCCGGATTCCCCAAGGGCCAGCATATTGAAGGGCCGGGAATTTGTTCCCTATGAATTTTCGGGCGCCCCCGCCCCTGTAGCCCGTTCCTCGATTGAATGGTACCGGGGAAAAAGGAATCACCTTGGATACCCGCATATCTCCAGTCTGGTTCATTCCGGGGGCAATCCATGAATGAATTGAAACAAACCCTTGATCTTTTCGCAGCCATGGGGATATTTTCCCCGCTTGCGCTAGCCATCTTTCTTCTTCTCGCCTTTGTTCTACAAGTAAGGCTGCATGAGAAGGTCATCGCCTTGGTGGTCCAGTCAAGTGTTTTCATCTCCTTCGCGGGGATCCTTGGACTTGTCATCATGCTGACGGCAAATGGTATGAAAAAATGGGAGTATGAACCCTTCCCCACCTTCTACCTTGAGTCATTCCATTTTGACTTTGACTTTTACTTTGACTGGCTTTCCCTCTCCTTCGCCATGCTTTCACTCCTGCTCTGTTTCGTGATCGCCTTTTTTTCGCAGCGCTACATGCACAGGGAGGCGGGTTACCAGCGATTCTTTGTGCTTTATTCGATATTTGTTTCAGGAATTGTCATCGCGTCGCTTTCCGGCACGATTGAGTCGCTTTTTGTGGGCTGGGAAATGGTCGGACTTTCCTCGGCGCTCCTGGTCGCTTTCTTTCACGAGAGGATAATGCCCACACGCAACGGCCTGCACCTTTGGATTGTTTACAGGATATCTGACGCGGCGTTGTTCCTTGCTAGTTATCTCCTGCACCACGCGCTCGGGCAGGGGTTCTTCCGTGTTATCCTTGAACAGGGTTCCGAGGGATTGGCCCACGCTACATCCTCCCCGGTTTATGTGGGCGCGGGTGTGCTCATTTTTCTCGCTTCCGCCTGCAAGTCCGCGTTGTTTCCTTTTTCAGGCTGGCTCCCACGCGCCATGGAAGGCCCGACACCCACCAGTGCGATTTTTTACGGGGCCTTATCCATCCATCTCGGGGCCTTCCTTCTATTGCGATTGAACCCCATCGTGCAGCTTTCGCCAACGCTGGCCTGGGTCGTGGTGTTTTTTGGCCTCTTGACAGCCCTTTTTTCCGGAATCATCGCCAATGCCCAGACCGATATCAAGAGCATCCTGGCTTTCGCGACTCTCACCCAGGTGGGAATCATCATCGCTGAGATTGGATTGGGACTCGAGATGCTTCCATTGATCCATATCATCGGGCACGCAAGCCTGAGGACCTATCAGTTTCTGAGGGCCCCCTCCTCCTTTGCGTATTACAAAAGCCTGGAGGAATCGCTGGGCAGAACCGAGCTGAACAAAAAAGCAATAAATTCTCCGAGTGGCCCTGAAAGCAATGTTTCCCCCGCGATTTACGCGTTTGCCTTGAACAGGGGTGGCATGGATTCGATGCTCGACAAATTCATCGTCAAGCCGTTCGTGCAATCGTTCAAACTCGCTGACGCTTTTGAAAAGAGATTGGTTTCAATGCTTGCGGGACATGATTCCTCAAACGGTGGCAACCACGGGGAGGGAGCATGAATCATTTCCCCTTGTTAGAGACGGGCATCGGCATCTGCATAATTGGGGCGCTGGTATCCCTACTGGTAAAATCGCAGGAGAAAATCCGCTTCATCACTATCTATTCCTCCTTTTTCTCCGCGCTTTGCGCGATGGGTTCCTATCTGATTTTTTATCAGGGGCATCATGGGTTCATCGTGCCTTCGGAATTCAACGCTCCGCTACCCGCGCTAGCGGGCATGCTTTATTTCGTGGTTCTATTTTGCACCCCCCGCACCAAGTTCATAGGCGCAGACAAACCCTTCCCATCCAGCCTGCTTCTTGTCGCCCAGGGATTCACCCTTTTGACCTGTGCCATGACAGACAATCCGCTGTTGTTCCTTCTGCTTGCCCTTGAACCCCTGATACCGATGGTCGACCTTGTCAAAAGAGGTGAGCGAATCCGGATTTTTCTGATTCATTGGGTTCCCGCCTGGCTTGCAGCCTTGGCCGTCGCTTTTGCAAATCATCTTCCCGAAAAGGTTGCCGGGTTGCTCATCACCCTGCTTGTCATAGTAAGGCTGGGGCTTTTCCCGGGGCATTCATGGATTGTTTTCATCGCCAGGAAATGCAGTTTCACCACCACCATCCTGTTTGTGACCCAGATGACCCCGGTCTTGCTGCTTGTCTTGAACAGCCAGGTACTTCACGACACCCATGCAAGCCTTTACCTTTCATGGTTCGCCACCTTGAGTATTTTTTATTTCGCGGGACTGGCGATGGTCCAGCGATCACTCCGCGATTTCTTCACCTACCTTTGCCTGGCACTTTCCTCCATGGTCATCCTGGGTGTATGCTCCCATGAACCCTTGCAACTCACCGCGGCTTATTGTCTACGAAACTCCCTCTGGATCGCCTTGGCGGGAATCGGGATAATCGTCCGGGCTCTCGAGGCAAGGCATGGCGAGTTATCCCTTTTTCAAAATCATGGGTTTTATGAATCCACCCCTTTGCTCGCAATCGCGTTCCTTGCCTGTGGTCTTGGTTGTGTCGGGTTCCCGGGAACCTCCGCATTCATCAGCTTTGAGATGCTTGCGGATGAAATCATCCCCGGATCACCTTTTTTTGGCATTGTCATCGTGTTTTCCGAGGCACTGATCTCCATCAGCCTGCTCATGGTCTACTTCAAGTTGTTTTGTGGCAGGAAAGTGGAATGGTCGAATATTTTCAAGGTAAGGCTAAGGGAAATGATCGCCCTTTGGATCATCATCCTGCTGGTGTTCGGGTCCAGATTTCTTCCCCATGCGAACATCACCTCCACCCATGATGCCCTTCAAAAAACCGGCTTAAAGGCCGGTCATTAGCGCCAAGCTTTTGCTTTTGGGCCTCCCACTCGCTAATAATTACATGTTGGTTGTTTTTGGATCTTGTCGCATTCTCGAGGTTGCCCATGAAACGAATCCTTGGATTTCTTTACCTTTGCATCTTCATGCTGTTTCGCCTGTTCAGCAATCAACCTGTGTACGCGTTTGAAAACCAAGCCCAAGCCCAGGAGTTGGCAATGAAGCTTCGGAATGTGATTGATGACGCCAACAAGACCAAAGATGCCTCCCGGAGATTTGAATTGCTCAAGTCGGGCGCGGACCAGGCTATTGATTCCTGCAAGGAAAACCTGATGGTGCGGGAGATCATTTCGAAGTCACTGCAGGAGTCCGCCAAGGTTGAAAGCGTCGCAACCAAGGCCGACATGATTCGCACCGCACTGCTGGAGACACTTGTGATTCTGACCTTCAAGCCGAAAGTCGAGGCACCGGTGCCAGCGGGTTTCCCCGCGCCAACCCCGGTTGGCGTTGTTGAAATCAAGAAACTGCCCGTGTACAGGATGGCCAAGGTCGCCAACGGCGGGGGCAATGGCAGTTTCTTCACGCTTTTCAATCACATCAAGAAAAACAACATCGAGATGACCGCCCCGGTTGAGATGACCATGGCGGAAAAGAACGGCAAGTTCACTGAATCTTCCATGGCCTTTCTTTACCAGCAGACTACTCTGGGAAAAACCGGCCCTCAGGGTAATGTCGCTGTCCTTGACACCACCGAATCCTTGGTGGCAAGCATTGGGATGATCGGCTCACCCTCAACCGCGGCTTTGGATTCCGCGAAGCGATGGCTTCTCGAGAAGATCAAAGCTTCTTCCCAACCCTATGAGGTGGTTGGTGAATTGAGGGTCATGGGTTATAACAGCCCATTCATGCCCGAGAAACTCCGCTACTACGAAGTCCAGTTGGCTTTGAAGGCCAACGAGAAAAAATAAACACCCCTGGGTTGACCCTACTGCTGGGGAGGGTTTGCCTCGCGGATCAACGCGCCGTTCTGCTCGCTTAGTATCAGGATGGAAAACTTCTCGATGGGTGACTTCTCCGGCGTGCTTACCGTCGCGTAGTCAAACCTTCCTCGCACATCGGTGTAACCATCCTTGTGGAACTTCACTCCTTGGGCGGTCTTGGAATAAACCTTCACATAGACCTTTGAAAGTGGCTTGGAGTTGATGCCATCCACCACCTTCACCTGGCCGTATGTCTCGATGACCTGCACGGACATGGCGTTGGCGTAGTAGGGCAGGGCGATCGTTTTCGCGCCTGCGGAGATTTCAACAAGCACATTCTTTTTTGAAAATTCTTCCGGAAGATCAAGCGAGAACTTCGCCTGGCCCTTGGGCAGGTCAAGTATACTGGTAGAGTTTGGCTTGATGAATGCGAACTGGTTCCCCGATTGTTGCACGAAAGGATTCCTGCTGAACAAAAGCTCAACATCCATGAGATAGTAATTCACCTTCACGGAGCTGAGGTTCTGGTAGTTCAGGTTGATTTTTTTCGCGTCGATGTTGAAATCAAAGGTGGATTCACTCGCGGCGAGCTGGGCCTGTTTCTGCTCCTTGTTTTCAGGATCAACCACCTTGGCGTCCTTGCCTTCCGCCTCATCAAGCTGGTTGATTATGGTTGCGAAGGTGTTTTTCCAGCGATCCACGGGATGATTGGCGTATTTGAGGGCGATGGTGCGGGCCCTTGGAAATTCCTGCGTGTAAAAATCAAGGTAGGCCCTGCAGTAATCGTATTGCATCGGGGTTGCGATTTTTGCCGGATCAACCTGGGTGAAATAGGCCACAGCCTCATCCACGCGGTCCTGCAGCAGCAGGTAATAGGTCGCTGCAAGAAGGTCGGTATCATTGAGCTTTGTCCGGTAGGAAAGAGTCTTGAGGAATTTCTGGTACTGCTCAAGCAATCTGTCGTTCACGATCTGCCTTGCCTGTCCCAGGGAATGGGCGCGGGCGTTCACCAGGGGTTTGTATTCAAGGTGCTCGTAATTCCCTGCCGCCACCGGGTTATAGCCCAGAATCTTGCAGTCGATCGGGCCACCGCATTCAGCGATGATCTTTCCGGAGTTCAAAAGGAACTGCCTGATCGCGCTGACATCGTCATGCATCACGCCATAGGCCCATAAATCATTGTTGTAGAGATGCCTGTCCTGCAGGAGCCTGATGACACTCGCGAAGAATGCCTTGTCCTTCAACCTGAAGGCGATCTTCATAAGGTTGAGCGACCGGACATTCTCCCTTTCCATGAATGCCAGCACTTCCTGGTTTGTCCCCTGCTGCGAGACATAGTCCCAGGAGGTTGTATCCAGCTTGCTGGGCTTCGCGACAACATCAAACACAAAGGGCTTTGAAGATGCAACATACTTTTCATTCTTTGCGATGTGCACGGGGAAGTGGTTGAACTTGCCGGGCATCGGGAAATAAAAGAAGTAATCAATCGTCTGGGTCCGGTAGGGCTCGAGGTTCACAAGTATCGAGCTGGTGAACTGGCCGTTGTTGAGCGCGATCGAACCGACCGGCAACTGCAGCAGTACCGTCAGCTTCTGCCTGGACGATGTTGGGTTGGTGACCACGACCTGGCAACCGTAAACCGTGTGCACAACGAATTCACCCGAGATGAACTTGTCGATTTTTTCTCCATTTTCCTCACGGAAGCGATCCCCCTGCCTGTAAAAGTTCTGGCTCACCAGGATGTTCACCGGTTCCTTCAGGGGTTCCGCGGGGCGGACTTCCTCATGGAAGACAATGACCGGCCCGGCAGGCTTGAATTCCATGCTACCCGCCTCGAACTTGACCTCGGGTTTTTTGGATTCAAATGGAAGGTCCAGCACCGAGAGCGCGAACATCATCTCGGTGAAATTACGCGCAGCCTCTGGGAAATGTTTGCTCAGGAATAATTTGCCCTCCTCATGGGAGGCGTAATCCTTCCAGAAGGATGTCACACCCACAAGGCTTGAAACCTGCGACTGGATGGGTAGGTGGTAATAATTGTTTTCAGCCCATTCCATCGTGGGTTCTATCTTTAGATAAAGCTGCTTCAAGGTTGATTCCAGCTCGCGTTTCCGGTACAGCGTGCTTTCATCCTTGGCTTTGGCGAGCTTGTCAGCCTGCATGTCCCTGTCGGCACCGGGGTCAGCCATGCCCTCTTTTAATTTGTCGTTCCCCCTCGTGGCTCCGCTTCGGCCATCCTTGCCCCTCAAGGATTCCATGTTTTGTTTCTTGGCTGCTGCATCCATCGGCCTTGCAGCGGACGACGGCACGGCATTGGATCCATTCGCACTGCCGATTCCACCTAGCGCCCCTCCCCCGAATCCGGGTGCTGGTGTTCCCATTCCCTTGAAATCGCCTTTGCCCTCAGCCTGTTCCGCCCGCCTTAGTTCCTTTCTTGCATCCTGCTTTTCTTTCTGGGCGGCGACGCCAAACTGGTCCCGGCCTGACAGGTCATCCACCTTGATCGAGGTGTCAAACAACATCACCAGTTGTTCCAGGTTTGGCGGGATCAGCTTGAGCATGTCGTCCAGGTGTCGCTGGGTCTTTGTTCCCTGCTCCTTGATCCTTTGGGCCAGAAGCACCCTTTCAACCACATTCAGCCGGTCATAAAGCCATGGCTCCAGATAAGAATCCAATGGCGACTGCAACAGCCAAAGATCCATGAAGGTCTTGTCTTTTTTGTTGGCGATGTAGGGCAGCACCACATCCTTGAAGAAACCGGGGTCCTTTTTGTAGATGAAGAAATTCAACTCATGGCTTGAATGCTTGGAATATAACTTTCTCTTCTCTTCAACCTTGAGCTTGGGCCAGGTAGTCACGAATGAGAAATCCTTGAGATCCGCGTTTTTCGAAAGGGTCGCGTACAAGCCATACACCTTGCCAAGGGTGTCGTAGGCCTCGAACCTGCTTCCTGAGAGATCTTCAATCTTAAAGTTGGCATTGGCAGCCAGCACCGACACCTGCTTCTGTTGCGTGAAGTTCTTCGCGGGATCGAGTCCCTTGCTGAACCTTAGATCCAGGAAGGCCCCGCCCTGGCCGGGAATGGATACATGGCGCGATGTTGTTCCCAAGGGATCAACCGCGATAACATTGATCATCGAATGTTTGCCAAGTTCCTTCACGGGGATCTTGATCAGGCCGTCCTTGTCGGGGATGAGGTTCATGAACACCGCGGAGGAATCCGCGAGGAAATCGAGATTGGAAAACCCGCCTGCGATGCCTCCCGGTTTACCATCCATTTGTGGCGGGGCATTGGGGGCGGGCATGGCCTTGCCTGCCTCCCCAGCGCTTTTACGCTGGAATTCCTCGCCTCCCACAGCGGCCTGCTCCCCTGTCTGGGTCGAACGGACCACCCACGGATTCAACAGCAGCATCGGCCTTTCAAGCATGTTGCCCGGATATTTTTTCTGCCCCTTGCGATCCAGCACATAACGGTATTCATCCCCGATATTCCTGCCGGAAAGATACACCGACTCAGAGTATCCGGGAAACAACCCGTCAAGCTCCGCATCCCGGACTTTCCCGAGGTCATGGTAGGCCGAGAACTCCGGTGTGTAACGGGTCGCATACACATGCACCCTCGCCACCGCGGAAAAATCCTTGAGTCGGATCACCATTTCTTTTTCATCGGTGGTGATGCCCTGGATTTGAACGGGCCTTAGCAGTGGAAGCCGCATGTACCTGGTGTTGCCCAGTACAAAGCCCGCCTCAACGACACCCTGCACCACTCGGATTCTGATTTTTTCCCCGGTCCTTTTCACATGAAGGTCGTAGTCGCCGGCCTCGAGGCCCTTGATTTCAAGCAGGCCATCCTTGATGGAAAGCAGCCCGAAAGCATCGCTTCGGATCGAGCCCCCCAGCACGGAAAACAACGCATAATCGCTTCTTAGAACGGTCACGCCAGTTCCAAGGTGGGGAAGCGATACTGGTTCGCCCAGGCGGGAATGAATCACCTGCCTGTAGGTGTGCTGGTCCACATTCAAGACCCAGTTGTGTGCGGTGCCCTCCGGGCCGGTCGCCGAGATGTTATGGATGTCAACAAGGGGCCCTAGGTTGATTCTTCCGAGGTTGTCGGTTTTCAAGTTGACCTGGACCAGGTTTTTAAAGTCCCGGTGCTTGAGGGATATCGACACCGAGCGATCCACCCTGGGTTCACCTGTGCGACCAAGTAGTTCGATCACATGGTCGTTGCCGAATTTGGCGAAGTGAAGATCCTCGATCTTTTCACTGCGTTCAATCTGGTTGATTACAATCGAGTGCGATGCCGAGAGATCCACGGACTTGGCAAGGCTAAGGTTCCTTACCTTTGCAGTGAGGGTGATGCTGAGGTTCGACAACCTCGCGGGTACCCGGATTTCATGCACGGATTCACGGTCTTCAAACAACTTGAAATCAGGCACTTCAACAGTGCTTGCTATCCCGGAAAGGTCGGTTGAGGTCACCAGCAGCCTGGCTTCTTCCAGCAGCTTGATGGAAACAGGGACGCCATTGAGTTTCAGGGATGGCCGGACCACCACCTGCGCTGTCTTCAATGAAAGCATCGATTCCCTGTCGATATGGAACCCCGCCTGCAACTGGTAGGATTCGGCCAGGTGATCGATCACATCGAGCGAGGAGAAACCCTGGCTGGAGATGACAATAGGCCTTCTGCCCGGGGTTGAAGTGTAGGGGATGGTGATGATTCCATCCTTGCCCGCCTTGTATTCCTGCCCGCCCAGCCACAAGGTTGCATCCTTGACGGGTTTTTTGTTCTCATCGATGATGGTGAGGGACTGGCCATCAGGGCCCGCGGTGCCAAGCGCGCGGAGTTTTCCCTTGTGAATGAGCGCCCTGCTGCTTTTTCCCGCCCCTATGAAATCCACCACATACACGCCGTTCTTGTTCATCTCGGTGAATTCGAACCGCTTGGTAATCCTGCGGAATGGGCCATCGTTGAAGGTGTAGGTCTTCTCGGAATTGGCGACCAGGCCATCCAGGTTGATGTTGGTCTCTATTTCCCCCATCTGGGTCTTGTAGAAGTTCAAGGTGTTGATCTCAAAAACCTTGACCAGAAGCGAGGGCACATTCTTGATGTGCAACTCGAGGGCGACAGGTTCAGTCGCGGCAAACTGGGTCTTGTTTGAGTAACCAAAGTCAATGTCGATGCGCTCACGAAGTTCCTTGAATTTTTCCGGGGGAAGCTGGTTGGCCCATGCCTCGACATCACCCAGGTTGTTTTCAATCTTTGTTTCGGCGAACAAATGCCTGAGATAAACATCATTGATGTAGGGCTCGAATTCCTTGGGTGAATTCACCTCGAGGAAAAAATGCTTGAGGAAGCTTCGCACCAGGGGTTCATCAATTCCCACCTGGGGTAAAAGGGTGACATTTGAGAAATCCAGGCCTAGCATCGCGGGGAATTTACGGGAATCATCATGCTCAAGCAGTTTCAACGCCATGTAGGGCTGCTGGCGGGGAAGACCCAGATAAGTGATGAACCTTTCCTGGTTAAAGATCCCCAGGGCGCGGTCATGTGCCAGGCGATGATATAGCACATGCGCCTTCAATGAGTTGTGGACGGGTGCCAGGGTGGATACAAACTGCCAGAGGCGGTCGAAATATTTCTCGGCTTCCTTGGGGTTTTTGCGCCAGTCGGAATCCGCATCGGGTTGCAACCTCGTGACCCACGCGTTTACATAGGCGTTCTGGTTCAAGAGCGTGGGCCGGATTTTCTGCAACTCGGATAGTTGCTCCATCGTCAGCATCTGGTGGATCGGGTAGGCGCCAAATGGCACAGGATTGGGATTCTTGAAATCCTGCTCGATAAGGGCGGGCAGGTTTGCGACATCGGGCCTTCTTAGTCGTTGCAGGTAATTGCGTAACTTTTGCGCATCAAGCTTTGATGCGTCCAGCCAGTCGAGCGCGGCATCCTCAAAGTTTTCAAGGTTCTGCCAGCGGGTCAATGATTCCGCCAACAGGGTTTCCCTCGAGATGCGTTTTTGATCCAATGAAGTGGGCAGGTTTGGCACCGCCCCCACGGTTTCCTTCTGGTGATTGAAGTTCAACCCAAGATGGTTGCGGATGTAGTCCAGGCTTTTGCGGGCGTCGGCATCGTAGGTGAGAAGCGCCTTGCGGGTTTGAATTTCATTCAGCCTGGGGGTCTGGCCAAATCGCTCGAGCCAGGGCTTGATCAACGGTTCGATTTTTTCAAACTGGCTGGTATTTAGATAATGAAGTGAATGGTAGTAGTAGTAATCCTCGGTGCCCGGGATTAACTTTTTCAAGGCCTCGGTACGATCCTTGGAAAAACTGAAGTCTTCGATGAAACCGATTTCCCCTGCCTGGGAAAAAACTTGGATTAAAACAAAGGCAGCCAAGGAGATAGTACTTCGCATAAAAAACTCCAGTCAAAGGGTATCACTTATACCCATACAGACGATCCATCTTGCCAAAAGAACCATTTTATTTCAGAATTTTAAGAATTGGGATAAAAAAGGCTCAATTGTTAGCCATTTTTAATACTTTAATGCCAGATTTGTCGATTAATCGCCCTGAAGGGATGGCTTAAACGGGTTTGACCACAACCTTATGCTGCTAAATAATTTGCGGAATGATCTCGCCTTCGGTCAATGAAACAGGCCTGTTGAATTTGTCAAATATCTGATGATGGGGATCTATACCCAGGCTGTGGTACACGGTTGCTGCAAGATCCGCGGGTTTCGTTGGATTAAGAGATGGATACGCAGCATAGCGGTCGCTGCTGCCATGCACCACGCCGCCCTTGATGCCACCGCCCGCAAGCACCGAGGTGAAGCAGTTGGCCCAATGGTCCCTGCCATCTTTCCCTGCACCCGCGCCACCCACCACCGATTGCCCGACCCTTGGGGTGCGCCCCATCTCACCAGTCCACAAGATCAAGGTGTCATCAAGCATTCCCCGTTGTTCAAGATCGTCAAGCAATGCGGAGAACGCCAAATCGGTGACCGGGCACAATCGTTCCTTGAGGTCGATGAAGTTGCGCTGGTGGGTATCCCAATAAACGCTGACATTAGTGATACCATCATTGGGCCAGAACACAGTGACGAGTGGAACACCCGCCTCGACCAACCTGCGCGCTTGCAAGACACTCTGCCCATGCAGGTTCATGCCATAGCGTTCTCTTAACGCCATGGGTTCTTTGGAAAGATCAAACGCCTGTTTCGCTTTGGGGGAAGCCAAAAGATCGTATGCCCGCTGGTAATGGCTTCCCAGGGCTTGGGCTGATTGCAGGGCTTCAAGTTTTGAGAATTGGCTTTCGATTGATTTTTGCAGGCCTCGCCTATCTTCCATGCGGGAAGCGGGAACATCCAGGCTGAGGTCAAACTCACCCACTTTGTAATCGGATTTCGAGGCATCCGCGTCAATGCGCATCGGGTTGAACCGCGGGCCCAGCCATCCCGCACCCTGCCCATGGGATGATTCAACGAACCGGGGCGCGCCATTGGGAACCACGGGCATCATCGAGATATACGGCGGCAAAGGCCCCTTGCCCCTTCCCAGATAAGAAAGTACCGCGCCGTAGTTTGGCCAGTCTTCGTTGATGGGTGCTGTGCGGGTGGGCCTGTCTCTTCCGGTTAGCATGAAATGCGTCGCGGATGTATGATCCACATCGTTATGGGTCATGGATCGGATTTGCGCGAGCTTGTCCATGCGTGTCGCAAGCCTGGGCAGATGTTCGCAGACTTGGATACCGGGTATT
>SYCV01000156.1 GCA_005786805.1 Planctomycetia bacterium | reverse complement strand
GATGACACTTGCGTAGCGGTGTGGCGAAGTGATATGGAAAAAAAGCCCACGGAATTAATTGTGGCCTCAAAGCCCATGGACTGCGCTTGATGGGGCTTCTTTCCCCTCAAAAAGCTCATTTCTGATTTAAAGCTCAAATAAAAAAATATTTCCTAATTATTTTCATTCGTTTCGAAAATATGTTGCATTACTTTCTTACAGTTAGTATATATTAACTAATTGAGGGCACAGATCTGGCTTTACACCCTCTTGCAGGATGTTTTCATTTTTCCATTCGAATCTTTCTCTGGGATACCGTTTGGTGAATCAACGCACCTTGCAATCAACAAAGCCTGCTATTTTCTCATATTTTTTTGAAAGGATGGATTCCATGTTATCGCGCTTCATGAAGCAGAAGAAATCAGGTTTCACCCTGATCGAACTGTTGGTGGTGATTGCGATCATCGCCATTTTGATTGGTTTGTTGTTGCCCGCTGTTCAGAAGGTACGCGAGGCTGCAGCCCGCACCACTTGTGTGAATCAGTTGAAAAACATCAGTTTGGCTGTTGGTAATTTTGAGGGTACTTTCTCTAAGTTTCCCGGTTTAAGCACAAACGCCACCACGGGTGCAACGCCTGCTCCTGATCAGTATAATGGCAGCTTGTATACACAGATTTTGCCCTATATTGAACAGGAAGCTCTCCAGAAATTATTGATTACAGCAGCTTCAGGTAATGGTACTTCAACTCTGAATGCTGCCCAGACTGTAAATCCCATCAAAATATTAGTATGTCCTTCCGACACTAGTGTTTCAAATGGTGTTTTACCTGGAACAGTTGCAGCTGGTTCTCCCGCTGGCAGAGGTGCAACCAGTTATGTTCCAAATGCTCAAGTCTTTGGAAATAGTAATTCTTCAGGGGCAACCCTTGCTGCCGCTACCGGTGCTTTAAGGTCAACTTACACCATGGGTAGTCTCTCTAATCGTGATGGCACATCCAACACGATTACATTTTTTGAGGAATATGCTGCAGCTGGCACTAATGGTGGTAATGGTATGAATGCCTGGGCGATGCCAGTTTATGCGAGTGTCATAGCTACTGGGTCAGGCGGGGTTTTAGCTAATAACATGCATGCGGTTGGGTATCCAAGACATGTAAATCAGCATGGTGCCATTGGTGCGATGCCTGCCACTATTCCTGGTGCTACAACCCAGACACCAACCGGGGGCTCAGCTCGCCCAGCAATTGTTTTGGGTGACACATATGTTCATCCTTTCCCTGCATTTACTGCGACTTTGACCCCTAGTCGTACTTTTGCAACCAACAATAACATTATCAACCCCCTTCATTCCGGCTCTACTCCGGTTGCCATGGGTGATGGTGGTGTGAAATCTGTTAGCTCTGGTATTTCGATCCTTACCTGGGCATGCTTGATTCGCCCTGATGATGGCCAGGTGGTCGGTTCTGATTTTTAAATCGGACAATAGAATTTAAAACATGGAGAAGGCAGGTGGGGATTCCCCTCCTGCCTTCTTGGTTTAAGGGATTTCCAATTCCATGGTTTGCAAGCGTAAAGGGCTACTAACTTCATGCATTGCTTTTTGAATGTGTTGGTAATATTTGTAAATGCATTATAAAAGCAGAGTTTTAAAGAAATGATGCATGGCTAATGTGCTTCATTTTAAAAAATCAAGGTTTGGGTGGATGTGTACTTCCTGATTGTTTTCATTTGTTTTAAAAATAGATTGCATTACATTCTTAAAGATAGTAAATAATGCGTAGTTAGGATTTTTCTTCCTGATTTTTTTCACTCTCGCAAGATAATTTCATTTTCTTTTAAAACTTTTTACCTTGGTGGCTTGGTGAGATAAATCCGTGCAGAGAGCAAATCCTGTTATTTTCCCATATTTTTTGAAAGGATGGATTCCATGTTCTCACGCTTCATGAAGCAGAAGAAATCAGGCTTCACCCTGATCGAACTGTTGGTGGTGATCGCGATCATCGCCATTTTGATTGGTTTGTTGTTGCCCGCTGTTCAGAAGGTGCGCGAGGCCGCAGCCCGCACCACCTGTGTAAACCAGTTGAAAAATCTTGCTCTTGCTGTTGGAAATTTTGAAGGAACCTTCAGTAAGTTTCCTGGTTTGAGCACTGTTGTCAATCAAGGGGCCGCCACGAATGGCGACTCTTATAGTGGTAGTTTTTTTACCCAAATCCTCCCCTACATTGAACAAGATGCATTGCAGAAATCCTTGTTAACCGCGGCCAATGGCCAAACTTGGAACGCTGCTGTTGGTGGGGTTACATTAAGAAGCACAAGTATTAAGTTGTTGGTTTGTCCATCAGATTCAAGCGTTTCCAATGGGCAGTTTAGCAAGACAGTTGGCGGTGTTGCCGGTAATTGGGGGGCAACCAGTTATACTCCAAATGCCGAGGTTTTTGGTAACAAGTTCACAGCGGTTGGGACTAATTCCAGACTGGAATCCACTTATACCATGGGCGCATTATCAAACAGGGATGGGACTTCCAATACCATCACTTTTTTTGAGCGATTTGGCGGGCTTTTGGGAAATAACGGTGCGAATGGATCAAACGCTTGGGCAGCACCTGTTTATTCTGCGGCTGTAGCTGGTTTTACAGTGACGGCAAACAGCGTCGACATGGTTGGGTATCCTGAATACTCCGTGATGCCATCCACAGCTAATGGTAATGGTATACCTGCATTACCGCCTACCCCTTTTACTTCTGCAACCAATGCTAGTTTCAACGCAACAAGGCCCAACTTTATGACACGGTATTACCATCCGTTTCCTGCTCAAACACAAGTCACCACCGCTTTGAAAAGAGCAAATACAGGTCAAAGTATTATTCATCCGCTTCATTCTGGATCAACACCTGTCGCAATGGGTGATGGTGGTGTGAAATCAGTTTCTTCAGGTATAAACATTTTAACCTGGGCATGGTTGGTCCGCCCTGATGATGGTCCGGTGGTTGGTTCTGATTTCTAAATCGGATAATAGGATTTAAAACATAGAGAAGGCAGGTGGGATTCCCCTCCTGTCTTCTTTTATTTAGGGGGTTCTAAGCCCATGGACTGCGCTCCATGGGTTTAATCGCTTTGAATGAGTCTAATGGCTTTAAATGGATCCCCGCTTTACTGCGAGGATGACACTTGAGTAGCGGTGTGTTGTAGTGATAACGAAAAATAAAAAGCCCATGGACTCTTGGTTCCATGGGGCTTTTGCGGATAAACGGGTTTGGAAATCAGCGGGCTACTTCAGCTTGAAACACTTTCAAATAGGATGCGATGTAGTCGCCATACATTTCCCGCAGTTCCTCGGGCATATCCTTGTAGCCGGAGATGGTTCCCCTGCACTTTTCTGAATTGCAAAGGCATTCATCTGGCATATGGTGAATTTCGTATTCAAAAGTGGCGTAATCGAATGTGAGTTCCTCGTTGGGGGAAATCGGCCTGAGGGCATGAGCCTCCGCGATCTGCTCATCGGCTTTGATTAAAAGGCCGCAATTGGGCTCGCAGGAGTGATTGAACCATCCAAGCGGATGGTCTGGCACGATATGCCCATCAGGAGAAACTTGAATGGTGTGCATGGTGCGCACCTTGGTATGCTTGCCCCATGCGGTGAGAATAACCTCGCCGGCAGCAAGATCCTTGGTTGCGATAATAGCCTTGCCCAAAGGCCCATGAACCACTTTAATTTTAGAATATTCAACCCGTTCACCACTATCCATTTGAGTCTCCCTGCCGTTGCTTTCCCTTAGTCGCGTCGAAAGGAATTCAACAGCATCATCAACCGAGTCTGGCTGAATCACCAGCAAATCGCCGGGTTTGCAATTATCGAGGCCGCTCTTAAGCGCGGCTACACCGCCACGCACCTCTTCCACATTCTTAACCCGGATACCATCATTTAGTCCCTCGCGGAACAATGCGAAAATCTCGCCTGGCGGCCTGCCGCGAAGGTAAGTGTCTTCATAAAGCACGACCCTGTCAAAATGGTCGCCTAGTAATTTTCCCTGTTCGATGATGTCACAATCACGACGATCACCGGCGGCGGAATAAACCACATTTCTTCTGGAATGAGGCAAATGTTTGATTGCCTCAATCAAGCGGGAAAGCGCGGAGGTATTGTGGCCGTAGTCCAGAATCACCGTCACGCCGTTTAATTCCATCATATTAAAACGCCCCGGAGTTTGTTCCAGGCAACTTGCAAAAGTTTTAAGGCCCTTTATCAGCGAATCCCTGTTTATCCCGCATGCCCAGGCCCCTGCAACGGAAGCGAGCGTGTTTTCGATTTGAAAACCCACCAAGCCCCCATGAGTTATTGGCACCTGGTTAATATTTAACAAATGTTGCTCATTGCTTCCTTCAGCAAGAACAATCATGCCTTCCCTAATGAACACCGCCCTGCCCCCAGACTTGCGATGATTTTCCACTATTTCATTATTCGAGCTTTGCGAGAAGAAAATGATCCCACCCGAGCAATATTGTCGCATTCCAACAACCAAGGGGTCATCTGCGTTTAAAACCGCATAACCATTGGAATGGGTCGCCGCCACAAGCGTGCTTTTTGCGTACGCGAGTTCCTCCAGCGTTTCAATATCGTTGAAGCCCAAGTGGTCGCCTTGCCCGATGTTGACAACCACTGCGGCCTGGCAGCTATCAAAACCCAAGCCTTCG
>SYCV01000026.1 GCA_005786805.1 Planctomycetia bacterium | reverse complement strand
TGGTCGGAAGGGTTGAGGCGAACTATTTTTTCCCAGAGGATGCGGGCAGAACGGAAATCCTGCTGCCTTTCCAGGAACTCGGCAAGATCCTGCAATATCTCGAGGTCATTGGGTGAGATTTTCAGTGCCGACTGGAACAGCCAGCTTGCGGTCTCAGTATGGCCAAGTGCATCAGCGGAGCGACCCATGACACGAAGGGCGGAGCTATCCCATGGGTTTGCGGTCAGGCCTTCCTCGCCTGCTTCCAGTGCCTTGGCGTGGTTGCCCGACTTTTGCCATCCCTGCACCCTGGATTTGGTTGAACGGCCAATCCCGAATCCACTGGGGGGCTTATTGTCGTGGCTTTTCATCTGGGCATCGCGTAGTTTTTTCCTGCAGGGCAGATTGCCCGGGTCGCGCTCACAGCAATCCATGTAAAGCTGGATGCCTGTCTCGAAGTCGCCATGCTGGATGCGGACCGCGGCGTTGGCTGCCATCTCTGAAACAGTTTTCTTGAGACCAAAAGCCTCATCCTCCTGGTTGACATCGATGGAGGGTTCTGATTTAGGATTGAAGTGAACCTCGGCCCAACCGTAGGCACCCTTTTCGGCTTCCTCGGTGATCCTGTTGATCGATTCCTCGAGTTTGGGAATCCAAGCCATTGGCCTTGCGAGGGAATCCTGAAGTTCAAGGGTAAGCCCACGAAGGAAAGGGTCTTTCTGCCCAAGCAATTCCTTGAAGATCTGGGCATCGTTGGGGTTCTCCAGGTCGCGCTTGGAAAAGAGCAACCCATGTTCTGGGGCTTTTTCCTTTAGGAACTTGGGACCCATGACCCTGATGGCGGTTAGTGATACATAAAGCAAAAAAAGCGGGAACCGATCCGCGAGCGGGCCGTAAATACCTTCGCGAATCCTGCCCGGATGTTGATAATCTGGATCAGGTGCCTCGAGAATGTTACGGTGGGCAAGGCTTGGGAACCAGAAATTATCGTAGTCGAGAAGAATCAGCACACCTCGCTCATCCGAGGCATTGCTGCCGAGCATGATATGGTCGGGCTCGATGCCGCAGTGGGCGATGCCTGCCTTGTACATTTTTCTTTCGATACGGGTGACAAGCCTGGCCAGTTTGTCGAGAATCCTTGGAACACCTGCTGCGCGGAAGATGAACTCCCTGAAAGGCACGCCATCGATCCAATCCATGAGAAGGACTGGGTGGGTGGCGCCCTGGATGTTGGTGCCATTGGGTATGAATTTGCAGGGGACGATGAAGGAAAGGTCGTTGTTTTTCTTGATGTCGGAAAGATACTGGTAACGGGATTCCAGGACAGGGTCATTCCAATGATAGCATTTGACCGCGACCTTTTTATTAGCTGACTTGTCCCTCATTTGGTAGGTGCGCGAGCTTTTGCCTTGGGCGTAAATCAATTTACCACTGGAGTCCAGGCAAGGCTCCAGAGCTTGAAGTTCCTCAGGCTGAAAACAACCTCCACCTTTGAGAATGTTGCTTTCCAGTTCTTTGAAAAAACTGCTGCTGATAAGGTGTCCCTTAAATCATGGTTCAGTCCAATATTCCAAGTTAAGTATAATCTTCAAGCGAGGAAGAATCAATGATTCAATAGCCAAAGGGCTTTACCTAAGCATTTATAAAATTAGGATTTAACGCTTGTGAGCTGTGAGGAGGTGTTGAGAAAGGTCGAGGTTTTAGTAGTCAGAAAGAACTTCGCCATCGTTGCGGCTGGCAAGTCTACGGAAGGTTTCCTCGGAGGTGTTGATGGGAATACTTCGTACCCCGCCATCGCAGAATGCGAATTGGATGATTCCAAAATGGTAGCTGCCGAAGCGCCAGTCGAGGTCGTCGATCGTGGAGGCGATCCTATGCTGCGGGCTTGAGACTCTGGAAATGGAAAGGTAGATGTCGCCATTATAGATGGAGGAGTCCCAGGTA
The DNA here is from genome assembly GCA_005786805.1 of Planctomycetia bacterium. GTDB lineage: Bacteria > Planctomycetota > Planctomycetia > Gemmatales > Gemmataceae > UBA969. Next base: position 4,429 of record SYCV01000026.1, on the reverse strand, counting down.
CCGACACCCCATTTGGAGATTGGGATGTGTTTTTCTCCAACTAGCAGGGTGTTTGAAAGGCCATCGCGGATCATATTGAAGTTATAGCCCCTGCCGCTGGATGCGGGGAAGGCGCCATCGTTATTGAAGAAGGTTGCCCCGCCTACTGTTGCCGCCTTGGATTCAGTACCCATGTTGACGGCGAAGTCACCAAGAGCGCCGGGTATATGCTGCCCCTTCGAAATAGTGTCGACATCGCCGGAGATGCTGACACCAGCGGCGGCGAGGGACCGTCTTTCGGGGCAGAACATGACCTTGACCCCTGTCTCGCGTGCCACCTGGCTTTGCTGGTAATAAGTCTTGGAGGTGTCCCACTTGCGATATAGATTTTCCTGTTCGAGATTGGGAAGAATAAGGACCGCCCAGCTTGCGCCCTGGTCGCTGACCCTTGTCGCGGGCAGGGTGTCGAAGGTGCTATGGTAAAGCCACATCGACAAGCCCACTTGTTTCAGGCTGTTGGCGCAGGAGATTCGATTAACCGCACCCCGTGCCTTCTGTACCGCGGGCAGCATCAAGCCTACCAATACCGAAATAATGCTCATTACAACCAATAGTTCAATCAAGGTGAAAGCCTTGGATCGACTTGATGTGATTGTTTTTAAAACCATTCAAAACACCTCGCTAAGATATGTAGGAATATTATAGCACACGAATCAAGGGGTGATCATTTTAAATGGAATAATCATAATAACTCGGCCTTCCTGCTCCTGCCCGTCCTTGTCAATCGTCGGTTCTTCGCCAAAGGCTTTTGCAGGAAGCATGAGCCTTAATTCATCGAACTTGACTTTTGGGGCGTCAAAAACAAGGGTTTCTTCGATCATTTTGCCTGCAAAGACTGTCTTGGTTGGAGGGGCAAGCTGAATGGCCCCGGGGTTTGCAGGCGGCTTCCACAATGGTAATTCCACCCCCTCGACATCGTAGAGTCTCACCCCTTTGCCGTAGGATTGCCAGTTCGAAAAATCAAACGGGTTCTCATAACCCGCGTTGAATACCTTGATCGTAACCGTAATCTTAGGGTCTTTTGTGAACTTCTTGAGATTGTTCTGGATGTATTCAACCCTGCGATAATGTACTTCACTTATCACCGCCCTGATGTCGTTTCGCTGCACCCCATGCTGCGATGCGTTGATGGGCTGGTCGGGTTTTTCGGGAAGGAATGGTTTCTCGCCCGGAGATACAAGCACGAACTTATCCTTGATCGAAATAACCTTTGGTTTGGTCCTGTATTCGCGGAACCAATCAGGCGAATTTACAATAATGGTGATGGTAGGCAGGCTGATCAGCAATGCGATGGCGGGGAAGGTGAAACGCTTTGCAATGCTTCCTTCAAGGAAAGCTGAATAGATCGCAAGCCCGATCCCTGAGATTCCCAAAGGTAGTACCAGGTAATCGATCAGGGGAAACGAGGCGGCCAGCAGGGAAGTACAACTTAAAAAAACCGCAATAAGTCCCAGGATATTATCGAAAGCGGTCCCCTCACCTGAAAACCAATTACGCTTTCGTTCTGAATAGAGAGGCTTTGGTTCTGGGGTATACTCCACATCAATGCTTGAGGGTGCTGGGACGGGCTTTTTCAATACCTTTGCAGGTGGTTGAACCATTTCTTTTTCAGGCTTCTGTGGTTCGGGCTCTTGGAACTTATAGGTTTCGGGGGCCGGGGCAGATGAGGAATCCGGCAGGATTCGGAAGGGCTTATTGCAGGCGGAGCAATCCATGCTGGAGCCTATGGATCTTTCATGCACGGTGAATTTGTTTCCACAACCTGGGCACTTGGTGACAAAAGGCATAAATGATAATCCTTGGTAAAACCGCCTGGGCAACTTTGCGCTAATGGGCTTGCCATCAGCTTATCTTACAGCATTTTTAAAGTAGCAATATCAAGACATAAATTTAAGCACGCGCTCGTAGGGTTCCTGCCAGCGCTCTGGGTTTTTGGGAGTGAATGTTTGAAGCGGGAAAGATCGTTTCACCACCTCGCGTGCCTCTGCAAGCGAGCTTAGCAACCCAAGTCCCATCGCCTGCATCAATACATTTCCAACAGCGGTTGCCTCGGAAGGGCCGGCTACCACGGTTCGATTGCAGGCATCCGCGGTGAACTGGCAGAGCAGGGCATTCTGGCAGCCGCCACCCACCACATGAATGGTTTCGATTTTCTCGCCCGATAATTCCTCGAGCTTTTCCATAACCCAGCGGTACCTGACTGCAAGGCTTTCAAGCGCGCAGCGAACAAAGGCTCCAGGTGAGGAAGGGGACTTCTGCCCTGTTTTGTTGCAAAATGCCGCTATCGCCTTGGGCATGTCAAGGGGCACGATGAAGCTGTCATCATCGGGGTGGATAAGTGATTCAAAGGGGGCAGCCTCTGCTGCGAGCCTTGTCAATTCCTCGTAGCCATACTCTTTCCCGGATCGAATCCAAGATCGTCTGCATTCCTGCACCAGCCAGAGACCCATGATGTTTTTAAGAAGGCGGGTGGTGCCCTTCACGCCTCCTTCGTTGGTGAAATTATAGGCGAGGGCTTTTTCTGTCATCTGGGGCTTCAGTGTTTCAATGCCCATCAGCGACCAGGTACCCGAACTTATGTAAGCCCAGGAGGATTTGCCAGCGGGAACTGCCGCGACCGCGGAGGCGGTGTCATGCGTCGCCGGGGCGATGACAGGCGCCGCATTGATTCCTGTTTCCTCAAGGATCTGCTGGCGCAGAGGCCCAAGCACGGTGCCGGGTTGAACCAGGGTGCCAAGAAGGTCTGGGGCGATCCCAAACGCCTTAAGAACTTCGGAAGAATAAGCGCGCTTGTTTGGATCAATCATCTGGCTGGTGGATGCATCCGAGTATTCATTCACCTTGATGCCTGTGAGAAAGTAATTGAACAGGTCGGGCATGAAGAGAAGATGCTTGGCGGATTCGAGTATGCTTGAGCGATCGCGTTGCAATGCGAGTAGTTGAAAGAGGGAGTTGAAACGCATGAACTGGATGCCGGTATTGCGGTAGAGCGTTTCTTTGGGCATTTTCTGGAAGGCAAGCTCGAGGATGTTTTCGGTATGTTGATCCCTGTAATGCCTGGGGTTGCCAAGAAGAGAGCCATCTTTCGCGAGAAGCGCGAAATCAACACCCCAAGTGTCGACCCCGATACCATCGATATGGGACGCCTGGGAGGCAGCGATGCGGATACCCTCGAGCATTTCCCGGTAAAGGTCGAGCGCATCCCAATGGAAGTTTCCCAGTGTCTTGACGGGGCGGTTGGGGAAACGATGAACCACATCGAGGGTGATCATGTTTCCATCAAAAGTGCCTATGATCGCCCTGCCGCTTTCCGCGCCATAATCGAATGCCAGGAGGTTTTTAAATGCAGCCATAATCTCTTCAAAGGTTGGGTGGTAATCAAAGTATTGGTCGGGACGGCAATGAAGGTCGCCTAAAATCCCCCGTCTATCCACAATTTAAAACAAAAATGCCAATTAACGCTACAATATTAATAAGGAAGTTGTTCCTGCAGGATGTTCAATATGAATACTTTGGCTAAACCACTGGTTCTTTTTGATGGATTGTGCCCGCTTTGCCAGGCGAGTGTGGCATTTCTTAAGAAGTTGGATTGGTTTAGCGCCGTGGATTTCAAGGATGCCCGCGACCCGGGAAATGTTCCGCCCATGGATCCCCCTTTAATCCTGTCCCGCCTATTGGAAGAGATGCACCTTGTGACCACGGATCTTAAAAAGTCACTGCATGGGTTCAAGGCTTTCAGGTACATATCCTGGCGGATTCCATTGTTAGTTTTGATGGCTCCCTTTCTTTATATTCCGGGTATCCCATGGTTGGGTCAGAAGATTTATCTTTGGGTCGCTCGAAATCGTTTTAATCTTGTCCCATGCAAGGATGGCATATGCCATCTTCCCATTTCGCAGAAAAAGATCCAAAAATAAGAATTGTCACGGATTAATCTGGAATTTAAACCAAGCATGAGAATGGCGGGTGAAGAAATCTAGCCAGTGTGCCATGAGGATGGAACTGTAAGTAGTAGTCCTTATAAAACTCGATCATTTAATGATTTATTGCAGTAGGATTCATTGTCTTTTTTTATTTTTCCTTGGCATTGTCTTTATCTTTGTTTTGAGTTAGTTCCGTGACCAAGCCTCTCGCCAATCTTCCTAAATAGTTTCAACAACATGGTTCTTAAAGTGAATGAACTGGAAATCCATCTGTTAAAATGAGAAAATAAATCTCATGAGGACATTATCACTTTTGATTCTGATGTTGCTGATGGGTTTGGAATCAGCAGTCGCGCAACCTCAGAAAAAGCCTGTTGCAGGCAACAAGGTAAACCCTGTTGAAGTTCTAACTTTCAAAAAAGGTGGCGAACTGAAAGGATTGGCCCTGGGAAAGACAAAGTCTGGTG
>SYCV01000155.1 GCA_005786805.1 Planctomycetia bacterium | reverse complement strand
TCCACAACGGGATCGAATATGGTGACATGCAATTAATATGCGAAGCCTACGACATTTTACATAAAGGCCTGGGGCTGTCTTATGATGAAATGCACAAGGTTTTTGAAGAATGGAACAAAGGTGAATTAGATTCCTATCTGATCGAAATCACCAGGGATATCCTAAACTTCAAGGACTCAGACGGACAACCCATGGCCGAAAAAATATTAGATGCAGCCGGCCAGAAAGGCACGGGGAAATGGACTGTCATCAACTCGCAGGAATTGGCGATGCCTGTCACGCTTATATCTGAAGCTGTTTACGCGCGATGTGTTTCCGCATTAAAAGATGAGCGTGTTATAGCATCGAAAGCCCTAAAAGGCCCAAAACCAAAAATCACCGGAAAGAAAGAAAAACTCATCCGGAACATTCATGACGCACTTTATGCTTCAAAGATTGTAAGTTACGCCCAAGGTTACATGTTGATGCAAGCGGCAGCAAAGGAATATGGCTGGAAATTAAATTATGGCGGTATTGCTTTGATGTGGAGAGGCGGATGCATCATTCGAAGCAGATTCCTTGGAAAAATCAAAGAAGCGTTTGACAGGAAAAAAAGCCTCCGCAATCTACTGCTGGACAGTTACTTTAAAAAAGAAATGAAACGATCACAAAAAGGATGGAGAAATATTGTCGCACTTGCAATCAAAAAAGGAATCCCTGTTCCAGCGATGAGCACAGCACTTTCCTTTTTCGATTCTTACAGGACAGAAAGGTTACCCGCAAATCTTCTCCAAGCACAAAGGGATTATTTCGGCGCGCACACCTACGAGAGAATTGACAAACCAAGGGGTGAGTTTTTTCACACCAATTGGACAGGCAGAGGTGGAGATGTTTCCAGCTCAACCTATAATGCTTGATTACTATTAATTAATGCAAACCTTTAAACGGAACCTGAATCAAGGTTCCGTTTCTTTTTTAAATGGGTCCTCAGGCCACGCATGTTTGGGATATCTTCCCCTTAAATCTTTTCGTACCTGGGGATATGTGTTTTTCCAAAAACCAGCAAGGTCAGAAGTCAGTTGCTGCGATCGATAATTAGGGGCCAGCAATGAAATCAAAAGTGGCAGTTTGCCCCCACCCAGCTTGGGAGTCTCTTTCCAGCCAAACAAATCTTGAATCTTTGCCTCAAGGATTGGTGCTTTACCAGGATGATATTTAATCATTGCAATTTTTCCGGAGGGTAGTGTTATTTTGTCCGGGAATTCTTTCTGCAAAATCATCAATTGCTCATGCGAAAGCATCATCCTCAAAGCGTTACACCAATCGCCATCACGAATTTCAGCAGACGTTTTTTTACCCTTGCATAACCACAGCAATGGGTCCATCAAAGAATCCGCTTCCATTTGGGGGAATTTTTTTGATTGGAACACTTGCGCGCAAACCCTTATTCTTTCGATCAATTGCCCACCGGGGGAATCCAATTCAGGAAGAATATCCACAAGATTTCCAATCAAACCTTGGCAAAGTTTCTCACCATTCAAATCATCAATAGTCAGGTGGGAATCCTTTTCCTCTATGACAATATCCATGTAATATGCCCTTTGAATGGCAATTAATTTTTTAATTTTAGGATCATAATAAACATCCCTCTGGATTTTTTTGAAGGCAGAGTCCAACCATTCGCCGTTGATTCCTGAAACCATTATCGCTATCGATTCCTCATCTCCAGATTGAACATCAACACAAACAAAATAAAGATGATCCCTGACTCGACTTTTTTTTGATTGAAAAATCCCCCGATTACCAACCATCAATGCTTTAACACCATTTTTTTCACGCCTTTTCGCGACCCGATCAGGAAAACCAGCAAGAATTGACCGAAGAAAACCATCTTGTCCTGGCACATTTTTCATTTTTCCGGCTTTTCCAACCGAAGATAGTAAGTGATCCCGAACTCTGAACAAATTTGCGGCCCTATCGGGAAGAACTCCGTGACTTTGAAAAGCTTTCCTGTCAAACTCACATTCTTCAAGAATTTGAACAACATCCAGCAAATCAGAATTTGATGAACTTGAATCTCGCTTCAATATTGCGGCATCATAAGAATGCTCAAAAACTGACCTTTCGGAAAGTACCGCGATAGCTAGGGCAACCTGATCCAAGGAACCATTTTCCTCCCCGGCCAGCAAAATCGCTGACAACCTTGGATGCAGTGGCAACTGGTTCATCCTAAGGCCGAGAGCTGTTATTTTTTTTCCATCAATTGCCTTGAGGTTTTGCAGTAGCTTTATGCCACCCTCGACCGATGTACGATTCGGCCTTTCAAACCATGGAAAATCTTCCCAATTATTCTCACCAATCGCAAACAAACGAAGCAATGCACCGGATAAATCAACCCGTTGAATTTCAGGCTTGTCAAATTCATCACGAAGGCTGTGGTCTTTCTCGGACCAAAGCCTTAGGCATACACCTGGTGCCTCCCTGCCTGCCCGCCCAGCTCTTTGATCAGCAGAAGCCTTTGAAATCCTCACTGTCTCAATATTGTTTAACCCCAGCCTTCCATCAAAAAAAGTTTTCTTCACCAACCCGCTATCAATCACTGCTCGAACCCCGCTTACCGTAAGGGAAGTTTCTGCAATATTTGTGGCTAAAATAACCCGATTTCTGGCTGTCTTTTTTAATACCTTTTCCTGGACTTCAATTGATGCATCGCCATGAAGAATTTGAATATCTTTATTTTTCAAAAAACTTTCCAATGCGAATTTGCAGTCAAGGATATCCGACATCCCAGGCAAAAAGACAAGGATATCTCCCTGGATTTTCTCCTCAATAATCGCAACTGCGGAACAAACTGCATCTTCTAATTTACAAGCCCCCTTCATCTCTTGATGGCATATATCCACAGGATATTTTTTCCCCATGCTGGATATCACCTGGCAACCATCCATGTAATCCGCAACTTTACCGCTATCCAGGGTTGCACTCATAACAAGGATTTTCAAATCGTGCCTGACCGTTTTTTGCAATAACCTTGCCAGCCCTAAAAGCAGGTCACTTTCCAGGCTTCTTTCATGAAATTCATCAAAAATCAAAACATTGCAATTGGAAAGATAAGGATCAGTTGCAAACCAATTCAATACAATTCCAGTGGTTGCAACAAGGCATTTGGTATCATTAGAAAAATTTGAATCAAACCTGACCTGATATCCGATTAATTCACCTAGTTTGGTGTCATTCAAATAAGAAATACGCGATGCTGAGGCTTTTGCCGCCAGTCTTCTAGGCTCCACCAAGACTATTCCGGAAAATCCGGCCTTGAGTAATTCCAATGGAACCAATGTGGTTTTACCCGCCCCCGGAGGCGCATGTAGAACCGCACAACTACCTTTGACCAAAGCTTTAATTAGTTCTGGTAAAACAATCGAAACTGGCAGCGATTCCAGTTCACTCATAGACCATCATCCATCCAACGCTTTTATTGATAAACCTAAGTCACTGAGGGAGGAGTTTGACCAGGACCTGAAGCCAAATTGATTTTATCACGGAATTGTTGAAATCCCTTTTTTAGAGTGCTCAAAAAAGGCGGGATTTGAGAGGCCGACATAAATACCCGGGCGGACACAACACTTCGCGGATAGAAAGTAGCAATAAAATCAAAAACAAAATCACTGGGACTATGACTTATCATAACTGCATTGCTATAAGATCCCTCTAAAATTTCATCCGCGATTTTTAATTGGGCGTATAATTCATCAATCGGCAAAGGAACAGATCCCGGAGGAGGAGGAGGCAATTGGGGCGGAGTTCCAAACTTTGACTGGTACATGGAAAGGTTTTCTTCCAAGGCATTGCAAAAACTCAATAGTGAAGGTGGACTCATGACAACCCGTGCCACCACCCTTTGAGGTTGCACCATTCGTTGTAGAAAATCGAGGATAAATTCATTTTGGCCATTCAACAACAAGGCACCTGAAGAAAAAACACCACTAGAAACCCTATCAGTAACCCTGGCACTTACCTGGGAATATTTCACCTCCTGAGTGATGGTTTCAGGATCTTTTTTAGGTTCAGGATTTTGCTCCAAACTCATATGTCACCTTTAATTTTATAAATGACTCAACCCCACTATCTGAATCGAATACTATTGTTATTTTAACACAAACACCAGATTAACTTGAAAAGATTCACAACTTAGGTGCTAGGTTAAAAATGTAATAGTTGCTTGTTATCAAAGCAATAAAACGAAAAAAACACGAATTGAAAAATCATTAATAAATAAATTAAGTTGTGCGAAATAAACCAATTATGCCAATAATGATAAAAATGAAGGCTAAAAGATTGGTAACCAGTCCAAAAATAGCCAACCGCCTTATGTAATTAAATCGATTTGCCAAATCCTGCTTTTTTATTAATGAAGCATTCTTAAAACCTTGTTTGCTTAAAATAATAGATCGAATCCCATAGAAAACACCAAAAAATGGAATTATACTTTTGCTGGAAGCGGTTAAATTCATTTCTTCATGGTATTTAAGCCATTCATTTTGATAATCAGCACTTAAGCCAGCAAAATCATCACTATTTCCATTGAGTATTTTCAAAGGAAATCCACAGGAAGCACAGCGTTCCTGGTCTTTTGAAACAATAGTATTACACCCATGACAATTCATCAGAATTCCAAATACACCCCTGATCTCATAGACTAATTCTATATAAATATGCAAGCTAATATCATCAGGTCAAGGATCAGAAACGATTAAATGACCCATTATTTGAATAATGCATGGCCTTGCAACATGGTTTATCATTACAACAACTGTTTTCAACCCCGCAAAGAAAAACACCATGGCTCATCATCCAAACATTGATTCATTCCAAGAATTCGCAAAAAACCATAGCATGGTTCCGGTTTTCAGGCAATTAACTGGCGATACTCTCACCCCGGTAAGCGCTTACTGCAAGCTTTCACAGGACAAATTATCATTCCTTTTTGAAAGCGTTGTCGGGGGAGAAAAAGTTGGAAGATATAGTTTTTTGGGGACAGATCCCTTTTTAAAATTCAGCGCAAAAGCCACTTTAGTGACAATTGAAACACGAAATCCAATTCAACCCGGAACATTTAAAAAGGAAACTTTCGAGCATAAAGATCCTATGGGGCTTTTACAAGAATATATAAACAAATACAAATCCCACCATATAAAAGGTTTACCTAGGTTTTGTGGAGGAGCTGTCGGATTTAGTGGTTACGATACAGTTAGATATGTTGAAAATCTTCCTAATACTCCAAAAGATGACCGAAACCTCCCTGATTTATGTTTTGGTTTCTATGATCAAATGGTGATTTTTGACCATATCAACAAAACAATCGCGGTGGTTGTCCATGCTCACACCGCTGGCCAAAATCCATCAGAATCTTATAAAACCGCTTGTTCTAAAATCGATACCATGGTTGATCAACTTCAAAACAACCAATGCAATCTAAAATTCACTGATATTCAACCTGATGGCAAGGTATCACAACCCTATAAGTCCAACTTCAGTAAGGAAACATTCGAAAAAGCAGTCATAAAATGCAAGGAATACATAAACGCTGGTGATATTTTTCAAATTGTCCTCAGTCAACGGTTAGAAACAGAAACCAAGGCAAAACCATTTGATATCTATCGCACACTACGGGTTGTAAACCCTAGCCCATTTCTATTTTTCTTAAGATTTGATGATCTATGCCTCATAGGAAGCTCCCCAGAAATCATGGTTCGCGTTGAAGAGCGCCATGTGACAATTCGACCATTAGCAGGAACCAGGCCTAGGGGAAAAAATGAGGAGGAGGATAAATCACTAGCCCAGGAACTTATCGCCGACCCCAAGGAACGAGCGGAACATATCATGCTGGTTGATTTGGGCAGGAATGATGTTGGAAGGATAGCCGAATTTGGCACGGTTCAAATCACAGATGTAATGACAGTCGAAAAATACAGCCATGTTATGCATTTATGCAGCACGGTTGAAGGCACACTAAAAAAAGACATGACCGCCCTGGACGCCTTAAAATCATGCCTACCCGCGGGAACGCTTAGTGGCGCCCCCAAAGTCAGAGCCATGGAAATAATTGATGAGTTGGAACCCCAAAAAAGAGGGCCTTACGGCGGAGCCGTTGGATACATTGACTTTTCCGGAAACATGGATACTTGCATTGCGCTTAGGACCATGGTTATTGTGGGACAAAAAGCTTACCTGCAGGCAGGGGCTGGAGTGGTAGCTGACAGCGAGCCTGCAAAGGAGTATGAGGAAACACTCAACAAGGCTAGAGGATTATTACGCGCACTTGAGATCGCTGAGAAACAACTTTGATTCATCAGAGTAGATTTATTATTTTTTCAATTTCCTGAGGCAACGGGGTTGATTTGAAAAAGTAAACAAAACTGGGAATATCAACCAGCTTGTCTTTTCCCAAATTCCCTTTGTCCGCTACAGCCAAAACATATTTCTGAAGTTTCAATTTTGCAATTTCTTTTATCTTTTTCTGGATGAAGGATGTGTTCCAGTTCCATAAAATTTCAACGCCGACAACCTTATTATCTTTTTTTCTTTTGAGCACAAAGTCTGGCACAATGAATTCATCAGGGATTTCCAATTCCGATATTGAATCATCGATATCCCAATCCTCAACCCTTTTTTTAAACAAAATATAAAACATTTCATTTTCAGGAGGGCGATAAACACCAGAGTCAACATAATGTGTTACAAGACCATCATTGCTGGTGATTTTAAACTTGCTGTTTTTTTTGCCTTTGCCCCATTGCAATTCGGCATCCAATTCAAAGTCCGGGCACAATAAAAGTGCCGGCAGAAATAACGCTATTTGAAAACCATATTTTTGAGTTGTTCTAAAAAGGCTTAACGGACCATCTATCTGCAAAGTTAATCCACCGCTTTCATTTTTTTCAACAGCGCATAACAATCTTTGAAACTTAATCCATCGAATCAACTGCTTTAATCGAACGGGTGGAGTGGAAGAAGCCAACCTCACGACAATATTCAAAGAGTTAAGCAGGACACCTTGAGCCAGCGAAAGATTGTAGCGATGTATTAATTTTTGAGCATTAAAATTTGGAATTGACAACAGCTTGTTTTCAGATTCAAGATCCGCATACAATAACGAATCCACAAGTTCTGGATCTACTTCAATTTGCTTTCCCACAAGTTCAAAAATATTCCTGCGGACATCCGGGTCCGAAGACAAACTTCCCTCGCTTTTAAATTGCGAAGCATATGAAAAGACGAGTTCCCTGATTTTAACGGCGTCATATCCATCTATTTGTTCAAATTTACAATTATCCGAAAATACCTTCACCAATCCCTGAAACACAAGAGGTTCCGGCAATGAGCGGGGATATTCCCCCAACTCATCATCAAAGATGTGCCTGGATTTTCCAAGAAGTCCCCTGCCCCTTGCAATAATCCAATCTGCAACTTCACACCATCTGGAATCGAGGGGATCAAGATAATTGACAAGAAGCCTACCCCTGTAATTCCTTGCAATTAATTTATTTCCTGTAAGCATCGTGCTTCCTGCGCCTTTGACTTGTCAATTCCTCACTTGTATTCCTGCTGATCACCTCATAAAGAATTGCGCGTTTATCCTTGTACTTTCTTAAAATTCTTCCCAGTCGCTGCACATGTTCGCGAACAGTCCCAGACCCGGAAAGGACAACTCCAACACCCGCAGTGGGCACATCAACTCCCTCATTAAGAACCTTGTTGGTAACGATAGCGAGATATGCGCCGGTTTTAAATTTATCCAAGGTCTGCTTTCGCTCCTTTGCCTTGGTTTCATGGGTGACAGCAGGAATTAAAAACTTTCGAGAAATCGCATAAACCATCGAATTGTCACCTGCGAATATAATGCAGGGATCATTTGCATGCTTGAGGAGCAATTTTTGAAGAACATCAATCTTGGCCTTGGAGTGCAAGGCTATCTTCTTTTGTAATTTAAAAGCGTCGTAAGCTTTTTTAGCCTCATGTGACCTGGAACTTTCAGCCAGAAACCTCTGCCAACCTTTAGGATCCCTAAGATTAATCCCTCGCTTCAACAAAAAATCGCGATATTCTTTTCTCGCCTTTTCATAATCAATCTTTTCATCATCAGAAAGATCAACATGGATTATTTCAGATTCATAACTTGCGAGATAACTACCCGCCAATTCCCCGATTTCCTTGCGAAACACAATAGGGCCTATCAGACTCTCAAGCATTGACTCATTTCCATCGGATCTTTCCGGAGTCGCAGTTAAACCCAGCCTGAATGGGGCTATCGAACCAATCGCAATATTAGAATAGACCGAACCGGGTAAATGATGGCATTCATCAAAAACAAGAAACCCAAATTTATTCCCCCATTTTGAGAGGTGAATCTGACCTGAATCATAGGTTGTTACGGTGACAGGTTGAATTTCATGGGAACCACCACCCATCATACCCACCTGCACTCCCAATGATTCAGTTAAAACTGCATGCCATTGATTCATCAAATCAATCGTTGGAGTGACTACCAATGTGGGCCTCTGCATCCGTAAAATCGCCATCAAGGCCAGAAAGGTTTTACCTGTCCCAGTAGGCAAAACAACAACTCCCCTGGATCTTTGGCCCCACCATGCCTCAAGCGCCTCCAATTGATAAGGAAACGGCTTACGAGAATCTGAAGTCTTCCACTCCTGATTTTGATAGCTGCGTGCAGAATCTTTGAAACTAACCTTATGGGCAACCAAAGTTTGAATTAACACCCTGTAATGAATCGCTTCACATCGGTCATTGTTTGTTCTTGGATCATGCAAAACAAAAGGGAGACTTTTTAGCACATTATCCAGTGCGCCATTTAACACAAGCGTTCCCTCATGAAAAGCAAGTGTCACTGAATTTAATTCTTCCATGAAAAATAAATCCATTGGGACTATTTGGGTTTGGGACTATCCTCAACCCTAGCAAGAAGACTAGCAAAATTACGCCATCGTTCCGCAAAAAGATAAAAAGCTGGCACAAGAAACAAAGTCACCGCAGTGGAGACCAGAATACCACCAATAATGGCCCTTGCCATGGGGGCCCTGGTTTCAGCCCCCGGGCCTACACCGAAGGCAGCGGGAATTGCACCGGCAATTGTGGCAATCGAAGTCATGAGAATTGGCCTTAATCGAACAGGGCATGCTTTGATAAGGGCCTCCTCAACCGCCATTCCCTGCTCCCTCAATTGATTGGTGTAATCAACCAAGATGATTGAATTCTTTTTGACCAAGCCCATCAAAAGAATAAACCCAATCATGCTCATCATATTCAATGTGTCACCTGTCATCCATAATGTTATCAGGGCCCCGGTCACTGCAAAAGGCATCGCCAGAATCACTGTGAAAGGGTGAATAAAAGAATTAAATTGAATCCCCAAGATCATGTATGCAATCACAATGCCCAACATCAAGGCAAACATCAAACTGGTCATGGTTTCTTTCAGGGCGCTCGCATTTCCCAGTTCCACCAAGGTGACATTTTCAGGAAGCAGACCCTGTGCAAGTTCCTTGGTCTTTGCAATCGCCTCACCTTGGGACACCCCCTCAGCGGTGTTTGCAGTAATCTCAATTTTACGCTGATGATTGTACCGATTGATAACCGGCAAAGTTGAGACTGTTTTCAATTCCCCAACCACATCCTCAACAGAAACAAGCTTGGTATCCCCCGCCCTTAATGTCATCAGTAAAAGATTTTCAGGGGAAGTTCTTTCCTGCTCTTGGAAACGAACGCGCACATCATATCGCCTGCCTTTATCCGTAAATCTTCCAACCCGCTCACCCCCCACTAGCAAACTGATGCTTTCCGCGAGACGGGAAACAGGCATACCCAGCAAAGCAAGCTTTTCCCTATCGGGTGTAACCTGCACCTCAGGCATCCCGGGGCGATAATCCATGTCTATGTCAGTTAACATGGGGAGGTTGTTTTTTAACAAGGAATAATTCATCTGCTCAACAATTTTACGCCCTAACTCAGGAAGAATTTTCCAGTCTCCCTGGATTGAAAAATCAATCGGGTCTCCCCTCTGTGGAGTGAATCCTTCAGTGGACTGGTCACGAACAACAACCCGCACATCCTCAACCTGTAAAAGTTCCTTACGAATCAATGGCACCAATTGTTGCTGGGTAAGTTTTCGCTCAGACCTTGGAACTAGCTGGACAAAAATATCCGCTTCATTCATCAATAACCCCGATTCAGTAGCGACAGCAGTCATAATTCCAGCCACTTCGTTTCGGTCCGCTAGAATGGTCTCGCAACGCGCCAGCAAATTTCCAATTTCATCAATACTTGCCCCCACAGGACAAACAACATGCACAAGTAATCTGCTTTGATCCTCACTGGGCACAAGTTCCTGCCCCAAAACACCAATCCCTATGAATACAGCAGTGGCCAATGCGATCAAAACGCCCCCCACAAGAATCATATTTGTATGCTTGAGTGAAAAAACCAAGGTTTTTGAATAGGCGGTAGTGGTTAGATTGAGCACCCAATCTGTCGGCGTTAAAAACAATGGTTTTAAAATGTAAACCTGAATAGCCCACAAAACGGTCTTAAAATAACGGACCAAAATAATAACTACCACCAGCTCAACAAACAACTCCAGCGCAAATGACACCCAGAGGGGCTTTGTTGAAATCAGTTCAAATGGATTTAGTGGTAGTCCAAGAGAATCGGCAAAATGCTTGAAAAAACATCTTAATGGCCATGCCCAATATTCCAAGTATGAACCCGGAGTTGAAAACAGTCTTAAAATTGACAATGGAATCTGGATCAGGAATCCGATCAGTAACACAAGTATAAAGTGAATTGACCGGGGTGCTTTTTCCTCCTCATGGGAGAGTTTCAAAAAAAACGCGCTCAACATCGGCGTCAAAGTCAAGGCACACACAAGTGAGAGAATAACTGCGACACTGACCGTCAACCCAAACTGAAAGAAAAATCTGCCGATGGTGCCTGACATGAATGCAACCGGTAGGAAAATCGCAGCAATCGAAAACGTTGAAGCCATTGCAGCGAAGCTGATTTCACCCGCTCCCTGCAGGGCAGCATCAACCATCGACAACCCTTTTTCCCTAAGCCTGTAAATGTTTTCAAGCACCAAGATGGCATCATCCACCACAACCCCGACAGAAAGGGAAAGCCCTAAAAGGGTCATCAAGTTTATCGTGAAGGGGGGCCAGCCAAAAAACTTGACCCCATAATTGATAAAAAAGAATGTCCCAATCAAAGATGTTGGAATAGAAAGACAAATGTTTACGGTTGTGCCGATTGATCCCAGGAACAAATAACAAACTATTCCGGTAAAAAGCACTCCAAGCATAAGTGTTAATTTTAGCTCATCTATGTTTTCCCTTACAAAAACGGAAGAATCCACGGGAACATGAAGCTCAACGCCGGGCGGGAGCATTTTCCTCAATCTTGGAAGTTCCTTCTTTACATTCTCGCACAACCCCACCAAATTTCCGCCAATCGCCTTTCTAATTCCAACTGCAATTGCAGGCATACGGTTAAACCGCGCAAGACTCCTTCTATCCTCCATGCCATCCTCGACCACCGCAAGGTCCTCAAGAAGGATGTGTTGCCCATCTCTTTGCGCCACCAATAGTTTTCGAAATTCGTTGACGGAATAGGCCTCACCCATGGTTCGAAGATTAAATTCAACCATTTTACTTTGGATATATCCCGCTGGCATTTCAGCGTGTTGTTTTCCTATTGCCTGCCTCACATCATCTGCTGCCAGGTTAAAACTTGTAAGTTTATCACGATCAACCCAAATCCTGATTGATCGAGCCTGTAGACCCGCAAATTGAACTCCGCCCACCTCTGCTATGGCTGCGACCTCCTGCTTGAGCTCTTTTTCAGCAAAATCACTTATTCGGTGCAGTGGGGCACTGCCGGACAATGTAAGCCACATTACAGGCAAGTTGTTTGGATTAACTTTGGTTATGACTGGAGGGTCGATATCCACAGGAAGTCTTCGCCTGGCGGCACTAACCGCATTCTGGACATCCTGCATCGCGACATCAATATTTCTCTCAAGCCTGAAATAAACCGTGACAAGACTAATGCCTTCCATGCTGCGGGACATTATGTAATCAACCCCCTCAACACTGGCCACCGCATCTTCCACAACATCGGTGATGTCTCCATCCATGATATCGGGGGAAGCGGCCTCCCTTGTGACAGCAATGCTCACAACTGGAAAATCAATTTCAGGAAACTGGCTGACTCCAAGGCTTTGATACCCAAGCCATCCAAAAATCACCATTGCTGCAGAGACCATCACTGCAAAAACCGGATTCCTGATGCTTAACGCGGGCAAACTCATGGAACTATCAAACCTCTAAGAATTAACTGCGACTTGTTTGGATTGTTTTTCATCAACAAATAAAGCCATACCAGAAGAAGATTTCCCATCCACTGACAACGACCTCAGCCAATTATTGATTTTTTCAAGTAGAACATAAAAAGAAGGCACAACCACCAGCGTGATCAAAGTTGAAAGAAAAATACCACCTATCACACACCTTGCGAGGGGGCCTCTGTTTTCGGCGCCGGCTCCAAATCCTAACGCCAGTGGAACCACCCCAGCAATAGTCGCAAGAGATGTCATCATGATCGGCCTTAATCGAACCAACCCGGCCTCCAGCATTGACTCCCGCGCATTCTTTCCTGTTTCCCGAACATGATTGGCGCAATCCACCAGGATGATTGAATTTTTCTTGACCAAACCCGCCAGAAGAACCAAACCAATCATGCTCATTAGGTTCAATGTGTCGCCGCAAGCCCATAGC
The DNA here is from genome assembly GCA_005786805.1 of Planctomycetia bacterium. GTDB lineage: Bacteria > Planctomycetota > Planctomycetia > Gemmatales > Gemmataceae > UBA969. The sequence continues at coordinate 52,231 of SYCV01000155.1, read as the reverse complement.
ACAAGCAAACCACCAGTGACGCCAAAAGGAACCGCCCAGAGGACAGTCATCGGATGAACAAATGAATTAAACTGAATGCCGAGAATCATGTAGGCAACCAAAAAACCAAAGAGAAGAGATTGCCACATACTATCAATGGTCTGAGCCATCGCCTTAGCATTACCCAATTGAACGGAACGATAACTTGGAGGAAGCCCCATTTCCTCACGAACATCCTCCGCGATCTGCTTACACCTTGCGATCGACTCTCCTTGTGAAACACCTGGTCCCATATTTGCTGTGATTTCTATTTTTCGAAGATGATTGTATCGATTCACCAGGGGCAAGGTGGAAATAGTCTTATGCTGGCTTAAATCGTTAATGGGAATCGTTGGGGGATTCACACCTGCGGACAACGGAACCTCCTGCCTTACATGAAGATGGTCCAATAGGTCAGGTGTATCTCTTTGGTTCTCGAGCAATCGCATTCTCACATCGTAACGTTTGTCTTCATCGGTAAAACGGCCATTTCTCATCCCGCCAAACGCGACATTCAACAAGAATGCTATTTTCTTTATGGGAACATTCATTTCAGAGGCTTTATCCCGGTCAGGAAAAAGCTGTTCCTCAGGCATGCCAGGTCGATAATCCGAATTCACATCTGCGACCATTCCACTTTCAATCATGCGAATCCGAACATTTTCAGCATATTCAACAACGGTTTTCCAATCCGGTCCTTGGATTGCAAAATCAATCGGGAATCCCCTGGTTGGTGTGAAACCCTGGGTTGAAAGATCCAAAACAATTGGCCTGACACCAGCAAGCCCCGACAACCTTTTCCTGACATCTTGAATTATTTGTGTCTGGGTCATGGTTCGATCAGTTGAAGGAACAAGCCTTATGAAAACAACACCTTCCGATATCAACATCCCCGGCCTTATGGAAATCGAGGAAAACATGGAGGCAATCATCTCGGTTTCCAATACGGGGTCCCTCAATTTCACGAGCAAATTTTCACATTTGCCAATCATTTCCTCAACATAATCAATGCTTACGCCTACAGGGCAAATCAAACTGATCACAAACCTATTTTGATCCTCACTAGGAACCAACTCCGTCCCTATGGGTTTTATCACAACCGAAGGGGTGCCAACCATTGAACCAAGCCATTGTGGGAGCGGGATTTTTATACCCGTGAGAAATGAGCCGAATGAGCACGCAAAAACCAACGCGATCGGAAGTATCACCAAAGGAAAATCGACAGCGACCCGCAGCACCCTCTTGTAGACAAACTCCATCATTCCCATAACCAAGGATGTGGGAAAAACCAAAACTGGATAAACAACATACTTATCAATCACCCACCATGCACCCCTGAAAAGATTGGCTGGAATTGACAATAATCCACGCATGGTTTGCGGCCTGATCATAACATTTTCATGAAGCGTCAAAAACATCGAGCAAAGCATGGGCGTTATGGTAAGAGAAACAACAAGTGAAATCAAAACCGCGACGGTTACGGTAATTCCAAACTGAAAGAAAAACTGACCCACCACCCCTTTCATAAAGGCAACGGGAATAAAAATCGCAACAATGGAAAGCGTGGAGGCCAGGGCTGCAAACGAAATCTCGTTGGCACCATTAAATGCCGCCTGCAACCTGCCTTCACCATGCTCCATTCGCCTGTAAATATTTTCAAGCACCAAAATTGCATCATCCACAACGACACCAACGGAAAGCGAAAGACCTAATAATGTCATGAAATTCAAGGTAAAACCGCAATACTTCATCACAACAAATGTTCCCATGATGGAAACTGGTATGGAGATACAAACATTCAATGTGGAACTCACGGACCCAAGAAACATCAGGGCGACAATCGCAGTCAAAACAACCCCCATGAAAAGAGAATGCTTGACCTCTTCAATGTCATCCTTGATAAAAAGGGAGAAATCTGTTGATATGCCTATTTCAACCCCTTCAGGCGCAAGGGCCCTTAAGATCGGAAGGCGCCTTTTGACCTCTTCACAAACCTGAACCACATTAGCCCCGGTGGCCCTCATGACGCCAACCCCAACAGTTGTTTCCTTGTTGAACCGGGCAAAAGACCTTCTATCGGTCATACCATCCTCTATCACCGCGACATCCCCAAGAGTTACGACTGAACCATCCGGCTTTGACAAGATTGGAAGGCTTGAAAATTCGCGCACGGACTTGGCTTCGCCCATCAACCTGACATTGATTTCTCTTTTTTCCGATTTGAGGTAACCCGCGGGTTTTTCAACATGCTCGGCCTGTAATGCGCGAAAAACATCCAATGCGTCGATATGAAACGCCTCAAGTTTTTCCTGGTCAATCCAAATACGCATGTTTCGCGGACGCAACCCACCGTACATGACACCACCGCACCCTGGAATCGTCTGGATTTGCTGCTTCAAGATATCATTGACAAACTGGTTGATTTCATGCAGGGATTTCTGCCCATGGACCCCAAGCCATATGATCGGGAATTTATTGAAATTAACCTTGGAAATAACAGGGGGATCGATATCCGTGGGCAACCTGTTCATTGCCGAGGAAACCGCATTCTGAACATCCTGCATTGCCGCATCGATATTCCTTTCAAGCCTGAAAAACACTGTTGTCACTGCGGATCCCTGCAAGCTTTGGGATTGTATGTAATCTATTCCCTCAACTCCCGAAACCGCATCTTCAATAATATCTGTCACATCGTAATCCATTGTCTCTGGAGAAGCTGACTCGCGGGTGGTGTTGATGCTCACAACGGGAAAATCCAATTCCGGAAACTGGCTGATGCCCAACCCACGGTATGCGATTGATCCAAATACCACTAATGCGGCACTGATCATGACTGCAAATACCGGGTTCTTTATGCTTAAATCAGACAGACTCATTCTTCACCAAATATTGAATGGTTAATTACCCTTGTTTTCCTTTATTTTTTTCAGCAACTCCGCTTCCATTTCCTTTGGGACATCAACAGGAGTGCCATCCTCAAGCGCATCCGCGCCTTTGCGAACAACCCAATCTCCCTCCCTGGCACCCTCCAGAATCTCAACAATTCCGGGCTTCCTCAGGCCAAGCTGTAAAGTTCTTGGTTTTGCCACCCATTCAATGGAACCATCAGCGATAACCCTGGGCATTGGTTGAAAAATAATAAACCCTTTTTCACTGGCCCGAACCGCTTCTTCAGGCACCACCAGTGCATCTTTTTTCCCGGGTAAGTCGCAAATTATTTTGGCGGTATAACCGGGCCTTAATTGAGATGACAATGAGGAATGGTCAATCAATCCCTTGCATTCAAACATATGGGTGTCAGGACTAGCAACGGAACTGATATAAAAAAGTCTTGCAGTAAGGTTTTCGCGGGGCAATGCCCGTAGGGTGAATCGCATCTGATACCCAAAAGGCAAAAGTGAGGACTCGTCCGCCGCAGAAATCACCAACCCATTTATTGGAGAAAACAGGGTATTGGAAATCAAGCAAGCCGACTTTAGAAATTCCTCATTATCCAAAATAGCCCTTAAACCAGGCGCTGATTTCTCAGGAATATATCCGACAAGTCTAATCTGACTAAGGTTAGCTATGGTTGCAATTACAGTCTTGTCCTCAAGGTAACTGCCAACCGTAACCTTTCGTTGGTTGATTTGACCTGAGTAAGGCGCCTTTACCTGGGACCTATTGAAATTATTTTCAGCAAGTTGCCTGGCGGCCTTGGCTTGTGCATATTCTGATTCCGCAAGCTTCGAACTACCAGCGGCACGAACCCTGTCCTCCGCGGAACTTCCGATTCCAGCAAGACGGGTCAAGCCCTCGAGGTCTCTGCTCAAGTTAAACGCAGTTTCAGCTTTTTTTTCCAAGGCTAGAGCGGAATCATAATTGGCCTTGTGGCGTTTCTGATCGATCCTGACAAGCAAGGAATCCCTATCAACCCATTGCCCCTCCCGGAACAAAACATCGTCCACAACTCCGCTTACCCCCGCGGCAATGTCCGTCTGCCCCTCAGCTTCCAGATGTCCCACTGTTTCAATTGTTGCTTGGAATGGTTGCTTTTGAATTTTAAAAAGTTCAATTTTTCGCTTAAGTTTCATTTGAGATGGCCTGACTTCAGAACCACCTTTTGGAGCCTCTAATCCCTGTTTGGAGCACCCCGCCAATACAGCCAAACTCCCAAAGATCCAAAAAAGAAAGAACCTTCCAATCCAAGCCGAAAAACTGCTAAGAGGCATTACAAAAAATCTCCGAAACTTCGCCTATTGAAAGCCAATTAGGTGGGTAATACAATTTTGACTGACTAGTCAGTTCCATTTTAATTTGTTTTCATTACTAGTCAATCATTGAATTTAAAGGTTTCCAAAGTGCGCACAAAGTCTGCCACTGTTCAAGAAAAAATCCTGGCGTCCGCCGAACTCATGTTTGCATCCAAACGCTTCCATGAAGTTCGAATGGAGGACCTCGCCATGGATGCAGGCGTCGGGAAAGGAACAATCTATCGCTATTTCAAAGACAAAGAGGAACTTTACACCGCTCTGCTAAAAGTTGCCTCAGGGGATTTAATCAAACTTCTCGAAAACACCATAAAATTGCAAACTTCCCCAAAAAACAAGCTAATCGCGATTTTGGAGTCTTCAATCCAGCTTTTTGATGCCAAGCCTCACCTTTTTGATCTTATCCTTTACGCTGAGGTATTTCAAAATTCAAACAACGATTTTGTTTGGCAGCAAACCCGCCGGAATGTTATTCAAATCGTGGAAAATATTTTCCAAATGGCTGAAAACGAAAAAGAATTCCACATAAGAAACCATAAAGAAGCTGCACTGCTTCTTCTAGGGGGAATTCGCGCAATCATAAGATTCGGAAATACCCCAAGACCTGGTAATTTATGCACCGATCTGGTAAATCATTTCCTTTACGGTTTTTCAAAACCGCAAACCTGCCCGAACAGTCCGCCACAAACATAAACCAAATATAGACTTAAAATCAATCAGAACCAAATCCTTATTCACAATTATTCTGAATCTTCATTAAGCGTTCTTAAATTTGTATAACAACCCATCTAGGGTTTTCAATAATTTTGAAAACATACTATTCAACATGGTCCGATCACCAGGCTGAATCTCAAATGAAAAATAACAACATCAAAGTATTCAGTGGTCGGGCCAACTTGGCATTAGCGGAAAAAATCGCTTTTCACCTGAACGACACCTTGGGAAAAATCACCCTGACTAATTTTCCCGATGGCGAAAATTATGTCCGAATAGATGAAGATGTTCGTGGCAGGGATATTTTTCTAGTTCAACCCACATGCCCTCCAGTCAATGAAAACCTTATTGAATTACTGGTGATGCTTGACTGTTTCAAAAGGGCGAGTGCTGCTCGAATCACTGCTGTGATCCCTTATTATGGGTACGCCAGGCAGGACCGCAAAGATGTGGGAAGGGTGCCAATCACTGCTAAAATGGTTGCAGACATTATCACTGTCGCAGGGGCGAACCGGGTGTTGGCTCTAGATTTGCATGCAGCCCAGGTACAAGGTTTCTTCAATGTACCAGTCGACCACCTTCATGCCAGTCCTGTAATATGTGATTATGTGAGAACCTTTAATGTGCCCCCTGAAGAACTTGTAATCCTTAGCCCTGACGAGGGTAGCATTAAAAAGGCCTTGATGTACCAGAAAAAGCTTGGCGGTGGGATTGCGATTGTTGACAAACGAAGAACTAGCGCGACTGAAACCAACCAAGCCAACCTTATTGGCTGCGCAATGGAGGGAAAAGTCGCCGTAATTTTTGATGATATGATTTCCACCGCCGGGACAGTGGTTGGCGCCGCTCATGTGGCGAAGCTTAATGGCGCGAGAGAAGTTTATGTTTGCGCGACCCATGGCGTATTCTGCGGGCCTGCAGTGGAGCGACTCAATGGCGCTCCCATCAAGGAAATTATAGTTACCGATACGATTCCTTTACCCCCGGACAAACAACTACCCAATGTGAAAATATTGTCCGCGGCTCCATTACTTGCAGATGCAATCCGAAGAATTCATCTTAATGAATCAGTAAGCAAATTATTTGAATAAAATCAAAGCCCATCAACTCATGTGTTTTTTGGCTTGATAAAGATTCGAAGTATATTTCCAAAAAACCTATTACCGGTCTGCCTTCTTACAATTTCATCTGCGATGGTACCCAAAAGAAGTGCGAGGCCAATAACAGTAAATTCCAAATCACTCGGAATTCCCGCGAAAATAACAAAGCTTCGCAATAGGGGAAGGATTGCCGTTCCTAAAAGAATTCCAACAACCATGCCCTCGCCACCTCGTAAACTGAATCCACCAAGGACCGCACCAGTTATCGCGTACAATTCAAACCAACTACCTGCATTTGAAGGGGAAGCTGACCGAACCTTCAACAAAAACAAAATACCCCCTAGGCCAGCGAGCAAAGAACAAAGGACATAGGCCAAAGTTTTATGTCTATCGGTGCGAATTCCAGCATATCTGGCAGCTTGCTCATTGAATCCCAAGGCAAATAAATACCTACCAAATACGCTTTGATGCAAAAACACCGTTGCAAAAGCAGCAAGAACAAACATCAACACCAAGGGCATGGGTAAATTGAACCAAGGCCCGATCGAATCAGGCAAGCCAAGCCAATCACCCAAAGGCAAGTTTCCCCGTTGAAGAAAAAAGAAAGCATCCAAATCCTGGCGGTCACCTATGCCAACATCACGGGAAGAATCGCGAAGAACCCTGCCCGGGGTGTCCCAACCTTCTGAAAACTTCTGACCAAGCTGCTTGAAATTAACAAGCGTAAGCAACTGCGCCAATCCACGATAAATGAATAGCCCGCACAAGGTGACAATAAATGGCTGCAAATTCCCCTTGGTTATCAAAACTCCATGAACCAATCCAATCAGGGCCGAAAATAACAAGACTATCAAGGCCCCTAAAATTGGGCTAAAACCATTTTCAAGGAACAGACCAAAGGCAACAGCTGCCAGGCAAACCACAGAACCAATGGAAAGATCAATACCCCCCGTTATGATTACAAAGCCAACGCCAAGTGTCAAAACCCCCCATTCACCGATCCGGCGTTCAAGATTGATGTGATTTTCCAAACTTCGGGCCTGAGGATCAGACATCATCAATAAGCCATACAATGCCAGCACAACAGTAAGAATTCCAATAATTCTAATCATCCAACTTTTACCTCTTTGGATCCCGTGGCAAGCTGCATGATGGACTCTTCATTTATGTCATCACCACAAAGCTCACCTTGCAAATGTCCTTCATGAAGAACAATCACACGCTGGCTGATGCGTATCACTTCTTCCATGTCGCTTGAAACCATGATGATGGCAACACCAAGTCCAGCAAGATGACTAATAAGCTCATAAATTTCAGCCTTTGCCCCGACATCAACCCCTCGGGTAGGCTCATCAAGAATAAGAACTTTGGGGCCGACCGCCAACCATTTAGCAAGAACAACCTTTTGCTGATTACCGCCACTTAAAAGCCCCACAAGCTTATTGGCACTTGTGGTTTTAACACCCAAACGCTTGATACTATTTAAAGAAAGCTCAGATTCCTTGAAAGGGTCCACCAGAAAGAATCGGGATATGGATTTAAGATTTGGAAGGGAAAGATTTTGTTTTATGCTTTGCAAAAGAATAAGGCCATGATGCCTTCGATCCTCAGGAACCAAAAGCAATCCGCGGGAAATGGCAGCGGCAGGCGAACCCTGCAAAAAGCGCTTACCTTCAAGAAAAAGACTCCCTCCAAGACACGGGCGGATTCCAAATAATGTTTCCATCAACTCGGTTCTGCCTGCGCCTACCAAGCCAGCCACCCCAAGGATCTCGCCGGCTCTTATTTTAAATGATATCCCATCAGGCCCACCTTTGATAAACTTAAGACCTTGCAATTCGAGCCTGACATCGGAGCTTAGCTTTGAATCTTCCGGCTTGGAAAATTTTTCGAGATCCCTGCCCACCATCATCCTTACCATGCTATCGTGGGAGATTTCATTTGAGGCCAAAGTTCCGGCGTTCCTTCCATCGCGCAACCCCACAACCCGGCTAGCCACTCTCTTTACTTCACCCAATCGGTGAGAAATATAAACCACCGAAACTCCTTCGGCGGATAACTCACCTATCACTTTAACCAACTGGTCTGATTCCTTTTGTGAAAGACTCGAGGTAGGTTCATCCATGATAAGAACCCGACCATTCAGAGATAAAGACCTTGCGATTTCGACAAGCTGTTTTTGACCGGGAGAAAGATTTCCCACCAAGACCCCGGGATCAACATCCAAGCCAACCCTGGCCAGAATTTTAGAACCTAGATTAGACATTGCTTTACGATCAAGCAATTTCAATGGCCCGCCCCAAAGCAATTCTCTTCCTAAAAAAAGATTATCGGAAACAGTCAGATTATCAGCCAAATTTAATTCCTGATGAATCAAAGCAATGCCTTGGTTTATTGCATCCGAAGGGTTGCTTAAATCAACAGGTTTTCCATGAATACGAATTTGTCCGGAATCAGGCTGATAAACCCCGGCAAGTAATTTCATCAAGGTGGATTTGCCCGCGCCATTTTCACCAATTATAGCAAGAACTTCGCCTGGATAAATTTCAACGCTTACATTCTGAAGAGCTTTTACGCCATAAAATTGCTTGCTCACCCCCACAGCTTCAACCATGGGTGACAATATTTTCACGGATGTGGCTAGAGAATCCCCTGGAACAGGAGTCATCATTTATTTATCAACTTCTTAAGCTCGGAATGAAATGCCTCCACATTATCTTTTTTGATTGTTTTATGAGGCACATCAATTATTCCGTTTGCGGGAATTTTCACACTTTCAGGCTTCGAAACCAAATCAACCATCATTTTCACAGATTGATAACCGAATTCAAACGGCTGTTGAACAACCGTGCCGTGAATCTCCCCGGCCTTGATGGCATCCAGTGTTATATCGTCTTCATCAAAACCAACTATCTTAACTTTGCCAATCCTCTTGGAATCCTTGACTGCCGCAAGTATGGTTGGCGGATTATAAGCCCATAATCCAATCATACATAAGTTTTCCTCGTTCTGGTGTTTTGCCAGAACATCCGCCGCATTATCTTTGGCCTTATTCTTGTCAGCATTATCCGTGTAAGTGCCAATCAACTCATAATCACCATATTTCTTCCCATTTGGCGAATCACGCAATGACTTGGATTCAGCGAGGCCTTCAAGAACATCAAGCACACCCTGCCTCCGCTCCTGGGCATTGATCGGATCCAATTGACCGACAAAAATTGCAATTTTACCACCTTGCGGCATGACTTCTTTGACTAACTGCCCCACGGATCTGCCTGCCTGAAGATTAGCAGTCCCAAGATAACATTTTCTCTTGGATTTGACTGCGTCATTATCAACACATAACACAGGAATTCTGGCGGAGACCTCATCAATGTAGGAAGTTTGATTTTCAGGACTTATCACACTAACGGATATGGCCTTCACACCCTGGGTCAATAAGTCTTCAATGATCTGTTTTTGAGTAGAAGCAGAGGCGTCTTGGGGTCTTTTGAAAACAACTTGGGATTTAGTCTCTTGTTCAGCTTTTCTAGCCCCAGCTTCAGCAATTGTCCAAAACTCTGCCGCATTATTACTTACAAACGCAACCTTAAAAGAGGATTCCCCACTTTTAGTTTTACCATCAGAAGTCTTGTCTGAGCCTTTTTTCGAAGTTTCCTTGGTTCCAGCATCCTTTCCGGAAGGCACACCTGAACCGCCTCCACAACCGGAAGCTATCAAGCAAATGGCAGCCAAGCTCAAAAGACGACGACCCAAAACAGAGAATTTAAATTTGCCCATGTTATTCCCAACAAACAAGATCTAATATATTTTTAACCGCGACAAACGGGTTAGAACTTCATTAAAGATACAATATTTAAAAAGGATGCCAAGAAATAAATATAGAATTGCGTTATTGGGAAACCAAGGGTCCATTTTTAACATCAAGACCTTTAACCGCACCTGTCATTGTTTTTTCTAATTTGAAATTTTCGTCAGCTTTTTTCAGTAGCCCCGCGATCGAATCAACAGACTTTGAAGAATACCCTGCCTTCGACAAGTAACCCCTGGCTATTATCTTTGGGTCCACCGATCCAATAGCTGTTGAGTTATTTTTAATTCGCATACGATCCAGCTCATAACGCTCAGCAATTCGGATTCCATCCGCAGGGCCAAACACCAACGACCTATCGTTCCCAATCGGAACATCCATCCCAGGGGTCCTGTCTATTATTTTTCCAGTGGGCGCGCTATTTTCCTGCTCACCAAGCATTTTCACCAATTCAACCGCAAGCACTGCAGCCAATTGATCATCATTACATTCCCTTACCAATCCATCGGTAATCATGACCTGATCCACACCTTTATGAAACACTTCGGCATGGGCTGAACCAATCGTATGAAAGGATGGCTTGATTCCAATTGTTGGGTTGGACGCTAAGATTTTTTGCCCGATTTTACCTACCCTTATCGCAGCTTCTTTTGTCGGACCTGCATCAGGTGCGGTGTTAGGCAATCGGATTATTTTTTCAGCATTCATCCCGGCATCAGAAATCATCCGGGTTGATTGCTTGGGAGTTTGTGAACAACCAATTAACCCAATTAAACAAGCACAAATTAATATAGGTACATTTTTAACAATCATTTTAAGCTTATCCCAAGCTTTAAAGACCCAACCAGACACAACTCGCCAGAGTCCATAATCATTGGTATTCGAAAAGTAAATAGCTTCAGGATACGAAACAAAAAAACTGGAGGCTTGGGGCAACTAGGAAGGATTGATTCTTAAATAAATTTTCCCTCCTTTGGATTCCGATTCAGCCTCAATCAATGCATTTTTAAAATTATCCAGCTCAAAGACTGAACCAGCAGGCGTATCCAACACTCCTTCCCGAATCAAACTTCCCAGTTTTCCAAACAAACCCAACATCGTCAAAACCCCTTGATCCTTGGCCCACTCAGAAAGCCAAAAACCTTGGATCGTTTTCTGACCTTTCATGATATCACCCGGCTCAAATTTCAACGGCTCTCCAGACATACGACCATAAACCAGCATCTTACCGTTTCTTGCAAGACTTAAAATCATTTGTGAACCAACCTCCCCCCCCACCGCATCAACCGCATAGGACACCCCTTTACCATTGGTTATTTTCATCACGGACTCTTGAATATTTTCCTGATCAAGCGAAATAACAGCATCGGCACCATCATTTCTAAGGATTTCAGCCTGCTGCTTTTTACGAACAATATTTATGGTTTTAAAACCAAACCTTTTACCCAATCGAACAATCATTCTTCCCAAAGCACCAGTTGCCGCTGATTGCAACAACCATGCGCCTCCGGGTACTTTTAATACTTTTTGTGTCATCACATACGCAGTCGCTGGATTAACAAAAAACGAAGCAGCCTGCTGGTCTGAAAGATAGGAAGGAACCGGAACAGCCTGGCGAGCGGGAATGATGATTTTTTCCTGCCATCTGCCATCCCCTTGGCCGATGACCGAAACGCGTTTCCCCATCACCCTCCAAGCCAAAAGACCTTTCCCAGCTTCAACAATCCCTACCCCCTCAAACCCCGGAACTTGGGGAGGAGTGGGTTGATTTCCATATTTACCCTTTATAAACAATAGATCCGAGGGATTCACAGGACTTAACAGCATTCTTACCAAAACTTCCCCATCCCCCGGCTTGGGTTCATTTTTATTTTGAAGGCTTAATACTTGAGAAGGAAGCCCATAGGTATTGCAAACCAAAGCTCTCATTAAAAAATCTCCAGATTTATGATTATTCCAACTAACTATCCTAGGTTATTTAATTAACAGGACAAAACCTTTAATCTAATTAGCCCAATATCTTTAAGTTTCATTCAAGGTTTTCCGTCTTTAACGCCGATATCAATTTAGACGATTGTATTTATTATCACGCCTGCGATTAAATTTTTACTGGCACCTATGACTTATTTGAACAAAGAGTCTTTTAAAACCAGATCATATACAATCATGATGATTGGTGTATGCCTTACACTCCTGGCGTCGGGATGCAGCAGGCGGTTTTATAGGAATAGGGCAGACAACGAAGTTCACACCATCCTCGCCAACAAGGACAAATACCTTAATTGGAAATTGGAACAATTCCACCTGCTTCCAGATCCTAGGGCTCGTTTCGCATCTGCTGGCAACCAAGACAGACCCGCAATGCCTCCTGACGACCCCGCATCCATGGAAATGGCACCAAACCCGCAAAAGCCAGGAAAAAGTGGCATAGCACATATGGAAGGGTCTGGATACTTAGACATACTTTCCCAATTTGATATAGAAAACCGATCCACGGTGGCGATCAAACCCCCAAAAGATAACAACTCATCTTTGAAGCTTGTTTCATTCAAACAAGATGGCATCAACTACCTTGACAACCTCGACCCGGACAAAGGACCGTTTGACTCAATGGGGCTTACTTACAATGGTGATCCCGCTGGCCGTTACAATCACCCGTTTCTTATCAAACTGGAACAATCATGCGAACTGGGTTTGGTTAACAGCAGGGATTTTCAATTTCGAAGAGAAAATGTTTACCTTGCGGCATTACCCGTGACTTTGCAGAGATTCGCATTTGCCGCGCAATTTTACGCAAACGAGGTAGCCATCCGTGAGCGTTCAGGAACGGAGACCCTCACGGGCAACACCAACAGATGGAATGTCGCATCCGAGGCAGGGGTCACAAAAACATTCTCTACAGGGGCATTGCTTTTACTCCGATATGCAAATTCAGTAGTGGTGGACATGGCTGGAAATGGAGCAACGCAAATCCGAACTCCCTCCGCGGTTTCGCTGGATATTTTTCAACCTTTGTTCCGTGGGGGTGGAAGAGCTGTCACTCTCGAACCTTTAACATTGGCAGAACGCAACCTTCTTTACGAAATGCGGTCCTTCGCGCGATTCCGAAAGGAATTTTACACTGATATCGCGGTTGGTGGAGCGCCAGTGGTTTACAGTACCCCGGCGACAGTTGCATCCGCCTCAAGATTCAACACTGTTTTTGGTTCTGGCTTGGCGGGCGCTGGATTTGTTCAAGTCACACCTGGCGAGGGAAATGGCTATAGCTCTACCCCCCAAGCTTTCACTGCGCGTAGAGACGGCTACCTGCCTGCGGTACTTAAAGCCGGCCTTTTACGAAATGAACGCGAAAATGTCGCCGACTTGTCGACCACCTTGGATCAATACAAGGAAATGCAAGCCATAGGCGATATCTCAGAACTCCAAGTTTCTAGAATTTTGCAACAGCTACTTTCATTTAAAACAAGTGTGATCAACCGGGAGCTTTCCCTGCGGGACGCACTAGACCGATTCAAATACCAGTTGGGCCTTCCTATTGATCTGCCTTTGGAACTTGACCGAACCCCACTGGAACCGCAATTGCAACAACTCGCGCGTTATTCCAATCTGGTTGATGAATTCAAAAAAGCAAGACAAGACTCAAGAAAACTGAACGATCCCAAAAAAGTAGACCAATTACGAAACGGACTTCAAAACATTTTAAAAGAATCCGAATTTGTCAAAGGAACCCAATTCAAGGAACGATTACCCAAACGCTGGGCGGCATGGGAAGCCATGACCAAGGATGAGTTAACCGCGAAATTAAGAGAGATAAACGCCCGTAGATTGCAACTTCAAGAATCTAAGGCTGATTACGAAAAAAAGGGAAAAAAACAACCTAGCACTGAAAAAGTTGAATTGGGAGAAAAAGATTTCGAATTCTTTCTTGGAAGATTCGAAAGAAACCTGAGGCTTTATGAACAAAAAGTAAACTGGCTCAGAAATGGTGTCGATGATCAACTAAACCAGTTTGAAAACCTAATAGAGGATTTTCTTCTGGTTTTGGTCGAACCTAGAAATGAAAAACTGGAAAAAACCAGAAAATCCTGGCCTGCTGTGCCAAGAGTTTGTGTGGATGGCGTAGATTTGCTTAAGACAGACATTGATGAGGCGTTATTTGCCGGATGCAGGCATGCTTTGACGAATAGGCTGGATTTAATGAATGGGAGGGCCCAGTTGATGGACTCCTGGAGGCAAATAGCAATTTCCGCTAATGCCTTGCAGGGTGTACTGAATGTAGAGTATAGTTTATTAGGTACTTCACCCGCAAATGTTGCCCAACCTGTTAACATTAATGCGAGTTCATTGCGCCACAGATTGATACTTACCGGCGATTTGCCCTTGGTAAGGATTCAAGAAAGAAATGCCTATAGGGCCACCTTGATAAACTGGCAAAGGCAAAGGCGCAACCTGATGGCTTTTGAGGATACTATAATCGAGGATGTGCGCAATGAGATCCGCCAACTGCGTGCGTTGTCACAGACCTATGATATTCAAAAGTTGGCGGTTGAATTGGCTTACTTGATTTTGGACAATGCGCTTGAAACCACTTATGCACCCTCCAAACCTGGCGGTGCCGGTGGTGCCCAAGGAAATAATGACAGCTCGCAGGCTGCCTTCACGCAGCAATTGCTTGATGCCCAAAGGTCCAAGTTGACGGCGCAAAACACGCTGTTTCAAATTTGGATCGATTTCCTGACTACACGAACTTTCCTTTACAGGGATCTTGAGCTTTTACCTCTTGACCCACGCGGAGTATGGATCGATGAAATCGAAACCTGCCAGTGCGACCCCCCAGCAATCAGAACAACCCAAACAACTACCAATCTCGGAGGCCTCGCCAACGGTGATGAGGGAACTCGGGGAGGTGCTTCAAGCTTCATTCTCCCACCCCGCAAAATCAGCCTCAAATAAAGAAAATCCCTCTCCCAGGACCGGCCTCAAGAAAATCTTGGTTGCGTTCTCGATTCCAACAATCATCGTGATCGCTTCCGTAAGTTTATATTTCTGGCCTCGTACCAAACCTGTCCGCATAGACTTGATCACCCATGTCGTTAAACCCGAAAAACTTCAAGTAACCATTCTGGAAAGAGGAACACTCGAAGCCCTAGACAACAAGGATATTATCTGTCAGGTCCGCTCAGGCAGCAAAGGATCATCATTCTCAACCACCATCAAATGGGTCATCGATGATGGCTCCCATGTAAAACAAAATGACCTTCTAGTTGAATTGGATGACTCGGGGCTTCAGGAACAACTTAAAAGCCAGCAGATAGCGCGCGATAGGGCCAAAAACGATTTCATCCAAGCCGAGGCAAATTACGATATCGTAAAAAGCCAGAATGAAAGCGACATCCAAACCGCAATCATCGCCATTGAACTTGCGACTCTCGACTTAGAAAAATTTCAAGAGGGTGATTACAAGCAACAACTCGCAGAAGTTGAAGGAAGAGTTTACCTGGCTGAATCCGACCTCTCCATGTGGAACGACCGGGATGTATGGCTGGATCGCATGGTGAGCAAAGGTTACTTGACTCCAAAACAAGCCTTGGCGGATAGATTCAAATTAAAAAGCGCCGAATTCTCAGTGGAAAAAGTAAAAGAAGAACTCAGGGTTCTCAAGGATTACACCAAGAAAAGGACCCTTACCGAACTCAAAAGCAAAATGGCTGAGTCGATGCGGGCCAAGGATCGGCTTGAGACTCAATCCAAGTCCAAGGAAATCCAAGGGATCAACGATACCCTCACAAAAAAATCAATCTATTCCAAGGAAGACCTTCGCTTCAGGGAAATCGAAGACGAGATTAAAAAGTGCTACATCTATGCCCCCCAAGACGGCCTGGTGGTTTATTATGTATCTGAACAAACAAGATTTGGTAGTGGTTCCCAGCAAGCCACCATCGCCCAAGGTGAACCTGTCCGCGAGGGGCAAAAGCTGATGCGTATCCCGAACCTTTCACACATGATGGTCAACACCAGGGTTCACGAGGCGATGCGATCTCGCACCAGGGGCGACCAATGGAAAAAAACCGGTTACGGGGAAATCAGGCTTGCGGGTTTATCTTTGTCAAGCCAACCCCTTAATGTACTGGCAGCTCAGGCTTCTTATTACGACGTCCACAATGAATTTTCCGATAAAGAGCAGGAACTGGTCGATTCAGGTTTACCCGCAACGATAAGGATTGACTCTTTCCCTGACAAGATGCTTCAGGGCCATGTGAAACATATCGACGAGGTTGCGGCACAATCAGACTGGCTCACCTCCGATGTAAGAGTTTACAAAACCTTGGTATCCATTGATGAAAGTCTCCCTGATTTAAAACCCGGAATGAGTGCTTCCGTGACTATCTACACCGACACCAAGGCGGATGATGTGCTTGCTATACCGGTACAAGCTGTTCTTGGAAACACCCAGAGCGGCTTCTCCTGTTTCGTTTTAACTCCGGATGGCCCATCGGAAAAAACTATCAAGCTAGGTGTCAGCAACGACAAAATGGTCGAAATCAAGGAAGGCTTGAGTGAAGATGATGTTGTGGTGCTAAACCCAAAAAGCCTTTCACGAGATTCCAGGAAAGATTCGTCCAAATCTGAAAAACCTGATTCCCCGACCCCTGTCAGCTCAAAGAAAAAAGATAAAAAATCCAAGTCAAAGGGTACGGAACAATAACCCGACTTTATCCTATTCCCAAAGGTTACCCCCGTGGCAAGCGTGCTTAAAATCATTGACCTTGCAAAAGTATACGCACTTGAATCGGTGATGGTATATGCATTGAAAGGGGTTTCAATCGAAGTCGAAGAGGGCGATTTTGTGGCTCTAATGGGCCCTTCCGGGTCGGGAAAATCAACCCTGTTGAACCTTTTGGGATGCCTTGACCGCCCATCAAATGGCCAATACTTTCTCGCGGGCCAGGATGTGGCAAGGATGGAGGATGATCAACTCAGCGACATCCGCAGTCGCTACCTTGGATTCATCTTTCAGCAATATAATCTACTTCCCCAATACACAGTTGTTGAAAACATTGAGATCCCGCTGCTTTACCAGGGAGCAAAACTTTCCAGTGCCACAACCGACCGATGCACCGGCCTTGCTAGGCTTGTGGGCTTGGGCAATAGATTGGACCATCGTCCGATGCAACTTTCCGGCGGGCAACAACAGCGTGTTGCAATAGCCAGGAGTCTTGTCAATGATCCAGCAGTCATTCTTGCCGATGAACCCACAGGCAATCTTGACTCCCGCACCAGCGATGAAATCATGCAACTTTTGTCAAAGCTTAACGAGGCGGGAAAAACCATCATCATGGTTACCCACGAGAATGACATTGCCTCTTGGGCCAAAAGGGTAATAAGAATGCGTGATGGGGTCATCGAGTCCGATGTCAGGAACGATAAACCCACGGTTGCAATCGATGGAGATACCACCACTCTGCAAACCGAACTGCTGGAAAGCCTTGTGCTCAACCGAAACAAGTGAGAAACAAAAGTGCTGATATTTTCAATCATCGCGATTCTCATGCTTGCGACTCTTTTCGCCAGCATCCTTCTATGGGATAAAGGAAGAAGAAGCTTCATTCTTGCCGTCCGCAGCCTTTGGCTTCACAGGCTTCGCGCTTTCCTTTCCGTGTTGGGCATCATCATAGGCACGGGCGCTGTAATTTCTCTCATGGCATTTGGCGAAGGCAGCATGCAGGATGCACTCGACGATATAAGGCGCCTTGGGGCCAACAACATCATGGTCAGAAGCGTGAAGCCTACCGATGAAAGCAACTCCTCCAAGCGTAGCTATATTGCCATTTATGGGCTTACTTATACCGATTTTGACAAAATAGCAACCATCCCGACTGTCACTCGAATGGTTCCGATGAGAATCTTCCCGCAGGAAGCCAGAAGAGGATACAAAAGCGTCAACAGCAGGGTTGTTTCCACCATCCCGGACTATATGGATATTCACAATGTTGAAATGAAGAGTGGAAGATTTTTGGTCTCCGACGATGAGGTGCTTTTGAGAAATGTCGTTGTGCTTGGCTCTGAACTTGCTAACAGACTTTTCCCATTTGAAAACCCCCAGGACAAGGAAGTGCAACTTGGGACTTTTTTTTACAAGGTAATCGGCGTCATGAAGGAAAGGTCCCAAGGGGGCGTTTCCACCGAGGATGTCAACCTGGATGCCGTAATCCCGATCGCCACTGCCAGAGCTCGTTTTGGTGAAAAAATATTCATGCGTTCGGCGGGCTCAAGGTCTGCTGAAAAAGTCGAGATTAGCCAGATCACACTCACCGTCAGTGAAACCGAAAAAGTGCGTCCCACAGGCGAGATCATCCGCTCCATACTGGAAAATCACAGCAAGTCCGACTGGACCGTGAATGTCCCTCTCGACAGGCTTGAAGAGGCGGAAAGAGCAAAAGAGCGCTACAAAATGCTGCTTGTTCTAATCGCATCCATATCCCTTCTGGTTGGTGGCATCGGGATCATGAATATCATGCTGGCAACCGTCACTGAAAGAACCCGGGAAATAGGGTTCAGGCGCGCCCTTGGTGCCAAGCGGCGCGATATCACCCTCCAATTCCTAATCGAGGCGGTAGTGCAAACCAGCGTTGGAGGAGTCCTTGGCATCGGGCTTGGATTAACCATGGTTTTTGCCCTGCCCTTTATCGCTGAAACTTTCTGGGATGCCAGGATTCCTGCGAAGGTTCATTTCGAATCCATCACATGGTCGCTTACCACTGCGGTTGCAGTTGGGGTGATTTTTGGAATATATCCGTCCAGGCGCGCTGCACTCATGGATCCGATTGAGGCCTTAAGGCATGTTTAAATCTGCCAAGGGGATCCCTCCGGAACTGCTTGCGCTTTGCCAGAAACAACAACCAGAAATTTTCCTTGTCCTAGGATCCGGATACGGCGAA
Source organism: Planctomycetia bacterium (assembly GCA_005786805.1). GTDB lineage: Bacteria > Planctomycetota > Planctomycetia > Gemmatales > Gemmataceae > UBA969. Next base: position 33,399 of record SYCV01000155.1, on the reverse strand, counting down.
ATTGCGGAAAAATTCAATGACAGGCATTCTTGGAATTTCAGCCTGTTTCCGGAGATCACTACCTCAACCATCCCTGGCCATAAGGGTTGCCTTTCTTACGCGCGACACAAAAAAGTATCATTGCTTATTTCTGAGGGAAGAATCCACCACTACGAGGGGCATCCCAGGAAAACAATCACCACCACAACCAGAATCGCTCATTCCCTCGGATGCCGGGTGGGATTATTCACCAATGCTGCAGGGGGAATTTCGCCCGAATTCAATCCGGGATCAATCATGCTGATCAAAAACCATATCGATACCGTCAGCAATTCATGGAATAATGACAAAAACAATCCAGGCTTCAAGGCCGAAAGCCCTTCTCCTTACGACTCACAACTTCTAAAAAGCCTCGAGATTATTGCAAAATCAAAAAATTTATGCTTTGGTTCCGGAACCTACATGATGGTCTCAGGCCCAAGCTATGAATCAAACTCCGAGATAAAATCTTTCGCCAAATGGAAAGCCGATGCGGTTGGAATGTCAACGGCCTGGGAAGTGGATGAGGGATTTCAATTGGGAATGAAATGTGCGGGAATTTCAGGCATTACAAACAAGGCGGCAGGCCTTTCAAAAACCCCACCATCCCACGCCGAGGTCCTCGAAAACGCAAAAAAACTTACGGCATCTTTTGAAAAACTACTTTTTAGTTATCTGGAGAACCTGTAACACATAATCAATCCCTCGCTTTGCTAAAAATGTAAAACTCAAAAAGAATGCCATTTATTTCTTTACAACTTTCCTATTTGCGTATATAAAAATACTTGTGACCTTGGGTCGGTAGTGGCCGACCGCTGGTAGATCAGGAGATGGATGGTTGGAATCCCCGGTTTAAGTTCTTTTTTGGCCTTTTGGTTGGCGATCACCTCGAATGAGTATCACTTTTCCAAATCCCCCCAATCAAGTAATTTTTTCTGGTGAATTAGAAAATGTGACAGGTTTGCAATGTTTTTGTTACCTATCAAATTGTTCTATGATTGGTACTGCTCGATTTCCGGAGCTCCAGACTTAGGTTTTTTTGGTATAGGGTGCCAGGCTACTTCTTGGGTTTCAACTTTCACAACCTCGGTGGTTTTTAGATCTTGAACAGTTATTAAGAAGATTTGGCACGGAAAGGACGAGCGATGGCTAAGAATATTTATGTGGGGAATCTGACTTGGACAACCACCACAGATGACCTCAATGCGCTTTTCGGTCAACATGGACAAGTTGCCCGTTCACAGGTGATTATGGATCGCGAAACCGGTCGCTCACGCGGCTTTGGTTTTGTCGAAATGGTCAACGATCAAGATGCTGTCAAAGCTATTGAAGCTTTGAATGGCTTCCAGTTCCAGAACCGGGCTCTTACCGTTAATGAAGCTCGCCCTCGTGAAGAGCGTGGCCCTGGCGATCGTGGTGATCGCGGCGGTCGCGGTGGCTTTGGTGGCGGCGGTCGCGGTGGCTTCGGCGGCGGTCGTGGCGGCCGTGGCGGCGATCGTGGTGACCGTGGCTCCAGCTATTAATTATAAAACTATTTTTCAAAAACCGTCGTCCTGTACTTGACAGGATGACGGTTTTTTTTGCATTCTATACCTACTGACTTTTTACTCTTTGCCATGGAGGGCTTTGTTCAAATGTTTTATCAGACTGAATCTAAGGCACAAGTTTGGCGTGCTCTTGTTGTTTTCGAAAACCGTTCCGAGATGCTGCTTTTTGTTGGGCGTTCATCCGAACAGGTTCGTGCCAATGTTGAATCCGCATTCAACGATCTCCTAGACGACGAAGAAAAACTCAAGGCGCAATCAATCTCACTTCAACGATGGCATGGCGCTCCCGATGCGGGCAGGTGGATGCATCAGACTAACCTTACGATGCCTGCAAAAACCCTCCTTTCAAAAGTTGCTTGATTTCCTATATCTGCTTCTTAAAAGCCCCGGGCGACACCGGGGCTTTTTCCTTTTATACCCATGTCAAACGATCATTTTTCCCTATAACAATGCTACGGTTTTAACTTTTGAACTCTATTCATTTATGGCTTTGTCGCATGAATCTTACTCTTTGCAAATGCGACTCACGAATGCTCATGGATAGATTTAAACCCAACCTAACCAGATGCAATCAGTCACAAAATCATCGGATTACTTGCATAACAAATATTATCGCCCCCTTTGACAATCTAATTTGAAAGGAAACCAAAATGCCACAACCCACGCTTAGCATTTTTGCATCAGGCCTTACCGGTGAGACCGCTTTCGATGTTCTTGCCATTGCGAAAAAACTTAAAGCCACCGGAAAGGATGTCATCGAACTTCAAATTGGCGACAGCCCTTTCAACAGCACAAAACATGCGCTCGTCTCTGGCGTTAACGCAATCAACCAGGGCATGACCCACTACTGCCCTTCCCCGGGCCTGCCCTCATTCAGGGAAACTGTCGCAAAGAACTACCTGAAAGAGTTTGGAGTCAAAATTGGACCTGAAAATGTCACGGTGGGACCAGGCGCTAAGGTTTTTGAACAATTCTTTTGCGAAGCATTCATAAACCCAGGCGACGCCGTTCTTGTTTTCTCCCCACAATTCCCAACATACAAACCAAACCTGGAAAGGCGCGGCGCCAAGATCGTCTACAGCTCCCTTAAACAGGAAAATCAGTTCCGCCCCAATCTCAAGGATGTTGAAGATTTCATCAACAATGAACCTAAAGCCAAAGCAATCTTCCTCAACTCCCCCCACAACCCAACTGGAGGAGTCGCCACCGAGGACGATATGAAGGGACTCGCCAAACTCATCGTCGGAAAAAATATCGCACTCTTCTCCGATGAGCCTTACTGCCATATGGTCTGGAAAGGAAAACACCTCACCCCACTCGCCCAACCCGGAATGTTGGAGCACACCGTGGCGGTTTACACATTCAGCAAATCTTACAGCATGAGCGGATGGCGGCTTGGATACGCGATCTCCGATGCCAAAGTCGCTGAAATCATTGGCAAAATGATCAACACATCCTTATCCTGCGTCCCTCCGATTGTTCAGCTTGCGGGCCAGGCTGCAATCGAAAATGACGACAATGAACGCGATGAGGTGATGAAAAAATTCCATAAAAAAGTCGAGATCCTTGTCCGCGAATTGGAAAAGGTTCCGGGCGTAAAAGTCTTAATGCCCGCAGGGACATTTTATGTTTTCCCGGATGTCTCTGCCATTTGCGACAAACTTGGCATTGTCTCTCATGGATTAGCCATGTATCTGCTTGAGGGAGCAGATGACCATAAAGGCGTGGCTTGCCTTGGGGGAGAATGTTTTGGCGAGGCAGGCAAAGGCTTTTTACGCTTTAGCTGTGCGGAACCCGATGAGCGACTGATTGAAGCCGTTGCTTTCTTTGCGGAGGCAATCAAGCGAAAAGACCGAGTTGATGCTTATCTCGAGAAAAACCCAAAGTATCGTAAAAATCGTTAACCCAAAACCAACGAATTAAAATGGTTTGGGTTGTCTTCTTGCGCAAACGGTTCGTTTTTAGTAGATTTATATGGACCGGAGAGGTGGCTGAGTGGCCGAAAGCACCGGTTTGCTAAATCGGCGTACGAGTAACATCGTACCGCGGGTTCGAATCCCGCCCTCTCCGCTTGGTTTTCGCCTGCCTTATCAAAGACTATAAATAAAGCACTTTCAGCACTTGTAAGCCAATTATCCCAAAAAGTTGTCCCTAATTTGTCCCTAAAATCTGGGACAGCCGCCCCCAAAACAGACCATACTAACATTGCACTAAACATGATTAATCTCCTGATTTATCGGTAGTGATAAAACCTAATGGCAAACGCTTCATGAAATTCTGTGATTCAACATCCGATAAGCTGTAATAAACAGCCGACATGGTTTTGCCGCCAGTATGCCCCAACCAAATATCAACCGCCCTCTGCGGAACCCCATGATTCAGAGAATGTGTTTCCATGAAATGGCGTAAACTATGAACGGTAAAGCCGTTTTCCCTTCCCGCAGGTAACCCAAGACTTTCTGCGGCATCTACAAACCGTTCATTGAGTTTCTGAGGATTCATCCACCCGTGTTTAATACTTTTACCAGGGAAGAACCATTTCTCACCTGCAGGCTTTTTGATTGCCTCGAGTTCCTTTTTTAGCTCCGGGTGAATCGGTATCTTTCGGCTTACCCCGGTTTTGGTCGATAACCCCACACGGCTGCAAATATGAATCCAGTTCCCTTGCAAATCAATGTCTTGTGGTTGCAATTTCTGTAACTCCCCCGAGCGCATCCCTGAGCAAGCAAGAGTCAGGATGAAAATTTTATCACTACTCTGCATTGCATTAAGAATCTGCTGAACTTGGATTAGCGAAGGAGCATTCTTTTTGTTTGCTTTAGGTTTGTTTAAACGTAGTTCCGCTAAGGGGTTTTCTAGTATCAGCTTTCTGCTTTTGCAGAACTTCAAAAACTGCTTGATAACAACGGCCTCATTATAAATGGTTTTAGGGCTTTTATTAACCTTCCTGTTAATACGGTAATCATCAAAATCAGTTGGATTGATTTGATTCAAATATTTGGCTCCCCGCTTCTCAAGCAAGCCCTTAAATTGATTAAGAACTTGCTTGTATTTTGAGTAGGTCTTTTTTGAACGGCCTTCGGACTGAACCATTTTCAAATAGCTTTCTACGCCAAAGGCCAGAACTACTTTCCCATGGTTGGACTTGAAATCACCTTTGGCAATTTCAAGGCTCATTTTTTCAGCTATTTCGATAGCGGTTTTCTGATCAACCGTTTTAAGGCTTACACGCTTATGATTATTGCCAATGTTAAAGTCGGCACACCATAAGCCCTTTTTGCCCCTTCGGATGATTTTCAAATTATCATTGATATTTAAATGTTTTTTGTTTTGCATGGGTATGGGTAACTCCAATCTTTACCATTGTAAAATTTATCTACCAGTCGGCTTGTCAAGAAAACAAGGTATTTGCCTCGCCTCCGATAGGTGCCTTCCAGGTAGCCGTAGCTCACCCAGCCGTAAAGGGTTGAGAGACTGATTTTTAAAAACTTCGCTGCTTCCTCAGAGCCCATACTGGTGCGAAGTTCCGGATCCATGGCATCAATGATACCCTTGATTTCTTCCGGGGAAATTTTTTGAAACTTGATCGACATAAGTCCTCCGATGTAGGAATGTGCTGCAGCATCCATGCCACATGTTCATATTGATTGTGATGTTTAAATTTAAAACCAGCAAACTAAAGCATGGAGAAAAGTAGGGGGAAAAGTAGAGGGAAATCTCGCCCAGAAATGGGTAGGGATTTGGTGTGTGAAAATTAAGGTAAGGTTTGTATTACTTGTTGGCCGATTTCCGTATGCTCCAGCAAAGGTAATTGCCGCCTGCTGCTACGGAAAACTGAATAACCTTTGAGATCCCATTCAAATATTTGATCCCGTCTTTAATTCGGTAATTTGTTATTATCAATGGGTTCTTGATTTCATTAGGCCAATCATGATCTTGAAAATATTGAAGAATATTTTGGATCTTAGAAGAATTTGTTCTGCGCTGGGTTATAAGAATTTCTTTTTTATTAAAATAAAGCTTCCCTTCTCTGTGGTTCCAAAAAGGTTTATTCTCACTGCTGGATTTCTTTTGAACTTGGATTGGAGAAGCATCGCACCCGATTTTTTGAAGCAACTCATCCCGATCACTTCGAGAAATTATCCCTAACCGAAAAGCAGCCTTTACCGTCCCTACAATTTCGGGTTCGTTATGAAGAATTTTCCACATATGTAGGACGCTTGCGTTTGGAAGGGCTTTATTTTTTGGATGATAATTTTTGTTTTCGATAGCGTTTTTAAGCCTGCCTTTGTCATCTTCACTAAGGCTTTCCCAGAAAAGACCCCTGTTAGCGTCAAAGCCGAGTTCTATAGCCAGTTTCTTAATTTGATCCTGGGTTTTCAGGCCAAGATCTTCGAATTTTAAAAGTGCCATTTTTAGGTACTCCTTTAGTTTCGGTTTGCTTCCTTTCTATATCAATCATCCATACTATTAAGAGGTCCGCAAGTGCACTTACAAGCTTTTTCATGTTTTCTTCTTCATTGTTCATACTTGATTTCCTTTATCGAATGTCCTTGTTGTAATAACAACAGCCAATTAAAAAGATCGTTGCGATTACAAATGCTGTCATTGACTCAAAACATAACCCAATGAAGCCGCCTCTTATCAGACTTCCATTTATATAAGCAGTGTTTAATTTTGTTTTTGCTCCCATTTTGTTCTCCTTAAAAAGAAACCAGCCACTCTAAGCGAATGGCTGGCATAACTCAGATTTATTTCATTCGAACTTCCTGCTCTAATTCTGAATCTAGAATTATCTCAGGTCTTTTATTCCTAGCCTTTACAACCTTGACGCGAAATCCCATTCGCCTAAGTCTTTCAATATCTTCGCCCGTAACTTTCGCAACGGATTTGTACAAATCAGATTCACTCATGTTTGCTCCCTAGTAATAAAAAAGGCCCCATGGCTACACGCCATAGGGCCGAAATCTTTGAAATTTAAATCCTCATCAAACCAAAACTAACTCCGCTTCCTCAGATGGCGCCTCTATCAAAAAGCTCATCCTTGATCGCAATAATTCAGAAGCCTGCTGCAAACTTGCTTCCAAATCTTCACGCTTTCTATCAAGATAAAAGCTGTAGCCTTCGATCTTCAGTTTGGTTAATCGGACTTTTTCCTCTGCCCTTCGTAAGGTGTCAGGCCGTGTGTCTTCCCCAAACTTTTGCACCGCCTCCATATGCTCATCAATGATTCCTTGCAAACCATTGGCTACCGCTTCTTGTACTGCACGATCTCCCTGAGGCGATCCCGCTGGTATGGGGAACCGTTGCAACGATCCTCCGATGTTCCTAACGAAACTTTCAACCTTTACAACGAAATCGTGATGAATCTCGGGTACGAAATAAGCGCCACCTTGATCCCTTATCGAAAATAGGTCTGCATGCCTTTCGAACAACCGTTGTACAATTTTGGTTACATCATTGGCAGTCCTTTCCTCCATACAACGGCCAAACTCTGCCTTTGCAAGTTGCTCTAGCTCTAAGTTTTCCGAGGTGATACCCCCAGAATATTTGTTTAAGAAAAGTAAACTCTCAAAGTGGTAGCTGAACTTCCCCTCTTCGAGTGCCTCGCGTGTGAACTGAAAACTAATCTTTTCATGATCTTCCGCAATTTTGCGAATGATGCGTTCGCTATCCAGTTTGCTGCAAGCCCGTGCAAACGCATTTCGTGGCGCAAGTTCTTTAGCAACATCGCAGTCTAAATCGCTTGCCATCAAACCTGCAAGTAAGTCTGCATGGCTTATCGCAACACCCTGGATTTTCCAAGTGATGATTTCGCCAAGCATTTTTTGTGTTAATTTACCCTCTCCAACCCATGACTGGATTGGAAAGGGCCTCGTGTTTTCGCCCATAGTAGACTCCTTGTTTAAAGTGATAAAATTCGCTCAACACCATATTCCGAAACATCCACCGAACGAATCCGGTGGACCTCATCACTGATTTTCGCTAGATCCTCAGGCTCGCTATCAATCACGAGGGTGATTAACTTAGCCTGAACAGACTTCTTCCAATCAATGAAGGTTTTTGCTAGTTTTGCTGAAATGTTGCACGCTGCATCGGTCAAGAAAATCAGATCGGTCTTCCCCTTGGGCGCTTTCAAACTTTCATAAAACTTGGGCATCTCCCGTACCGGAACATCCAAATCTGACCCCATGCCTATGAAAGATTCTAACCAATCCATCAGTGCAACTTCATCCCACTTTCCCAAAGATAATGGTAAAATCCTTTCGCCACTATCCCCAGAATATGCAATCAAGGCGCACCATCGTTTTTGTTGCCTAGCAATCCATGCAAGCGCTAAAGCCAACGCCTTTGCAGCATGATTGCGTTCGCCAACCATGCTGCCGCTTTCATCTAGGACAATAATGATGGGGCCTTTGCCCACAGGTTCTGATCCTTGGAATTCCCGACACCAAAGTTGCCTTTCCATGAACCTGCGCAACACATCCTGTTCAAGAACCGGATCCAGCAACGCAACCAACTCCTGAGGTAGCATCCTCCCCAGATCGTTGTCAGCTTTCAGACCAAGCAGCTCATCAAAGCCATGCTTGGTCTTCTGCCTTTGCTTCGCTTGTGCCAGCCTTCGAAACTTCCCTGCAAGATTGCAAATCTTGTGCAGCATTTTGCTTGAGCGCACCCTTTTGTAAATCGCACCAATCTTCTTGGCATCATTACTCCCGGGTTGCCCTTTTCCAAAACCAAGCGCTGCTGCAGATTCATGTGCCAACTCAACTTCTTCCTCAGCTTGGGCAAGTGCTTTACCAATGGCTCGAAGGTTCGAAAACTCGTTTTGCTCTTTATCCTGGGACGGGGATTTTTCACTCTGCGCTGCAAACTGCTCTGCGAAAGCAGTTGCTGCAATCTCACTAGCGCAAGAGCGCATTTGGGTTGAAGCGTGTAACCCTTGGAATTCGTTAGTTTCCATAAGTTGCTGCAAAAACCTTAAGCGGGAATCATCAACACATGAAGCATTCAGCCTGGGGTCAGGCTCAAATGCCGCTGCATGAAAATCCACTACAGCTTCCTTTGGAATGTTCAACGATCTAAGCCGTTCACTTTCCTCCAAAAGTTCGGTGCCTCTGCGAAAACCCCAATCATCAACTGCCATCGCACATCGAGGTTTGATTGGTTCAGATGCCGTTTGCATTGAAGAAGCATCATCAAAATCTTGCAAGAAATTAGATTCACTTTTCATGGATTCATCTCCTTGAGTTAAAGCGCCTCGATGGAGTCTAACTTGATCTTTTTGATTTGTTCCCGCACATGTTTTCTAGCTATCGCAGCCTTGGGGTGATTTCCCAGAACGTGCAATTGTTTTTCAATTTCAGATAACTTCGAAGCTGCAACTGCAGCTTGAGCTAGCTGTTTTAAATCTGCATTTTCACAAATCTGCTCAACCTCAATCAGAAGGGAATTCACTTTCATGCCTGTTGGATTTGCAATCTTCAATACTATTTGCAGAACTTTTTCTGGTTGTTCTGAAGGGTCTTCCCAAAGTATCGAAGTTAGAACCTGCAAGTGTTCAAGTTCCACTTGGTTCTTGCCTTCCAGATAACAGTAAGCTTGAACTGCTTTCACGCTCTTCGCTTGCCTGCGATCCCCAGGAAAAATCCCTTCCTTGGCAAGTTGCGTGATGATTGATTGAAAAGCTTCCTTCGCTTCTGCAGTCCAAGTGATCGCAGCGCTTTCACTTTGTGCTGTATCGATTTCCTCTGGGCTAATCGTGGAGGTTAGCTTTACTTCGCAGGGTTGATTCCACCACAGTCTTTCTCTCCCTGCTTTGGAAACAATAGGTAAGACTCTTTTACGCATAAGGAATCTGTCAAACAATGCGGAAAGCTCCTTGCCGCTTTCTTGTTCATGTGGCCATTGGTTAGCTGCACCAACAAAAAGCTTTAAAGGAACTTTGGTTTTAGAGCTATCTCCCTGTTCGTAAACTCGTTCATTGAGGATTTTCAGAAGCGTGTTCAAGATCCCTGAACTTGCATTGAAAATCTCATCGCCGAAGGCGATATCAGCGCAAGGTAGTTTTCCTTCGATGATGCGAATGAATTTATCATTCTTTAAACCATTAAGTGAAACAGGGCCGAAGATTTCTTCGGGCATGCTAAATTTTGAAAACAGGATGGAAAACTTCTTGCCTTGCATCCAGCTTAAAAGAGCATCAACAAGCATGCTTTTGCCAGTGCCTGGCGGCCCGATGAGAAGAGGGTTTTCCCTACAGATTAGCGAAGTCAAAAGAAGATCAACTTCTTGATCGCGTTCTACTAATGCGGATGAAAGTTCCTCGCGGGTGCGATGGAATTTTTGCTGGACCGATTGATTTAACTCTACTGTTTGACACATAAAGATTCTCCTTGAAAAGGGGGTAAGTTTCTTCCGAATGGAAGAGGAATGAAGGGCAAAGCTATTTTGCTATCGATTGATAGTTATGCTGCTCTTCATCTAATTATGACGCGTTTTTGGGTTGAATTAAGGGGAAGTCTATAACAAAAAGAGCTAGAAATAAAAATGCTGCAAAAAACCATTACTTCAGAAGTTTTTAATGTATAAGTCCAATTAATCACCCTAAAACTCATGGTATAAAATTCAACTATTTGGACTTTGATAGCCCAACCCAGAAACATTACAGAATGAATTTTTGTTAATTTTCGACATATTTACTTAAATAGTTGTTTGGAATCTCGTTCGCTTGGTAAAATAGTTTGATTAATGTATAAAAAAAGAATGAAATTTGACCAAACCAGATTAAAAAAGAGTAGGGAAAGAACGAATGCCTCAAACTCCAAGCCTGACCAATAAGGTTTTGAATGAACGGTATGAGATTCTCCGCCTATTGAGTAGCGGTCTGCATAATAATTATTTGGCAAAAGACAGAAAGTTTTCCAATGTGGTATTAGTAAAAACCTCCTCGATGTTAATCGTTGACAATGAAAGTAATTTGGAAATCCAACGAGAACTGATTACCCTCGCAAAATTAAAACACCCCCATATTGTTGAAATAAATGATTGGGGGGTGGTAGAAGAATGCCCCTTCCTAGTATTACAATACATCGGAAATGGAGATTTAAAAGAAAGAATTACACGAATGCAAGGCGGTTACAAACCTATGCCTTTAGGGGAATTGGGAAGATGGCTTCCTAAAATCGCAGCCGCCCTTGACTTTATGCATTCAAAAAACATGATACATCAAAATCTTAGGCCGGAAAACATTCTCTTCGATGAAGCAGAAAATCCTTATCTTTCTGAATTTGGATTTCAAAACGCTTTCGAATCTTCTCCTAGGGCGGGGGAAGAATTATCGAAAAATTTGCTGCCGTATCTGGCCCCAGAAGTGCACTTGGGAAAAAGAATAACTGCAAAAACAGATCAATTCAGCTTGGCGGTAATTGTTTATGAAGCACTTGCGGGGAAACTTCCTTTCAATGGAACAACGCCCATTGCAGTGTTTTTGGAATTAATGCAAAGCAAAGCTCATCCAATCCAAGGATCAATAGAAAATATACCACTGAATGTTTCAAATGCCTTGATGCGAGGAATGAACATCGAACAGGATCAGCGGTTCGGATGTTGTGCAGAATTTGCAAATGCAGTAACCGAAATTACCGACCCCCAGTCGATTAGTGAGATTGAACTTACGCACCCCTTAGCTTCGCTGATAAAACCTGATGTCTTAAACCACCATGAAAGTGTTGATTTAACGCAGGCTTCCTCAACAACTAAACCTGATAATTTTTCAAATGATTCACCAAATAAACAAGCTAAAGATTTCAGCACCGACATCAAAAAAACCGTGGCAAGCCAGACTTCCGGGTTTCAATCAACGGTGGCGCTTGTACTTTTATCCTTAGTCTTTTTGCTTTCATTATATTTCTTCCTTTTCGGGTTCTCTTTTAATGATTCAAATCAAAAACAAAGTGAAGTTCAATCGACTGCGACAAATGTCAAATCAATTTACGATTCCATTGAGAAGGATTTGGTCTTAATTCAATCGGGAAAGTTTCTCATGGGGTCTCCGATAACAGAACCCGGGCGAAACGAAGATGAAATACAGCATGAGGTTACAATAACTAAGCCATTTTACCTTGGAAAGTTTGAGGTATCGCAGGAGCAGTGGGAAAACATCATGGGCAGTTTTCCAGATCCAACCATTATCAAAGGCTCGAATTTACCTGTTTCAGGATTATCTTGGAATGATTGCCAAGATTTTATTAAAAAGCTAAATGAGAATACCACGGGTGGATATCGCTTACCAACTGAAGCTGAATGGGAGTATGCATGTAGGGCTGGTGCTAAAACAGCATATTCATTTGGTGAAACCCTAACAAATAAGGAAGCTAATTTTTTCGACACCGGTGCTAAACCCCTTGGAAGCTATAATCCGAATGCTTTTGGGCTATATGACATGCACGGAAATGTATGGGAATGGTGCAACGATTGGAAGGGAAAATATTCTGCAAATGCTGAAACAGATCCCCAAGGCCCTTTATCTGGAACTGAGCATATATTACGAGGTGGTTCTTTTATCACTCTTCTTCCAAGCGTCCGATCTTCCAATCGATTTACCTTGTACTCTGAAACCTACAAAAACCATTATTATGGATTTCGCTTAGCAAAAACATTTTGAAGGTTCTGGTTTAGGTCGCATTATTATTATCCTAAGAAAACCAAATTTACTTTTTCGCTCAAGGCGTTATAAACTAATGTGCTGGTGCCAGAGACCGCTGTTTTCTAATCAAGGCTATCATAACAATTAAGACAATTTATCAAATTCCTCGGAAAGGATGGAGTGCATAGTCGAGGATTTTTTTAATGGGGTGAGCCCGGCCAAAGAAGAAAACTTCTTGTTGCCAATGAAGACAGGCCTGCCACTAACCTGTTTAAGAAGTTCAGAAAAAGGCAACGATTTAGGTTCACCCAACAAGGTTCGTATTACTTCTTTAGGAAAACCATACCATGATGGGTCGTTTCTATCCAATTTTGCTGTTTCAATATCGTTTGGAAAATCATTTTGCAAGTACAGCAAAGCATTCTGTGATTCCTCAGACTTACTTCGAAAAAAACTATTATGACTAAAAAGCCCACCTTTTGTACGAGAAACAGAATACTTTTGTACGACGCTTTTAATGCATGCGGCCAAATTAGTAAGGTCAGCAACTACCTGAGGGTTGCTCGGTCTACTATGTTTGAATTTTACTTCATCCCCCAAAAGTTCCGCTATTGTAATATCATTTTCTCCATCTGGCTGCAAAACAATTGCACGGCTATGAGCAGTGAAAACTTTACGGACATGGAGCCATTTTGCGAACTCTTTCAAATTGTCCTTGGATGGCCTATAATGTCCACTGTTATTTGAGATCATTTCGACTTTTCCATTAATCACGCTGATCATGCCGGCACAGCGCACCGCAGCCCCTGCAACAAAAGAGCTGTGATGAAATTCTTGGGGAATGTGCTGGCCGGCCATAAGCGTTCCACAACTAGTCCAAACATAGGCCGCGGCCTTTTTTTCCTTCTCTCCTTTGCCTAGTAAATGACCCGTATGGAAAATTCTAACTTGGGAATTTTTGCCATCCAGCGGCATTTCAACGATGTGACCTTCGGAGGAAGGAACCAGCCAATGAATTCCTTCGACACCTTGAAGCTGTTTATTCCCTCTATCACCATAAGGCGAGTATAAAACACTTCTCAAATCTACAGGGTCAAGGTTCTCAGGATGATCATGGAAAGAATCCAAACTATGATTTCTGCCGAGACAAATCTCATGCCCTTCAAGCCAAACAAAAAAAGGCTTCATTCCATCGAAATTGATCCTATCAACAGTAAAGCCCGGTATCGGCATTTGAATATCATCCCTTAGCACCATTGCCCCCATCCACTCACCAAAAGCCCACATCAGTGGAGATCCGAAATTATTAATTGGTTTATCGAAATGCATTTCAAAGGGGCGATGTTCCGGGTCAAGCGCCTCCATGCGACAACCTGAACTAAGTTGAGCAAGCCCTGGGATTGGCGCTATTGGCTTTGTAAGATATTCCAAAAGTTTTTTAGGATCGCGATAACCTTTTGTAGCATCAGTGGTATAAAAATTGTGAATCTTCAAGATATAACCGGCTTTGAGTTTTGCTTGATCAGCCAACTTTGCTAGGAGCTGTGTGAGTCCAGCAAGCAATTGATTTGAAGCACCTACGCTAGGATTTGACCTTAACCAAGCGTCTAAATCGGATGCAAGTTTATTTAGGCAGCTTGCACGATTAGTAAAAAAGTCCAAATCCGCTTTAACAAGATTATTATACTGAACTAATTGGAACCGTGTTTGAGTTATTATTCTAATTGCAGATTGTTCAGGGAAGTTAAGACTTCTACTAGCCGTGTATGGCCTTGTGGCAGCATCCCAGACCGCTACAGTACAAACATCACGCCAAGGTTGTTGTGCCATAAATCACCCTTAAAAAAATTCTTGCTTCATTCATATAAGACTACCGCAATTGCATGGTCAGCCAAGCGATACTTAAGAATAACTCGGTACGGCCAAATTGCATCTCTCAGAAAATCTCATTTGGCAGATAACCAGTTTAATCCATTACTAAAGCACCACTTTCCGAACACTAAAAATCTTTTAATGTCGTGCCAATATGAATTCGCTGGGCGTAAGCTTTTCTGTATTGGCAAGCATCTACAATAGACATGCTAACAACGAAAATTTTATCACAAACATGCATCAAATCTTATTATACTGACGCTAATCTACCAAGGCACTTTTTCATAACAACAACAATCTGTTGCAGTAATAAAACCGAATAAAACCCTTTCAATAGTTTTGTGTTCCACCCAATGATATTTATAGAAAACAGTATTATTTTAGTTGCAAATTTGCTGTGCTTCGCTAATATTTAGACACAAATTAAGAGGAGATAATAATGGGCCACAAAAGTTCTTTACAAGATTTTCATACTAAACATGGGGTAATGTGTAATGCACTTGCTGGATGTATTAAAGCGTTCCATTCAAATGCAGGTATTAATTTCAATATATTAAAAGGATTTTCATTTCACCAATTAGATTTTATTGTGAATCAAAACCGCTACTCAGAGCATGTGGGTAGAGTAGAAGGATTGAAATTACATTCTCAAGGTACTCAGGTGGGGAATGCAGCTGGAAGAGGAGCAGCCGCTGCCGCTAACGCTATTGTGCCCATGGGTGTAAAAATGGGGATCGCGGCAGGAGTTAAAGCAGCGAAGATACCACAAAATATACCAATAAATATACCACAATTGGCAATACCCGTTATTTTGCCTGCCGGAGTTACAGTAGCACTTGCCCCAATAGGCGCTGCTATTGGTCCTTGGATTGGCGCTGCGCAAATCATGCATAAATTTCGAACCGTCAATAATATGTCATTGCTTGATTTGCATGACTTTTATCCGGATGGCTATGACGCATACTGTACCCATTGCCCACCAATAGCCACATCACGCGACCTCGGCTGGGGCATGGGAACATCTGATAGGAAGTGGAAAACCTGTGAAGATAGTTGTTGGTATTTTGCAGATAGAAGTGATTTTCTTGTAGCGAAAAAAGCCGCTATGCTTTTTTTGGGCGTTGCAACTTTAGGAATTTTACCCGTGGTAGTGGCGATAGGTAGTTTTAGTGTTGAAAAGCGTCTCAAAGTTAAATTTGAATATAAAGATAAGAAACATTACTTGACGCCCCATAATGCAAAATGGGAACCGGACCAAGATACATGCAGTATTCCCGATTGTGAAACCGGTCAATTAGGGTCAAGATGGAATATTTTCGATGGAAACACAAGAAAGACATCGAGGCATCACTGCCGTCTCTGTGGCAAAGTATACTGCGGAGAACATTGCAAAATTAAAGTCCCTATGATTGCTCCACTCGAGAAAGGACACGAACAGCGCGGAAATTGCCGATTTGTAAATAAAAAATACAAATCTATAAGAAATACCAAGCAACATAACATTCCTATTCCTGGCCAATTGATTTGTTCTAAATGCTTGATTGACATAAAAGAAACATCTGAAATGGACATTAAAGGATATATGGATGAAAAAACACTTAATGCCCAGAACCTCATAGATTGTGCTCTTAAACACCAATGCCCCCGAGCGCAGGCTGCCCTTTTGGTGGCATTCCGCGGTAATCACTTGGATGCTATCAAAGCAATGTTTGCAAACGACGGAGCAACGGTTTTAGCCAAAAAAATTCTGGATTGGTAAATTCTATTCTGAAGATAAAAACCTACTTGCAACTTTAATATCTTAGGCGGAATTCGACCCGATAAAGTTGTTCTGCAAAACGATTGTTGCCTGAAAGTGCGAACTGTGCACCCACCCCCATGTCGTAATGGCTACCCATGAACATCCTAAGGCCTGGCCCAATATATTGGTAACTGATGCCAGAACTATAACTGAATGGGAGTGATGGTGTAGTTACGCTGGTACCTGAACTGGAACCTGAACTGGAAGAAGCATAAAAATCATTGGTGGCAGGCGTTGTAGAAGAAGAAGAAGAAGTTGAACTGCTTCCCGTTGGGATTGTACTCACATCTTGATTGCCCCCAGCCTGAAAATAATACCCGCTGTATTCTAAAGTTCCAATAATCGGTATGTCTGGATTCACCTCGTGCAAAACATGATTCAAACTAAGATGAGCATGCAAAAGGCTACCCGCAGTACCAACTGGAGGAGTGGTAGATCCTAAAGGAATCCATTCAGAAACCTGACCTTGTAAATAGGTTTTCTCTTTGAGTTTTAAACAAACAAGCAGGGAAGGCTCCAAAGATACATGGCCTGTACCAAAGCCCGCGGTAAAGTTTCCAGTAGGTAGAAAAGTCTTAAATTCCATTGCAATTTGAATGAGCTCTGTATCGAAAAGAAGAGATTTTGTACCAATCATCATATCGCCAAATGCTCCCCCACCTTCTGAGGGGTCAATTGAAAGAGTCCTATAAGAAATATCAGAAAGAATACTGAATCCACCGGTTGCAATCTCGGTTGAAATGTAGACATCATTATAATTCAAAGATTTTACCGGATAAGGAAAAATAGGATTAGGTGCGAACATATAAGCATTTCTTGTGGGGTTGACGAGGTTTCGACCGATATCCCATCGAAGTTTTTGCTGAGAAATTGGCCGAATGCTATCAGAATAAAACGCTGAATCAGCAAGTGGAATCCATTTCCCCTCGTAGCAGGGGTCTGGGCAGCAAAGTGCCTCATACATGGCACCTGCCATGCGGCCTGCAAAAGTCTTGTTATGCTCCCAAGGGTAGCAATTGTGCCTTCCAGGTGTACACCCTTCTGGCCCACAGGTAGCAGAGCCTCCTGAAAGATGGGAACCCCCGGCACCCAAGCCACCCCCAGAACCAATGGTTCCTTTGCCGCAACTTGAACAGCCCTGCACTAGAATAATTTCGCCATCAGTCCCAAGGGTTATCTGATGGTTGTGGCCTGCATTAATAACATTAGGGTCTTCCATTAGAAATGGAGTTGGCAAACCATCGGTCTTTTTCGATTCTGTCCCTGGGAAGATAGGAAAAAGGGGGGCAGTGACTAACTCGGTTTTTTCGTTGGCTGCTTTCTCTTTAGGGCGAGGTAACACTTCTTTATTCGCAATAACATTATTGCTATAACTTGGCGCAGAATAACTATTTGCTTTAGCTTGCGAAGGCAGGGGCAATTTCAGATTTACAAGTTCGATTTCTTTGGTTGGTGCAATAATTTGGGGTGTTGGTTCTGCTTTAGGAAGGCTCACCATTGTCGGAACTATAATTTGGGCTGCTGGCACTACAGCAGGAAGAGTCAGTTTTTCTTGAAAAACCGGAGGAGTATTATTTTTAATCGGGGAACGGCTTTTGGAAATATCAACAATTAAAAGCGCACTTTTTTGTACCGCATCAATAGGCGCAAATAAACGCCATGCAATCATCAACACGGATGAAAGTAGGACCAAAACAAAAATAACTCTAAACTTCAAAGTCATTAAATCACCATGGAACACACCTAGTACTGATAACTTATCGGCATTTAAAATAGGAAGACATTAATGGTTGTATCACTTTTTCCAATAACTCCGGCCACTTCAAAATGCCCATTTCTCCAAGGTTTCCAGTACCTCGGCAATTATCCATGAAAATGGTTACTATTCAAATTCGAGTTCTAGAACCATGCGATTAGATTTCAAAAATAGATTTAGATAGATGTGATTTCTTCTTATTTATCGCTGGCCAATTCATCCGAAGCATGAACAAAAAGCAAATTATTTCCTTAAACAATCCCCGCAGACTTGTTATGGTACTAGTAGGAATATTTGAATCAAACCTGAAACGGGATATCCGAATGCCACCAGCAGCAAGACTTACCGATATGCATGTCTGCCCTATGCTAACTGGGCCGGTTCCCCATGTTGGTGGCCCGATTACGGGTCCTGGTATGCCCACCGTGTTAATTGGCGGTTTGCCAGCTTCTGTTGTCGGTGATCTGTGTGTTTGCGTCGGGCCACCAGATACAATTGTGAAGGGATCAAGCACTGTCATGATTGGCGGTATGCCTTCCGCCCGCATGGGCGATAGCACAGCCCATGGCGGTTCGATTATATTGGGATGCCCGACGGTAATCGTTGGCGGATAATTTACTTCGTCTCACACACCCTATTGCCTAAGCAAAAATGAATACGCATGGGTGATACCAAAGACTAAGGTAGCAAGCCTAAATTGTGGGCATCTTCATTCAAGTAACAAACCTCTAAAGCAATAAGATGAGAAAGGTTGAGGATAATTCTGAATTTGCATTTTACAATAGCTAATCGGAATAATCGATTCAACCCTTTTTTTCATTCTAATCACTCCCCTCCTCTATTCACGATGGCGAGTGTATTTTAGCAGCTTAATTTGGGTAATAATTCAATTTCTTAAACCCGATAGAATTGACAGGGGATTTCTCGAACCGAGAATCTTTTAAGGCCCAGCATCGGATTTCGTGGGCTTGGATAAAAGAGTTAGGAATATTCCTAAAGCTTTTGTTCTTTTTAGATCGCACTTTATTTTGCAGGATGCAAAGTTAGGGTTCGTAATGTTGCGCAAGATTTTTAAAAAGATGTTCAATGTTAACTGGGGCAATGTTAAACCAAGTCCTGCCCGAAGACCAATTCTCCAACTTCTTCAATTTGAAGATAGAATTGTTCCTGCTACCTATACAGTTCAAAACTTAAACGCATCCGGCACAGGCTCGCTTTTTGAACAAATTACTTCAGCTAATGCTACTGCAGCTAATGATGACATCGTTTTTAGGTCTGGTGTTACTGGCACAATCACTCTGGCAAGTGCATTGCCTACAATTATTTCTACAGCAACTGCAGGAACCCTCACTATCACAGGTCCAGGGGCTAATTCGCTTACCATTAGCGGCAATAATCTCTTTAGGATTTTTGTCGTTGATACCGGGGGAAATCTTACCCTTAATAATATCACCGTTACTATGGGAAATATTATGGGCAACGGTGGTGGTATTTTTAATCAGGGCACTCTTGCTATTAACAGTTGTACTATTTCAAACAGTACAGCAACCGGAAACAGTGCAACAACCGGTGGAGGCGGCGGGATTTTTAACCAGACTGGAGGTACACTCTCAATTACCAATTCCACCATCTCTAGTAACACCGCAACTGGTGGTACTGGCTTTGCTGGTCAAGGGGGGGGTATTTCTAATTTAGGTACAATCACCTCAATTACTAATTCCACCATCTCTAGTAACACCGCAACTGGCGGTGCTGGCGCTGCCGCTGCTGCTGCTAGCGGTGCTGCTGGCGGTACTGGCGGTGCTGGTCAAGGGGGTGGTATTTTCAACTCCGGTACAATCACCTCGTTAACCAACTCCACTTTATCTAGTAACAAAGCAACTGGCGGCAGGGGCGGAAATGGGTCGAATGTCAATGGAGATAATGCCCTTGCTGGGGATACTGGCGGCAGGGGCGGCGCAGGTGGTGCTGGCACAGGTGGCGGTATCTTCAACTCCGGTACAATCACCTTGGCCAGCACCACTTTAAATGCTAACACCACAATGGGCGGAACTGGCGGAACTGGCGGAATTGGCGGCAATGGCGTTATTGGCACCGCCTCTGGGGATGGCGGTACTGGCGGTACTGGCGGTGCTGGCCAAGGTGGCGGTATTTTCAGCAGCAGAACCCAACTGTCCGATTTTTTTTCCCTTACTAATTCCACTTTAAATGCTAACACCATAACTGGCGGAACTGGCGGAACTGGCGGCCGGGGTGGTAGGGGCAACACAGGGGAATTCCAACCTGGCGGAACTGGCGGCCGGGGTGGAAATGGTGGTACTGGCCAGGGTGGTGGCGTTTTTATCAATGCTGACACAAGTTCCCAAATAATTTATGCCACGATTTCTAGTAATGCTGTGACTGGTGGCGCCCTTGGTACTGGGGGTTTAGGTGGTCAGAATAGTAATAATAGTGGTACCGGTGACGCGGGTTCCCCCGGTGCCGTTGGCACTACGAGCGGCGCTGGAATTAACAACTTAAGCGCTAGCTTTACTCTTCGCAACACCATCATTGGAAATAATACTGGTGCCAATGATTTCGGTGGTACTAATCCATTAACTTCGACCAATAACCTAATAACCTCAGGTACACTGACTGGGGCAAATACTGTAACCAGTGCACAAATCAATCTTGGGCCCTTGGTAAACAATCTCGGGCCAACCTTTACCCAAGCATTAAGTTCTCCTAGTTCAGCTATCAACGCTGCTGCAAATATCGCAGGCACTACCACGGATCAAAGGGGCTTTACAAGGCCTAGCGCCACAACCATCAGCATTGGCGCCTTCCAGTATTATGCACCTCCAACTGTTGTAAGTGTAACCCCCAATTCGGGGTCACCCAATGGTGGAACATCCATCACCATCACCGGTGCCAATTTTGTTGCAGGACCTACCACCGTTACCATCAATGGCGTTCTAGCTACGAATGTAACCGTTGTTAATACATCCACCATCACCGCAACCACACCTGGTTCTTCAACGACCGGACCCGTTAGCGTTTTGGTAACCACTGCGGGCGGAACAAACATCGCCAACACCTTGTTTAATTACATTGGGCAATCATCGACAGCAAATGTTACCACCCCTGCAAATGGCGCTGGAAGTGCCCTCCCCTTCACCACGCAACCCATTCTTACTTTTGTGGATTCATTTGGTTTTACCGACACAAATTACAATCAACCTGTGACCATGACGGTAAGTGGGGGTGATGGATTTGCGACCACAGTTGGCACCACCACAATCAATGCAGTTGCCGGCGTAGCCACCTTCTCTGGTGTTGGCATCAGTGGCACTGCGGGAATTACCTATACGCTTACTTACACTTCCGGCGTTATCACTACTAGCCAGACCATTTTACTACAGCCCGGAACTGCGTCAGAGATTTCGCTTCCCAATAGTGCAGCGGGGGCAGCAAGTGGTTCACCGTTTACCACCCAACCTATCGTCAACATAATAGATTCTTCAGGCAATACTGTTACTAGTAACACCGCCCCCGTTACCATAGCCGTAAGCGGTGGCGATGGACTGGCCACTATTTTTGGCACCACCACGATCAATGCAGTCGCTGGCGTAGCCACCTTCTCTGGTGTTGGTATCAGCGGCACCGCAGGAACAATTTATACTCTGACTTTTACTTCTCCTGGATTGATCAGCACAACTGAGGACATTCTACTTTCATTTGGAAGCCCTACCCAATTGATAACTAGCCTCATTGCAAAAGGCTCTTCAGGATTCCCCTTTATCCAACAACCAGTGATCGTCATTCAAGATGCATTTGGTAACACCGTTGCAGACAGCAATGCCCTTGTTACCATGAATGCGAGCGGAACCGATGGATTGACTACCACCTTAGGCACCACCACAATCAACGCAGTGAACGGCATTGCAACCTTCACTGATGCGGGCATCAATGGAACTGCGGGACTTAATCAAACGCTAACCTTTGCTTCCCCAGGGCTAACCTCTGCAACACAGGGCATTACCGTAACCCCCACGGTGACCTTTAATGACAGTAATATATCTATTGATGGCATTGGCACCTTTCCAAACCTCTTGATCTCGGGTACCGGGTTCTCCCCCACCGCTGCCAGCAACACCGTAGTTTTCTCTGGCCCTGCAAGTGCGGGTGTTGTTTACTCTATAACCTCGGCAACATCCACCCAGTTGACTGTAACTTTTACTACAGCGCCCACTGTAGCTGGTATTCTTTCTGCAGTCGTTACTACAAACGGTAATAACAGTGGCAATGCGGTACAAGTAGCTAACATTACAACCGCTCCCGCCATTAATTCCACAAACCCGCCCAACCTGGCAATAAATGCCAGCACCATCAACATTACAGGATCAGGTTTTGTTACGACCGCTAATACCAGTACCCTAATATACAACACCGTCACATTCAATCTAGGTGCTGTTGGGACAGTCACTGGCGTTACAACTGATGCTAACAACTTCCAAACCCTAGCCGTATCTATCACAACACCACCTACATCTACCGGCATTCTTACTGCAATTGTTAATACTTCGACCACTGGCGCTGCACCCTATCTTTCCAGTGGTGCACCAGTTCAAGTCGCCAACATCGTTGTTGCCCCGACGGTTACTTCCACCCCAACCAATTATTTGGCAACTACCTCCCCCACAATCACCATTAACGGCACTGGTTTTGACACTACCCCAGGCAATAACACCGTCAATTTCAGCACTGGTTCAGGCACGGTAACTGCTGCAACTTCAACCCAACTTACCGTGACTTTCAGCACTCCACCTGCTTTGGGTAATCTGACTGCAGTTGTCACCACCAATGGCGGCAATAGTGGTAGCCCAAGTGGCACCCCTGTTCAAGTTGCAACCATTATTGTTGCTGCACCAACCGTAACTTTAAATCCTGCAAATTTAACCACCACTACATCTACATTGACCATCAATGGCACCAATTTTATTCCCGTCGCAGCAAACAATACCGTTGCATTTAACAATGGTGCAGTTGGAATTGTAAGTTCAGCAACTTCCACGCAATTGATAGTTTCCCTAATCACTCCTCCAAGCAGCAGCGGCCCCCTTACCGCAGTGGTTACAATCTTTGGGGGCAATAGTACCCCTTTAGTTCAATTAGCAACCAGCACCCCTGTCCAGGTGGCAACCGTGGTTGTTGCCCCTACCGTGAATACGGTCAACCCGCCCAGCAGGGCAATTAACGCCACCACCTTGACTATCACGGGCACCGGATTCTCCACCACCCCTGCAAGCAACACCGTTGCATTCAATCTGGGTGCATTTGGCGTGGTGACGGCCTCCACTTCAACTCAATTGACCGTGGCCTTTACCACGCAACCCACTACAGTTGGATTTTTAACTGCAGTTGTCACCGCCAACGGGGTTTCCAGCGGCGCTCCCGTTCAGGTGGCTAATATTGTTGCTGCACCTACTGTCACAAGCACCACTACCAATCTTGGTATAAATGCCACCACCCTTACCATTACTGGTACGGGGTTTAATGCAAATACGCCACTTAGTAACACTGTAACTTTAAGTAGTGGCACTGGCCTGGTAACCTCGGCAACAGCAACCTCTTTGACTCTGACATTCGCAACGCAACCGTTTCTTAGCAACCTTACTGCCGTTGTAAACTCTTTTGGGGGCAATAGCGGTACCCCAAGTGGCACACCAGTTCAAGTCGCAACTATTATTGCGCCCCCGACTATCACTGCAAGCACAGCTAGCTTGGCAATCAATGCACCTACCATTGTTATAAATGGTACAGGGTTTTCCAACACAGCGGCCAGCAACGTTGTTACATTTAATAACGGCGCTGTGGGCACCGTAACAACTGCCACTTCAACCGCGTTGACCGTGACCTTTAGCATTTTGCCTTTAGCACTAGGAACACTCAGTGCAAGTGTTGTTTCCAATGGCATAACTTCTGGTAATCCTTTTGGCACTATGGTTCAAGTCGCAACTATTGTTGCTGCGCCAACTGTAACTTTCAGCAACGCTAATATCGCAAGTGTTGTGCCATCCATCACTATTTTAGGCACTGGCTTTAATGCAACTACTCCTGCCAGTAATACCGTAACCTTCAATAACGGTGCTATTGGTACTGTAAACTCTGCAACTGCAACCCAGTTAATCGTAACTTATTCTACTCAACCGGCTGCTGGTGCCCTTACTGCAATTGTTACTTCTTTTGGTGGTTCGAGTGGTGCTGCAGTTCAGGTCGCAACTATCATCGGGCCCACAATTTCAAGCGTTACCCCAAGTTCGGGAACTCCTTCTGGAGGAACCCCCATTACTATCGTTGGTACCAATTTTGTTTCGGGCGCCACGGTTACTATTGGCGGGCTTGCTGCAACCAATGTCGTGCTTGTGTCCTCTACCATGATTACCGCAGTCACACCTCCTGGAACTTTAGGAACTATCGCTAGCGTTGTAGTAACCACCATCGATGGCACCAGTGCTGCTAACTCCAATGCAACCTATGCTTATAGCGCAACGCCTGTAAATATCACGATCACCACAACCCAAACCATTCTTCGAATCAACCAAACCGCAACCATTACATTTACCTTATCTGCGTCATCCACTAACTTTGTACTTGCTGATGTCGTAGTTACCGGTGGCACTCTCTCCAATTTTTCAGGCAGTGGCACTCTCTACACTGCAACCTACACCCCCACCGTGGCTACCTACACCACCGGTTCAATTTATGTTCCTGTTAATGCGTTTACCGATGCTTACGGCACGCAAAGCAACCCCTCTAATGTTGTAAGCACTATCATCAACACCATTGCACCACCCTTGATGGCATCAACAAGTATTTCTGGAACAGGCAACGCTCAAACAGGCATTCAATTAGTCAACCCTTTTACCGGGGCATTGGGAAATGTTGTTTATCCCTTCCCATTTTATAACGGCAATATTTCAATCACAAGGATGGATTACAACCAAGATGGGATCGACGAAGTGGTTGCAGGCGCTGGCCCAGGCGGTGGCCCAGCCATTGCCATCATTAATTCGGTAACTGGAGTAACTCTTGCTGCATTCTTTGCTTTTAGTTCTAGTTTCACCGGTGGCGTTTTTGTCGCAGCAGGTGATGTTAATAATGATGGCTTTGATGACATTATCGCAGGCACTGGACCTGGCGGCGGGCCCGTAGTCACCGTTTTCAGCGGGCAAAACCTTTCCACTCTTGCTTCTTTCTTTGCCTATGAATCAACCTTTACAGGTGGAATCACCGTTGCTTCAGCAGATGTAAACGGAGATGGTTATTGCGATATCATTACCGGCGCTGGCCCAGGTGGTGGCCCTTTAGTCAAAGTGTTTAATGTTGCAACCAGTAGCGTCATTAGCCAATGGTACGCCTATAGTTCCCAATTCACCGGCGGTGTTTTTGTTGCCGCGGGAGATCTTAACAACGATGGCAATGTAGAAGTAGTTACCGGAGCAGGGGCAGGTGGCGGCCCAGTTGTAGGCATTTTTAACAGCCTAAATGGTGCTCAAATCAATGTGTATTTCGCTTATCCAACTGACTTTATGGGCTCGGTTCGGGTAGCAGTTGGCTATGGCAACAATGACCCATATCTTGATATTTTAACAGGTGCTGGCCCAGGCGGCGGGCCCGTTCTTAGCGTTTGGTCTTTTCCTAGCCTTGACTTAATTAGCACTTACTTCGTTTCGAACCCTTCAGGCCTTAATGGTATTTGGATCGCTTAATCAAGCTCCTTGCTAATTTTATCGCGATCCTGATAGAAAAATTTCCCCCCTGCTTACGACGAAAAACCTTATCCCATTTCTCCCATCTTTCCCTTTGGGAAAAATTCCTACTTTTATTAAAATCAGAAGTCAAATATTCCGATCAAATATAATAGTTTACTTTTTACCGATTTGCTGTTGCGGAAATGCAATCATGAATTTCTTATCCAAACTACTTTTAACCTTGGGGTTGTCTTTCATAATGCTGGCATTTGCCAGCGCACAAGAAGCGGCAAGTAGCGCATCATCAGCCACTGGCCAAGTATCCAACATCTATACAAAGCTTCTCCCTGGCGCAGAACAAGTAAAAAAACTCAAAGCAAAATTCTGTAAGTGCTGCCTAGGAAAGATTATCAGTAACATGATGCTGCCCTTAAGCCTTGCCACGGGCGGTTGTATTAAACCATGCTGCCCTCCAATCCCACCAGCCGACATGAAGAAATCCAGTGCTTCCGCACAGGGGGCTTGTGCAATCATTGCTGGAGATACAGAAGAATCACACGCACGAAGAGCAGCAGTCCGATGCCTAGCAAAGGTTGATTGCAATTGGTGGCCCGAAACTGAACTGGCTTTAATTAATGCATTAAGAACAGATAAAAATGAATGCGTTAGGCATGAAGCTGCAATGGTTATAGGTTCGGGTTGTTGTTGTACAAAAAAAATGATTGAAGCCTTAACCATTTGCATAAATGCTTCAACAAAGGATGGAAACCCTGCAGAAAATTCAGACCGGGTTAGGCAACAGGCGATCAACTCGCTGCAGCATTGCTTAGTATGTTACAAAGAAAAATCAAACCCAGTAAGGCCGGAATTCCCAGGCGAACCGCCAGTAAAGCCCAAGGAAGTTGGCGCAGCCATCAATTCAGACAAAGAATTTCAACTTGCTGCATACTATGTAAATCTTGAAAAATGCCCTGCCTCAACAATCATAGCAAATGCAGTTCAAACATTGGAATTGTATAAAGCCAAAGAAGTGCCTGCTGGTATTACTGGTAAAAGAGGGCTGTTTGATATCTTTGCATCTGCAAAAAAAGCGCCACCAGAACAAAAAGAAGTCAGTTGGAACGATCGACTAAACCCAAAACAGGAATCCAACGACAAGAAGGCGCCTGCCCAGTTACCTGCCACCGTTATCAATAACTAATGCTTCGAATTGAAAGAAAATAATCAACCGAAACAACCAGTGTGTAATTAAACAAAAGTAAAGCAAAATTAAATCTATTAGATTTGATTTTAGCGAACTTTAAAAATCACTAAAAAAAGGCGATCCTACATAAGACCTGCGGCTTCTAAATTATGTATCACCAACCGTGATTCCCAATATTTTGTCGCCCTCTCAAGGATACACCCAAAAAGGCCCGGCGCAACTTGTTCAAATTGAGGGATTATTTCTAACCTTTTGCATAGTCTTTCTTGCAATTGATGTATTTCTTCGTTTTTTTTCGGTTTTTTGCTAATAACCATCACGGACCAAATAGGCTCAAGGATCGGCCAACGATCGTATACATGCTTTTGATGATGGATATTAATAAAAAAGCCACATTGCAATCTTTTGACCTCAGTTATTGGCTTGTATTTTCCCCCTTCGCATATATCCCTAACTTTTGGACCAAAAAGATTACCTTGGGAACCAGGGAGATAAGTAGACTCGTGCATTCGTTTAAATTCAATATCTTTTTTCAACATCCTATCGTATAAATTCATGACTTGTTCTGGTTTTAAATCAAGTTTGTTAATGAGCTCAGTCCCCCAATCTTCAAGAAAAATCTCTGCTAAATCTCTGGTTACATAACCTGGTTCCTCTGCTGTGAGAAAAAGTGGGTTCGGGTGTTTATTCTTCTTACCTTTTTCGCCATCCAACGCCGCATTTCCCACCCCAGTAGCATGCCTTCCCGGCATCGGAAAAAGATGGCATTTTGTCGTATCAACAGTTTGAGGAATTACAGGAGCGAACGCTTTCGTAACCTCATCCATCTGAATAACAGAAGCATAATTTTTAACATTCGCCTTTAAAGTAATGCGTTCTTTATCCATAGCAC
This sequence comes from Planctomycetia bacterium, assembly GCA_005786805.1. Classification (GTDB taxonomy): domain Bacteria; phylum Planctomycetota; class Planctomycetia; order Gemmatales; family Gemmataceae; genus UBA969. Next base: position 5,928 of record SYCV01000155.1, on the reverse strand, counting down.
CGTAACCAGGCACAGGGTCAAGAGTAAAAAGATTAAATTCAATTTTATTAAAGGCTTCAATTTCAGCACATGCATTGGCAAACATAATACAAGTTGCGCCACCACGGCTCCAACCAATAAGATTGATAGTTGTAAGCGGATGTTTTTTTCTGTATACAGCAATTTCATTACGCAATTTGCTAATTTCAGATTGTCTGTCATCAAAGCATGTTTTGCAAACTTTTCCCTTACCCGGTTTTAACGCTTTATAAGAATTTTCAATATAAAGGGTGTACTTGTCGGTGAGTAAATGCTCCATAGATAGTTCAGTTGACGACATGCAAGCACTGCAAAAAATCTCACCACACTTACGGCAATGACTTTTCCTAGTAAATGTACCAAAGCCCTTACCACAAGCGAGGCATTTTGTCCTGTATTCGTCAGGAACCCAATAAGGCTGGAGATTTTTAACACTCAGCCCTCTTAGACTTACATATGTTTCATGATTCACATGGGCAAGGGCAACAGTAACCGCAGCTTGAACATTATTTTCCCATCCCCAACCTCTCGCGATACCCATTGCTTCCGTTCGGTTATCAGATTCAATCCATTTCTCATGTTCTCTCAAATTCCCACTTCCGGGGCCATCGAAAATCAACTTATCAATATAAGGTTCACCAACGCAATTTTGATACAATGTAGCTACGAGTTCGCCAGAATGAAAATCACGATTTTGAAAACCTTGAGATGTTGCTCCAGTTCCGCAAAAGAATATGGTTAAGGTATTAGACACAGCTTTGCCCTCTTAAATAAAATAAATTAGTGGTCAAAGTTACCATAATTTTACCTTAAGTAAATAGTCACGCTGATAATATTTTCTAGAATTGCGCAACTCATACCAATAATATTTGAGCAAAAATTAATCTATTTTATTCAGGCGAACCGCCAGTAAAGCCCAAGGAAGTTGGCGCAGCCATCAATTCAGACAAAGAATTTCAACTTGCTGCATATTATGTAAATCTTGAAAAATGCTCGGCCTCAACAATCATAGCCAATGCAGTGCAAACATTGGAATTGTATAAAACCAAAGAAGTGCCTGCAGGTATTACCGGTAAAAGAGGGCTGTTTGATATCTTTGCATCTGCACAAAAAGCGCCACCAGAACAAAAAGAAGTCAGTTGGAACGACCTACTAAACCTAGAGCATGAAACCATCGACAAAAAAGCGCCAGCCCAGTTACCTGCCACCGTTATCAATAACTAATGCTTCGAATTGAAAGAAAATAATCAAGGCTACAAGTAAATAACAAAGGCCTAACAAAAATTTTATATCGAACTCGTACAAGAAAAAACCTGTTTGAATTCACTTTTATTTCTTGCATGGGTAGCCATACTGCAGGTAACGCAGTTCACATTAACTCAATTAGCACTATTGTTGATTTAGACCGATAAACCCGCCAATGCCTCTCACTACGGGAAAAGAAGTCAGATCGGCATATATCAATTTTGCTTAAAACATGGTTTCAAGCAATTGGATAAATTCGACGAAAGACTTTTTGTCAGCCTCACGGTCTCTAGCAAACTCTGCGTTTTTTAGCATCCAAGGAAGTATGTTAGGGTAACTGTGCTTAAGCTGCATGGCGGTGGCCCCATCTGTGGCGGTACCTTGAGAAAGGAATATGGCTTGTAACCTGGACTCTAATTCAATGTAAATCTGCCTATGTCGTGAATTAACGAAATAGCCCTTTCCGCGTATTGCTTCAGTTGATTTAATTAAATGCCCTCGTCCCTTATGCCATCTGTTTTCTGGGGAAGCATTGAAAGAATCACCCCAATTTGTACCCGCCCTTCGTGAAGCTTCTAAAAAGCTAAATTCTGACCTATTCTTATTGCCTTGCCCTTGGCTTCCGCTTAGATCCTCCATTGCGATTTGGCAGTAATATTCCATTGCCTGCATCAGATCAAATCCAAGAGAAAAATTTTGGGTAAACCCTCTTTCCCTAAGGTGATAAGAAAACATTTCCCTAGTGACTTTACCGCGAGCCCCTCTACTAGGGTCATAAACATCTACTTTGGTCCGGAATCCGTAGATTCCTTTTTTCTTTTTCTCATTTCCGGTATATACGCCATAGCCATGATCGCCAGGTAATTCGTAGGTTTGGTGGGGCACGGTACAAGTTAAGTTTCCGAGTTCAGGAGCCTGCGGTGTAAATCCCCAAAATGCCCGCGTATTTCCTTTAAACTGGGCTAGAACACTAAGATAAAATTTTACATTAGTAGGAATTGTTTTGGGTGCATCATCTTGAAGGTTGTATTTCTTTTTGAGGTCGCCTCGGGTTCCTCTAGCAAATCCCAGTCCAGTCGTCACTCTTGCCATAAGATTCCTGTTATCTCGCAAATCAAAGGACCCCTCGTTTTGGATATGTCCGCCATCGACGGGATCAACAGCAAATACAAAAACTTCTGTTGCAGGGAACTTATCCTTAACGCAATGCGCAAAGATAACCGCTTGAACACCTCCGCGACTCATTCCAACGACGATGACTTTTTGCGGAGCGGACGGGATTCCATTCATTGAACTTTCAATGGCTTTCGCCCAACCAGCGCCCGTTGTTCCGCTGGTACCCTCGGCTTCGCCTACGCCATCATTGTAAATCCCAATGTATTTCCCATCGCTTTCCCATAAACCTTTACCCCAGCTATTATAAACATGTTTGTCATCTTTTACTTTTTGCCCACTACCTGCAAAAAATACAACATAGTTTGCCATTTTCTTGTTCCTTAATGATTTCTAATTGATAATTATCTTGAACTTACGGTTCATCAATTATTCAGCTTTAATCCACCCTTTAAACAACTAATAATAAAACCAATCTTTCTAATCTAATAGTTTTCATCGTCAATAAAAACCAAAAAACCTGATTGCTATGATGGTTTTTCTCGGATACCGGGTGTTATGGCGGACAATAGCGAACCCAACATCGCTTGAACTGCAGGCAAAAACCCGGTCTTAACCAAAACGGAAATAAAACTGCTCGAACGCATTTTAACGAAAGCTAAATAAATCAAGAAAACGCTCTTTGCTATAATCCAGGATTGTCATTCATCCTGCAAAAAAGAAGACTAAATCACACAAAATGTTACCAAGTAATAGACAATTAAATTGACTATGGTTAATAAATAATAGAGAAAAGAATAGGTTATATATTGAAACCATTAATTGAGTCAAACAGATGAATGCTTCAGATTTGTTTAAGGACGGTAAATTACAGGATGCAATCAATGAACAAACGAATTCTGTAAAAGATAACCCCGGAAACCAGAACAAAAGGCTGTTCCTTTTCGAACTATTATCCTTTGCGGGCGATTTAGATCGGGCTAAAAAACAGCTAAACGCTTTGGAATACGAAAAGACAGAGGAAATGCTTGCTATTTCTGCCTATCGGAATTGCTTGACTGCAGAAAAACAAAGGCGCGAAATATTCACAGGCACCAAGCCGGAATTTTTCTCAGAACCCTCTGGCCCCATTTTAACAAGAATTCAAGGTATTCAAGCCCTAGGCTCTAAAGACTTTAAAGGTGCAAGCGCCCTGATAAGTGAAGCTAATGATAAAGCACCTGCCATAAAAGGCATTCTTGATGGTGTTGCTTTCGAAGGTTTGCGCGATGCTGATGATCTTTTTGCAAATATCCTTGAAGTATATTCCTCGGATAAATACTTTTGGGTTCCGCTTGAAGATATTGCAAGTCTTGAAATATCAGCCCCCAAGTTTCCCCGAGACCTTATTTTCATACCACTTAAAATTACTTTGAAAACTGGCGAAGCTGGCGCAGTGCACATGCCTGGGCTTTATTTGGGAAGCCATGAACATTCATCGGATATGGTGCGTTTGGGTAGGGAAAACGATTGGCAAGAACTGGAAAACGGGTTGATGCGTGGCTTTGGTAGGAAATTATTCCTGGCAGGCGATAACGAATCCGACATTCTTTCATGGCGTAATTTAGTAATTTCTTAAAACTTAAAAGATGGATGGATTTAATCAAATGGTAGCGAACGATTTAAAAGCCCTTACGGGCAAATTGAATCCCTTAACCTTGCGAGCCCTTGAGGGTGCAGCGGGGCTTTGCCTTTCCAAGACTCATTTTAATGTTGAAATCGAACACTGGTTATTGAAGCTACTTGAAACCCAAGATACAGATATTGAGCTTATCTTAAATCAAAACGAAATCGACAAAGGTAAACTTGCGCGAGATCTGAACGCCAGCCTTAATATGCTGAAGACGGGTAATGGAAGAGCACCCCAACTTTCCCCCGATATATCTGAACTTATCCGTCAGGCTTGGTTGCTTGCTTCGGTTGATTTTAATGCATCTCGGATTCGGTCGGGTCATCTTTTAGCTGCAGCTTTATCAGATCGTGATCTAGCATCTAGGGTGAAATCCTCAAGCTCTGAACTGGGTAAAATAAAAACCGACAAATTGATTGCAGAACTTCCCATGCTTTTTCAGGAAAGCAAAGAAAACCCCGGAGTAATGGCTTCTGGGAATGATGGTTCATCTTCTTCTGGTGGCCCTGGAAAAGTAAACCCTAATTCCAAAACTCCGAATTTAGACCAATTCACGCAAAACCTGACTGAAATCGCAAGGCAGGGTAAAATAGATCCTGTTCTTGGCAGAGACCCAGAAATCAGACAAGTTATCGACATCTTAACCAGACGCAGACAAAATAATCCTATCCTTGCAGGCGAAGCTGGGGTGGGTAAAACTGCAGTGGTTGAAGGCTTTGCATTAAGAATTGTAAAAGGAGATGTTCCCGATAAACTTAAAAATGTATCGTTACGCTCGCTTGATATTGGACTGCTACAAGCCGGTGCGGGCGTCAAAGGCGAATTCGAAAATCGATTGAAATCTGTTATCAGCGAAGTTCAAGCTTCGCCCACACCAATCATTTTATTTATTGATGAAGCCCACACTTTAATTGGCGCAGGTGGCCAAGCGGGCTCAGGGGATGCTGCGAACCTTTTGAAACCAGCACTTGCCCGTGGCGAGTTACGCACAGTTGCAGCTACCACTTTTGATGAATACAAAAAATCTTTTGAAGATGATCCAGCATTAAAGCGAAGATTTCAATTAATTCGCGTTGAAGAACCAGACCGAGCTAAAGCTGTTGATATGGTACGCGGAATTGCAGCTTCACTTGAAAAACATCATGGCGTTTCAATTTTGGACGAAGCAATTGAAGAATCAGTGCGCCTTTCTCAGAGATATATTCCGGACAGGCAACTGCCTGACAAGGCAATCAGCTTACTTGATACCTCATGCGCAAGAGTAGCCTTGAGCCAATCCACCATCCCACCAGCAATCGAAGATTCCACACGAGAAATTGATCGCTTAAATACAACTATTTCCATCTGGGAAAAAGAAACTCAATTTGGCACTACTCATAGCGAGGAATTGATTGATTTAAAAGGCCAGCTTGAAAAAGAAAAAGCTAGAAAGGCAATGCTGGAAGAAAATTGGGCCAAGGAACAAGAATTTGTTACCAAGATCAGGGATCTAAGAAAAAAACTTTCCACCCCGATTAATGATAAAGCCGAAAACCCACTATCAGATATTGATAGGCAATCTCTTCGTGCAGAATTAGCATCACAGAATGAATCCCTTTCCAAACTTCAAGGTGAAAAACCTCTAGTTCACCCTGTTGTCAATGGAAGCGTTGTTGCAGAAATTGTTTCAGGTTGGACAGGTATTCCTTTAGGAAAAATGGTTCGAAACGAAATCAACTCCTTGCTTGAATTGGGAAACACGCTTAAAAGTCGAGTCGTTGGGCAAGATCACGCAATGGATATTCTTGCAGAACGAATCCAAACATCCCGGGCAAAACTAACCGATCCCCGCCTGCCTGTCGGTGTTTTTATGCTGGTTGGCCCCAGCGGTGTTGGCAAAACCG
>SYCV01000154.1 GCA_005786805.1 Planctomycetia bacterium | reverse complement strand
CCAGGCTGGTGAATGTTTCTCTCGTCAGCTTTCTCAACGGCTTTAAAATATCCATTCCCACACTTGTCGAAACCGTGCGAAAGCATTCACCGAGCCTTTTGTCTGTGGATGTCACCCAGGCCTTGGGAAGAATCCCGCTACAACTTCAAGGCGTTGATTTGATCATCAGCAGCACCCATAAGTGGATTCTTGCAAGCCATGGTGGTGGCTTGGTCGGAGTGCCTGCCGCCAAAAACAATTCTTTCACCGCACCAGCTGGCGGGTGGTTCAACCTGGAGGAACCTTTCGGCGCCAACAGGTTCACCGAAGCAAGAAGCAAGCCGGGGGCTGCAAGTTTTGCTGTGGGCATGCCAAATTACCCCGCCATTTATGCCATCCGCGCCGGCCTGCAATACATCCAATCAGTTGGTGTTGAAAAAATTGAAGCTGCAACAAGACCCTTGGTTTTGCACTGCCTTGAAGAGCTGGCAAAACTACCCATCGAACTGATAACGCCCACCAACCCAGACCATGTTGCGGGCATTTTGGCGTTTCGACATCCCAAGGCCGATGCTATCCATGCGCATCTGCGATCAAAAAATATTCATGTGATGGGTAATGCTGGGCGATTGAGAATTGCAATCCATGGCTACAACACGCATGGCAATGTGGAAGTGCTTCTTAAGGAATTAAAAAGCGCGCTAAAGCAAATAAGTTAGGATTTAATGGTTGTCCCCTCAGTTACTGATGTTCGATTATCTGATTCTTTAACACGGATTTTGCAATGGCTTACAATCATTTGATTCGTGGCGAAAGATTCAACTTCCCGGATCTCGGGGATTTATTGGCAAAGGCCAATGAACCCAAGTCTGGAGATTTACTCGCGGGAATCGCAGCAAAAAATGAAAGAGAACGGATCGCGGCAAAAATGGCCCTTGCGGACCTTCCCCTGAAGGAATTCCTTTCCCTCCCGGTTATCGACCCTGACAGTGATGATGTTTCAAAATTAATTTTCAACACCCATGACGCCGTCTCCTTCAAGCCTTTTGCCTCGCTTACAGTGGGAGAGCTTCGGGAATTTTTATTACAGAGCCTACCCCAGGGAGAAGAACTTAAAAAACTGCAATGGGCTCTTATCCCGGAAATGGTGGCGGCAGTCACCAAGCTTCTTTCCAACAAGGAATTGATCACGATAGCTGCAAAAATAAAAAACATCGCACGATGCAGGAACACAACAGGTATTACAGGCACTTTGGGCGTTCGAATCCAACCAAACCACCCAACGGATAACACCGCCGGCATTGCAGCTTCCACCATAGATGGCCTGCTTATGGGGGCGGGCGATGCCGTGATAGGGGTCAACCCCGCGGTGGATTCGATTGAATCCGTTTCCGCGATTTTAAAATCCATCGATCATGTTATCACCTCGCTGGATATCCCGACCCAGGGATGCTGCCTGGCACACATCACCACCCAGCTTGCAGCGATGAAAAAAAACGCCCCAGTTGATCTTTTATTCCAGTCCATCGGGGGCACGCAAAAAACAAACGATAGCTTTGGCATCTCCCTTGGCCTGCTCAAGGAAGGCAAAGAGCAAGTGCTGGAGCATCATGCCATTCGCAATGTTAATTGGGTGGGCAACCAAGTCATGTATTTTGAAACCGGCCAGGGTAGTTCGCTGTCCGCCAACGCACATCATGGAATTGATCAGCTCACTCTCGAGGCCCGCGCCTACGGCTTGGCAAGAACATTGGACCCTTTTCTTGTGAACAGCGTGGTCGGCTTCATTGGTCCGGAGTATCTTTTTGATGAACGCCAAATCATCCGTGCCGGGCTCGAAGACCACTTCATGGGAAAATTGCTTGGGCTTCCCATGGGAGTTGATGTTTGTTTCACCAACCATGCCGAGGCTGATCACAATTCGCTGGACAACCTACTTGTGCTGCTTGCCAACGCAGGGGTTAATCACATCATGGGAGTGCCATCAGGAGATGACGTGATGCTTGGTTATCAAACCACAAGCTATCACGACGCAGCCATGGTAAAGTCTTTGCTTGGGCTGAAGGCAGCGCCTGAATTCCAAACCTGGCTTGAGAAAAACGAGATCATGAAGGGTTCCCAGCTTTGTGGCAGGGATAGGGCTTTCAAGGTGATGGAAAACATTATGCCACTTCTGGAAAATTCAAAGGATGCTTGATGGCTGACGATAAAAACCACCCCACTGAAGACCAAAAAGACCTCGCCAGGATGGGTTACGAGCAGGAGCTTTTCCGTGGGTTCAATGCGTTTTCCAATTACGCACTTTCCTTGTCCATCATTTGCATACTGGCGGGGGGCATAACCTCGTTCCATGTGGGTTACTGCGCCATCGGCCCCGCAGCCATTGGAATTGGCTGGCCTGTGGCTTGTTTATTTTCGTTCGCGGTCGCTGCAGCCATGGCGCAGATCGCCTCTGCGTTTCCCACCGCGGGTGGACTTTATCACTGGGGTTCCCTACTGGGCGGCAGGGGTTGGGGCTGGCTCACCGCATGGTTCAACCTCACCGGGATCGTTATCATCCTGGCTGCAATCAATGTCGGTACCTGGAACTTCATCGAAAGCAGTATTTTCGGAAGCGAGGATCTTGGCGACCTAGCGCAGATTGCCGCTGTTTCCATCATCACTTTTTCCCAACTCGCATTCAACCTTTTTGGAATGCGCATCGTCAATCCCATGACTGTCTTCAGCGGATATTGGATTCTAGTAGTGACCGTCATATTGATTGTTCTGCTGCTGGCTTTTGGCGGGCCTGTGCATCCCGAGAGATTATTTCAATTCGAGAACTTCAGTGGCCTCCCTGAAGGAGATAAACAAGTTTGGCCCGCAACCGAATCCATCGCCTGGCTGTTTTTTCTTGCGATGCTGCTTCCCGCCTACACCATCACCGGATTCGATGGATCCGCTCACGCCGCTGAAGAGACTAAGAACGCTGCATCCGCGGTACCCAAGGCAATCATGCAGGCGGTCGTGGTTTCGAGCATCGCAGGTTACATTCTGCTTTCAGTTGCCATCCTTGTGATTGATGACCCGAGGCATATCGCGATGCAAGGAGACCAGGCGTTTGTCACTATCGTGGAACAATCGCTCCCCAAACTTTTACAGGTACCCGCATTCATTGCCATCGTTCTTTCTCAATACCTATGTGGCATGTCGGTTGTAACGGCAGCCTCGAGGATGGTTTTTGCCTTTGCCAGGGATGGTGGCATGCCTTTATCCAACTTCTTCAAGCGGGTTTCCCCTAAAACCCAAGTGCCAACCAACGCCATTTATTTGGTTTGCATCACCGCCATTCTATTTACACTTTATTCGCACCTTTATGACACCATAGCCGCCGCCGCGACCATCCTGCTTTATCTTTCCTACATGCTGCCTATCCTGGCTGGTTTTTTTGCACATGGCAAAAGTTGGAAAATCATGGGCCCATGGCACCTGGGAATGTGGTTCAAACCAATGGCATTATTAAGCACGATTGCCTCATTCGGGATTGTTTGCATAGGCATCCAGCCACCCAATGAAAAAGCAGGTTACGCAGTGATTGCGATCACCATTTTTCTGCTGGCATTCTGGTTCATGGTAGCAAGATACAGCTTTCAAGGCCCGCCCATTTCCCTGAAACAAATGCAGGAGAAATAATCAGCTAACCCAAATACTTAATCTGATAAAAAGGGTACATTTGCAAATTAAACACAAATTGAATATGATTTATGATTTTGGATGTCAAATTAAGCAAAACCGAATGGAGTGAAATATCTTTGGGAAAACATGATAAGATTCTTCAAAGTATTTTAAGTGGGAAATCTGATGCCAATATAAGGTTTTCAGATTTAATCAATCTGCTTAATAAACTTGGTTTTTTATTACGAATCAAAGGTGATCATCACATTTTGACAAAAAATAGTGTTTAAGAGATTTTGAATTTACAACCAAAAGGTTCCATGTCGAAACCTTATCAGGTGAAGCAAATTCGAAATATAATTTTAAGGTACAAACTAGGGGATCATTCCGATGAGTAAATATGAATTGATTTTATTTTGGAGCGAGGAAGACCAAACATTTATTGTTGAAGTTCCCGAACTGCCAGGTTGCATGGCTGATGGTGCTTCCTACGCTGAAGCAGTTGTCAATGCTGAAAAAGTAATCCAAGAATGGATTCAAACGGCACAAGAAATGGGTAGGCCAATTCCAACACCCCGAGGCCGGCTCAGATTTGCATGAAATGAATCACGAAGGCGCGTTACAAACGATCTGTAAAACCCTGACCACAGCCAGGGTTTTTGCATCAAGGAAAGGCACTGGCTTATCCACCCGTGATTGGCTTTCACTTCGCGCTGATCACGCCTTTGCACGCGATGCTGTTTTTGAATCCATCGACCTTGAACGGGATTTCCGCAGCGAACGAATTGATCAAATGGGTTTGTTTG
>SYCV01000025.1 GCA_005786805.1 Planctomycetia bacterium | reverse complement strand
GGCTTTGTTTCCAAGGCCCGGGAAATGGAATTCAACTGAAGGATGGCACCCTTGTGTTTCCCGCCCAATATCGTGAATCCAATGGCGTGGCTCATTCCTGTTTTATTTTCAGCACCGATTCGGGTGATACCTGGACTATTTCCCCACCTGCGATTCCTGGGAAACAACCCACCAGTGAATCCCAGATAGCGGAGCTCAAGGATGGTTCTCTCCTCCTGACAATGCGGGATGAATCCCGGAGCGGGAAAAGGGCATGGGCTCGTTTTCAACCAGCCTCTGGTCTTTCCGGGGGCAAATGGATGGAGACCTGGTCTGTGGTTGATGATCCCACCTGCATGGCAAGCCTTATCAGTCATCCAAACGGTATTTTGTTTTTCTCAAATCCCGCATCTTCCAAGCAAAGGGTGGCTCTCACGGTACGCGCCAGTTCCGATAATGGCAAAACTTGGAACAAGGGGAAATTGATTGACCCGAGGCCTTCCTCTTATTCATGCATGACAGTCTTGAACGATGGCAGCATCGGGGTGCTTTATGAATGCGGGGCCCGTTCGGGTATTGAAACACTTTCGTTTGCGCGCTTTTCCCCAGAGTGGATTCTTGAAGGTGAAGCCAGGAAATGAATCTCGCCAACCTTGGTGAATTTTACAGGGATATGTTGCTTAACGACTGTGTCCCGTTTTGGTTCCCACGATGTGTGGATCAAACACATGGTGGATTCCTTCATTGCGTGGACGCAGATGGCACCTGCATGGATACCGATAAATCGGTCTGGGCAACAGGCAGGATGAGCTGGATGCTCCTTACCCTGTATAACACGGTTGAGAAAAATCCCCTCTGGCTTCAATGGGCTGAATCAGGCTTGGCTTTTCTTGACAAGCATGGCTTTGATTCCGACGGCAGGATGTTTTTTCACCTTGCGCGGGATGGGGCACCCATACGCAAGAGGCGTTATGCCTACAGCGAATCATTTGCCTCCATCGCCTTTGCCGCTCATGCCAGCGCCACGGGTTCCAAGGCTTCCTCCAAAAAGGCGAGGGATCTTTTTGAATTCTTCACCCGTTGGAATTTCACCCCCGGCCTGATGCCTCCAAAATTCACATCACAGAGGCCCGCGATCGGCATGGGGCCGCGCATGATCACTATCGTTACCGCCCAGGAATTAAGGTTGCATCTGGGCGATGACCCGGATTTGAACCGCTGGATTGATCGTTGCCTTGATGACATAGAAAAGTTTTTTATGAAGCCCGAGATTGAATGTGTGATGGAAATGGTTTCACCTGATGGAGCCATAATTGATCATTTTGATGGCAGGACTTTAAACCCTGGCCATGCAATCGAGGGGGCGTGGTTTGTCCTTCATGAGGGGAAACATCGCAATGATAAAAAACTTATCGAGATGGGTTTGAAAATGCTCGACTGGATGTGGAAGCGTGGGTGGGATGAGAAACATGGTGGTTTGTTTTATTTCCGGGATGTGTTCAACAGGCCTGTCCAGGAATATTGGCACGAGATGAAATTCTGGTGGCCACATGATGAGGCCCTCATCGCCACACTTCTTGCCTGGCAGTTGTCCGGAGATTCCAAATATTTAACCTGGCATGAGCGAGTCCGCAATTGGGCTTTTGCACATTTTCAGGACCCCGCGCATGGGGAATGGTTTGGCTACCTTAACCGGGATGGTTCCATTTCCTCCACCCTTAAGGGGAATCTCTGGAAAAGCTTTTTTCATCATCCGCGATGCCTGTGGTATTGTTGGCAACTTTGCAGGGAAATGGCTTGATACTTCGTCCCCAATGATGGAACTTGGATCCATCCAGATGCTTTTCAAGAAGGAGTCAGTGCAAATGGGAATGGATCAAATCTTTGATGCGGTATCAACTTCCAGAAGAAATTTTCTCATTTACGCCTCGCTGGCATCAATGTTTCCCATTCAATTTTCAAGGGCAAACAACATGATCGATGCTTCTCCTGATGTTGAAAATAAAAGAAAGATTCTGCAGAAATGCCTGGGCGGTCCCTGGCCTGAGGCGGTTTCACTTGACGCTAAGGTTGAAAAAACCGAGCAGAAGGATGGATATCAGCTTATACGGGTTAATTACCTTGTGGAACCCACGGAGAGGATCGCGGCCTGGTTGCTCATCCCTGACAAGGTGGATGCCAAAAACAAGGTGCCTGGCATTTGCCTTTGGCACCAGCATGCCGGCCAATATGATGTAGGCAAGGATGAACCCGCGGGTGTCCGCTCCCCGAATTTCGGCAAAATGCACATGACTGGCGTCGCGCTCGCAAAGGAGGGGTATGTGGTGCTTTGCCCAGATGCCGCCGGCTTTGGCGAACGAAACAACCGTATCGTGCCGGGCTCCAAAAAAGTGCTCAAGGGCGGGGAACTTGAAAGGTTTCTTTTTGGCAAATATGTGACCGAAGGTAAATGCCTCGCCTGGAAAAATATCCTCGATATGAAGCGGGCGGTTGATTACATCTCTTCCCGCCCCGAGGTGATCCCACAAAAGTTGGGATGCTATGGCCATTCCATGGGATCAACACACACCTGGCAGATCGGCCCCTGGGAGCCAAGATTAAAAGCACTCGTCGGTAATTGCTGCATGCCCACCTATCAAGCCATGGAACGAACCAATCTGCTTCATTGCTTTCCCAATTATGTTCCCGGCTGGAAAGCGCATGGCGACATACCTGATATTGTCGGCCTTATCGCCCCCAAGCCCTTGCATTTAAATTTCGGTGAAACCGACGATGGCAGTCCGATTCAAGAAGTCAAAGCCGCCATGCCCCTGATCAAGAAGGCGTATGAAGACATGAATGCAGGGGATAATTTCTCGTGGTTCATCGAGGAAAAAACCGGGCATGTGCTAAGTGATGAGATGTGGAAAAGAACCAAGGCACATTTCGCCAAGCATCTTAAAAGTTGAATTTTCAAACGGGAAAGTGATTGAATGCTGATACTATTGGCCGGCATGGCTTTGGTTGTGTTTGAACAGGAAGGGTGGAAAAAACTTCCGCCTTTGCCAGACAAGGAAGGTTTCGCATCACCTTTTGCAGGTGTTGTCGGAGGCAAGCTTGTTGTCGCGGGTGGTGCCAACTTCCCTGATAAAAAACCTTGGGAGGGTGGCATGAAAATCTGGCATGATTCCATCTTCATGCTGGATCATCCCGATGCCAGTTGGAAAATTGCCGGAAAGCTTCCGAGTCCTCTCGCTTATGGAATAGGTGTTTCCCTCAAGGAGGGGATGCTTTGCATCGGCGGTTCAGATTCCAAAAAACATCATGCCGATTGTTTTCTTGTCGCGCTTGATCATAATCAGTTGAAGTTCAAGGCTTACCCTTCGTTACCCAAGCC
>SYCV01000153.1 GCA_005786805.1 Planctomycetia bacterium | reverse complement strand
TTCCTGAAGCGGATGGAGATTAAATAAACACAGGCAATGAAAAACACTACTTACAGATTTACAATTGTAACTTTGTAATGGAGTTTAAGAAAGATAAAAGCGATGAATGAAAAGGTGCCACGGAACCATTGATCATGACCCAGACAGTGCCATGGTCAAAAAGAGGTTGTTTAATGAGAGGGAAGGAAGGAGGCTGCCACCTTAGGGCGGAGTTTGGAACAAGCAGGGAATCAGACCTTCTGCCAACTTTAAATTTAAGAGTCGCTGTTAGGTAGGCAGGAGCTTGCCACCAGGGTTATCGGTTGTAATGACAACGGTATAGGTAACAACATTCTGGGTCATGGTTGAATTAAGTCGGACTTGTTCAACCTCGCCCTTGAATTCTTCGCCGGGAAATGCATCGACAGAAAAACGAACCGCCTGGCCTTTTTGAATACGGCCAACATCGGCTTCATTAACAGAAGCCCAAACCTGCAATTTTTTGAGATCCTTTGTGATTAGAAACAATCGGGTGCATTCAGACTTGAGATCACAGTCTGGCCCACATTGACCCTCCTGTCCACGATCACGCCCTTTACCGGGGAACGAATGATCGTGTATTCAAGTTTTAATTGTAGGGTGGAGGTCGGCCAAATAGGTCAACCTATGAAAAAAGCATGTAAATATCTGAAAGACGATGTTTCTTTAAATTGAATTTGAAATGATCAGGCTTTCGGGCTGCAATCGGGTTGATCTGCCGTGATTCCTGTATCCAATAAGCTATCTGGACTGTTAAGGGAGATTGCCGAGGTTAGTAAAAAACTTCTTCTGTGTGGATGGTGCATGAAAAGGTTCCATGACGACCTGATGCGCCATGGTAAAATTTATTCTGATTAAACACCCAATTGTTTAAGCACTTCAAACGGTGGTTCGTAAGAGTTTGCTCCTTCCTCACGGGAGGTGAAAAAATTAAACAAATAAACACCATCCGCGCCCGACTTCATAAGATTTAAAGCCGCGGATTGGTATTGCTCCGCGGAGAGATTTTTGGTCGCGCCCGCCTTCCTACATTCGATCCCGCCATATACGGGCACCTTGGAGAGGGCTTTTTTCCAAAGTGCTAAGGGAAGATCACCTCGTTCCTGAAAAAATTCCGACACGGAGACAAAATCAACCCAGCCATTTTCAACCCAGGTCGGCACATCGCATCCAAGTGATTTCGCGGTTTCCGGAGTGGGAGGTGTACGGCCATAATTCGAAGGTGGACGAACAGAAAGCACCAGTTTACGGTTTCGCTCAGCGGCTAACTTGTCAAGCATCCCGCGGATCTTTTCGACCAGGGAGTTCATTTTTTCGCAACGCCAGGCGGTGGAACCATCCTTGAAGAAAGTCGGGAACCGATTGAAGTCAAGTTCGATGCCATCGCATTCGTAACGCTTGGTTGCTTCTTCGATCAAGTTGAAAATATGGGAACGGACCTCGTCTTTTCCAAAATCAAGCGCGCCTTTGCCACGGTATCTTTCGTTACCTAGCCGATAATCGGGGTGATCCACCTGGAATTTGGTTCGCAAAAAATCATCCCCATGATCGTCATTCATGCGGAAGGTGAGCAGTGCTTCACGCCCAAGTCGCCTTGCCTCGGCGAGCATGATTGCATAAGGGTCGATTCCGTTATCAAAGAATGCCTTGAGGTTTTCGAATCTTTGTTTTTCTGATGGGGGCCATTTTTTGCGTTCCTCATCCGTTGATAAAGTGCCGCGCATGGTCCCGATTTTTGTGGGGTAGTACATCACCTGGGCATTGAGGCATACTAAAATTGTGTCAACCCTGCTTCCCTCATAGGCGATTTCCCTGATCAGTTGTTTCACATCCTCGACGGTAATGGCAACGGGACCTTTGCCATTGGCTTTTGTGGAGAGGCAGGAATCGCCATCGAAATTGTAAAGCACCCTGCGGATCTTGGGAGGAGCAGATGCAAGACAGTGCAAGCCTTCGCAAAAACAAAGGGCGGCACCTGCTGAATGTGATAACAGCCAATCCCGCCGGGAGACATTTTTAAAGTTCATCGCTACCCCGTTGAGGAAAAATTATAAGGAAGAATATGGAACCGTTTGGTTATTTCGAAGGTGTAAACCATTCAGCGAGAATATTACCATCATTACCTCTGATACGAAGATTCTCGATCAATATATCACCCGGTCCGCTTGATGGATCAAGACGCAAGCCTGAGAGGGCTTTTTCAACTGGGAATTTTAATTCATAATCATGCCATTCATTGTCATGATCGGGTTTGATGACCACGGATCGATCCCGGAAAAAAGTTTTATCCTCATTGGTCATCCAGAATACCTGGCAGTTGCCATTGCTGTTGGACTTCATGCGGAATGTCACCATGTAAGGGCCCTTTCCGGGTTTTATCTCACGGATGAAAACAAATGGGTCGCCTCCACTGGATGTAAGTTTCATCCGGCCTTGCTGGGTTTCCAATATTGCGTCCTTGCTGGTTTGCCAGTTGGCATTTGCTGCGGGGACTTGCTTTGGGGAGTTTTTCCATGAAGGGTTGATTTTTGGAATAACAGCATCGGTTTCCTTGAGGAACAATTCCAACTTCTGTTTTAGCTCACGCAATATTTCAGGGTTGGAGGAAGCCAGGTTTTTTGTTTCACCCTGGTCATTCTTGAGGTTGTAAAGTTCAAATAAATCTGAATTGTCAGCATTTTTTCCATAGAAACGAATGAGCTTCCAATCTCCATGCCTGACCCAGGTAGCGGGCCAGAATCCCGGTTTTTCGATTTCCTGATTTCCACCTCCATGAGGGAAATGGACATAAGCAGTTTCGCGGACAGGCTTGCCTTCAAGAATGGCCGGGGTTTGATTCATACCATCTAATTTGGGCAGGTTTGAAAGTTTCAGACCTGCCATGGCTGCCAATGTTGGAAACCAATCCACACTGCTGAAAATGCATTCGTTCACGGAAGGCTTGATTTTTTCAGGCCAGCAGACAAGGCAGGGAACCCTGGTACCGCCCTCGTAGTTGGAAGCTTTGCCGCTTCGTAATGGAAGGTTGCTGGTTGCTGGAATTTCCTCGTAGCCCTTGGGTTCTGTGGCCCGGGGAGGATAGGCATAACCACCATTATCTGAAGTTAAAATGATGATGGTATTATTTATCGCCCCGGATTTCTCGAGTGAATCCAGCAGTATTCCAACCGCGTCATCCATGCCCTTGATCATGGCGGCATAGAGCGGATTACGCTGGGTTGAATTTGGATTGATTGTTTTCTTGAAATGATCAACATCTTCCGCACGGGCATTCCACGGTCCATGAACCGAGTAAAGCCAGAAGTTCAAATAAAATGGTTTGTCTTTGTTCTCCAAGATGAACTTGCCAGCTTGGTCCGCCATCCAGGAGTCAATATGCTCGCCTTCCGCACCTTTGAAACCTGCATTCTGTACAAATTTCCAAGGTGCGAGGTAGCCGCCGCCCGGCCCAGCCGCACGGGGAGTATTGGGTATATCAATGTCAAATCCCCTGTCTTTGGGTTCATAACCCTTGCCATGACCAAGGTGCCATTTGCCAAAATGTGCTGTTGAATAACCAGCGCCCTTGAATACTTGTGCAAGAGTTGTGTATTCGGTTTTTAACCGGGTGAGGCTGTCCGCATTGAGAACTTTTTGGTTTGGAGTTCCCTTTGCCAGTTTTTTTTCCAATTGGATGGCGGGAAGGTGACAAACCGGAGCAGTGATACCTGTGCGGGCGGGATATAGCCCGGCAAGGATGCTTGACCGGGTGGGTGAGCATAGTGGGCTGGCGGCGTAGTAATTGGTAAACCGTGCTGACCGGCTTGCCAGTTTATCGATATTGGGCGTTTTGTGAAATGTACTTCCCTGGCAGCCGAGGTCTTTCCAACCCAGATCATCCGCCATTATGAAAATCACATTTGGCATTGTTTCCCTGGCCCATATAAATTGATTGGCCAGGAACAAAAAGATTACAAATCCAATCAGATTTCGCATGATGAGCTCTCGAAGCATTTATTAAAAAAGAATGTTGCGAATGTAATGCGGGCATAATTGGCACTTTGAGATAATAAATATACTTTAAAAATATGAGATCAAGATACAAATATATGAAACCAATTTTGCCTAAACTCTATTTTCACAAATATTAAATTATTACATCGAATTTTTTGCTTTCTGCATTTTTGTGACCTACTTTTTAGAAAGTGTCATTTTTAAAGTCATTTCTTAAATAAAAATGGTGAAATATGGGAGTTTTAGCCTTTCAGGTGCGTAGAAAATTTTTGGGTGCTTCAACAATATCAGCACTGGGTTTAAATTATGCTGGAATTTTAAATGCCCAGACTGCCCCATTAACCATACGAATGTCCATAGCCCCCAGAAGACAATGGGATGAAAGAAATGGCTACTGCGGGGAATGCTCCATTCAACAAGCGGCTTTATTTTTTGGCACTTATGTGTCGCAGTATGTTTGCAGGGCAATTATCAACACCAATCAGCAAAGCCAGTTGCTTGTCGCGGTTAACGCCCAAAAAGTTTTAACAGCATTAAAGTTGAATTCTGTCGAATTCAATTACAACGGGTATGCATCTCCTCAGTTCCAAACCTACTTCGGCTGGGTGAAGCAACATTTGAAATTATCGCACCCCGTGCTTATAACGGCTTTTGTAAAGGGTTTAAGTGATCCAGATTATGATCATATCATGCTTGCCACAGGTTTCACTTCTTCTAGCCCCTCAACTTATATTTCAACTGACCAGCTTTATTTTAATGATTGTTTCAGCAGTCAGGTGAGTATCCGAACCGCTTCCACTCTAAATGATGTCAGGTCCATGCTCGCCAACGGTGCTAAATATTCTTTTTGTATTCCAACCAAGATTTGTTACGGGTGTGCGGTGCTGGGAATCCAGGATACTTCAGCGAGGGCTCTTCCCGTCAGTATTACTTTGGGTTCTTGGACCGAGCCAAATGTGATTGCTGGGGTCGCCCCAACAACCTTGAGTGCATCTGTGACCGTGAATGGGCTTACCCCGGGAAAGAATTATTCATTGTTCAGATACAACGATTACAAGAAGGTTCCCACTTCCAATTACACCGCAAGTGCTTATTCAACGATAAGAAATTTTGTTGCAGGTGCCATGACTGCCACTTTTACCGAGAGTTTAATATCCAATGGGGTGGCAATTTTCCGATGTGTGCCCGCAGGAAGTTAATACCTTTGGTGCTTCATTTTAATTAAAGAATATATTCGCCAAATGACTTACCATGGTTATGGAGTATCAACTGTTGTAAAAAGGTTCCTTTCACCATGAAAATCACAAGTTTCATTGCGATGTGCGTTGTCTTGTTTTCCTTATCTGAGGCAATGGCAAAGCCAAACATAGTGATGGTTTTTATTGATGACATGGGTTGGGGCGATTTTTCCTGTTTTGGAAACAAGGAAGTTGAAACCGCAAATGTTGATCGGCTTGCGAAGGAAGGTATTCGCTTTTCGCAGTTTTATGTGAACTCGCCCATTTGCTCGCCCTCGCGTTGCGCCCTGGTAACCGGGCAGTATCCCCAGCGATGGAAGATTACATCCTTCCTGAATAACCGTGCAGATAATGAAAGGCGCGGTGTTGCCAACTGGCTTGATCCCAACGCCCAAACCCTGTCCCGCATCCTTCAAAAAAATGGTTATGCCACGGGGCATTTTGGCAAGTGGCATCTCGGCGGCCAGCGTGATGTGGATAATGCCCCGCCCATTTCTGACTATGGTTTTGATGAATCACTGACCAACTTTGAGGGCATGGGCAATAAGCTTCTTCCCCTCACCATGAAACCTGGCGAAAACACTCCCGGTCGCATTTGGGCTGATGCCGAGCGGTTGGGAAAGCCCGTTAATTGGATCCAGCGATCTGAAATCACCAGTGGATT
>SYCV01000152.1 GCA_005786805.1 Planctomycetia bacterium | reverse complement strand
GTCCATGGGGATCTGGGTATGCTCCACCCCGATGATATAGCCATTGTTTTATCGCACAGTGGTGAAAGCGAGGAAATTCTCAGATTACTGGGTCCCTTGCAGGAACATTGCAAAAAAATAATTGGCCTGACAGGAAATAAGCACAGTACGCTTGGAAAAAAAGCTGACATTACGATTGCCTATGGCCCCTTGGAAGAAGTCTGCCCTTTGGGCCTTGCTCCCAGCGCGAGCAGCACCTCCATGATTGCCTTGGGTGATGCTTTGGCTTTTTGCCTAATAAAGGCCAATCAGTTTTGCCACGAGGATTTTGCAAAGTTTCATCCCGCGGGCAGCCTGGGAAAAAAACTCATGCGTGTGGAAACTGTTATGAGGCACGGGCTTGAACTGCGGTTGGCGGATTCAAGTGAGACGGTCCGCACTGTTTTCTCAAAGGCAAGTCAACCGGGCAGGAGAACCGGGGCGGTCATACTTGTGGATTCAAAAGGGAGGCTCTGCGGCATCTTCACCGACAGTGATCTTGCAAGGCTGATTGAAACCAGGAACGACAAAGCCCTGGACAAACCAATTGCAAATGTGATGACCAAAAACCCCAAGACAATCCTTATCGGTTCAAAGGTTATTGATGCGATTGAACTGATGAAGCAGAAAAAACTAAGCGAAATCCCTGTTGTAGACGCTGATAATATCCCTAGAGGCTTGCTTGATATTACTGACTTGATCAGCCTCGCTCCCGCAATGGTTCTCCCTTCGTCAAAGGTGGCATAAGGCGAAAAATGATCTCATCAAGAACCATTTCACTTTCTGAAAGATGCAAATCCATCAAGCTAATCGCAATGGATGTGGATGGCGTGCTTACCCAGGGTGGGATCATTCATGACGGCACAGGAAGTGAATGGAAGGTTTTTCATGTTCGTGATGGTTCCGTATTAAAAAAACTAAAACAGATTGGAATCAAAACCGCGATCATAACAGGCCGCAGTTCCATAGTTGTTGAGTTCAGGGCAAGGGAACTAGATATTGACATGGTTTTTCAAGGAGTGGGTAAAAAGGAAAATACCCTTGATAAAATAGCTTCTTCAACGGGGATTAATCCCGACGAAATCGCATATATTGGAGATGACCTTCCAGATCTTTCAATCATGAAGTCGTGTGGCTTGGCAGCGGCGCCAAACGATGCTTGTTTTGAGGTGCGCAACCAAGCGCATTTTGTTTGTAAGAATTCGGGAGGCAAATCCGCCTTGCGCGAACTTGTGGAATTAATCCTCAAAGTTCAGAGAAAGTGGGAATCATTATGTTCATCCCATTAACCTCAACTATCATACGCTGCATGTTCAAGGAGTGGTTCTAAAGTGTGGACTCCTAAACGGATATTGATCCTTGGATTCGGCTTTTCCCTTTTTCTGGCATTGTATTTTGTATACGCCTGGTTTTTGGGAGCAATTGATGGGATTCCCCCATTGCCTCCGGCATTCAGCGCCAGGGCCAAGGAAGATCTTCCACCTCTCCCGGTAAGACCAACTAGCAGGGTTGTCACAAAATTACAACAAGCTTTTGGCCTTGATTGCCCTGAAGTTCAACGAAAAATCAAAATCGAACTCAATTCAAGGAATATGCTTTTTGCCGCTGACAGTTTCCAAATCGAACCTGATGGCAGAGTGCGACTGCTTCCCCTCAGCGTTGTGGTATTTAACAGGGACAAAAATGAAAACCGGACACTTGAGATCAACACCATAAGAGGTGAAGTTGCTTATCTTAAATTTGACCGCCCAATCGTTAATCTAACGGACATTGGAAACAGGAAAATCGTTGGGGGTGAAATCTCAGGAAAAATCGAGATCATCAACAATCGAAAAACCCCATCAAGGGACGATGACTTGTTCATTTTCATTCCAAATGGTCCCTTATTTTACCAGGAGAGCAAGCAACTCATCTGGACCACCGACATGATTCACCTCACGGACAACCACAGCAAACCAAGACCGACTGAAATCCACGGTCAGGGCATGGAGATGGAACTTCTAACCGAGGCTTCTTTACCCACGCCGGCACAGACAAAGAAGCCCAAGGGGGATAATATCCTAGGTGTCAAGAAAGTTAAACTCCTCTCCCAAGTCGATATGCACCTGTATGTTGACAATGATTCAAGTTTTCTCGGAGCCACACCTGAAAAAGGAAAACCTGAGAAAGCAACTGGGACTCCAAGGGAGAAAGCTCATATCGGAATTAAAACCCTCGGAACATTTGACTACTTGATCCAAAAAGGAAGGGATATAGCCACTTTTGACGCTTGTATTTCCCCTGGTACACCAAAGCGCGATGTTATTGTCACAAGACATCATGAGGGAAAAGGATTAATTGACCAGTTGGTTTGTGAGAAACTGGAAATCAATTTGAAAAGGAAAGAAAGTGTTGGACCCAGTTCTGGAATCCAAAACGAGGAAAAAAGCTTCAACTCCGGGATTGATATTGAAAATGCCCTCGCTACCGGAAAAGAGGTCGTGTTGATTTCCGAGGAAGAAAAGCTGGAAGCTCATGGCAACAGTTTCTTCTACGACGCAAAAACTTCCACGGCAACCTTAAAGGGATCGCCTGAAATGTGGGCCGTCAAGGAAGGAAACATTCTTCATGCAGTGGACATGACCATACAAAATGAAAAAGCCGACCCTAAAAATCCCACCGCAAAGTCATTCCAAAAAGCAACAGCCAGGGGACCAGGCTGGATCAACATCACCGAGAAGGATAAAAATATAAAAGGAAAACCTGTTCGTGCAACCTGGAAGGAACAACTGGTTTCCACAAGGGAGGGAAACCTTGACCTGCTTATACTCACTGGCGAAGCAAAATTTGACGACCCTGTGCATGATCAGAATTTACATGCTGACACCCTGAAGGTATGGCTAAAAGCAAGCGAATTAAAAAAACAAAACACCACTTCCCCACTTGATGGCAAAGAGCAAAACCCTCAATCCACCACTAACCCAACAGGTAGTGGCAAAAAACTTCACCGGATTGAGGCAATAGGTAATGTTTCCGCTGACTCAAAAGAAGTGATCATTCGTGACAGCGGAAGGCTTTCAGCATGGTTCAAGGAGGTAGCCCCTAAAAACGCATTGACTGTGGGCACATCCACCTCGCCAATCAACAATGGTCCCAAACCTGCAATCGCCTCTCAGACCACAACCAACCAAACAACACCACCCATCTCCGTGATTCCAAATATGGGGATAAAAATTGATGCCAACAACAACGACAATATCAAAAAAAATCCCAACACGCCCAGACCCATCCATTTGTCTGCAAGATCCATCGAAGCCTGGGTTGACCAGATTGAGAACAAAAACAAACTTGAAAGGCTTTGGACTGAAGGATCAGTCACTGTGAAACAGGATTCTGAAAAACCCGGAGAAAAAGGGGTTGATATCAAGGGCGACACCTTGCAAATGACTGCTCACCCTGACGGTAATTTTCTAGTGGTCACAGGAGACCTAGCCCAACTTCGAATGGATCGAATGCTCATAGTCGGACCTGAAGTAAACATCGATCAGGCAACCAACAAGGCATGGGTCAATGGGGTCGGGGCCATGCAAATGGAAAGTACAACCAATTTCCAAGGCACTAAATTAAACAAACCAGTCCCCATGGAGGTTCATTGGAATAAATCAATGTTCTTCAATGGGAAATTTGCCGAGTTTCATGGAGGAATACAGGCGGAACAGGAAAATTCCAGGCTTGCTTGCCAGTCCCTTCAAGTCTTTTTTGACAAGGCTGTCTCCTTGAAAGCTGGTAACAAACCTGAGCAACCTGCACGAGTCCAAAACCTGGTTTGCGACCGGAGTGTAAGGGTTGAGGAAATAATCCGCGAGGATGACAAAATCATAAAGTACCACAGGATCCAATCAATCACTCTTTCCATGAACAAACTGGACAAGGATGATCTGGACGGAAAGGATGGCTCTGATGGTAACGAGGTTCGGGCTTCAGGTCCCGGGGAAGTCAGAATCATGCAACGCAGCGGTGCCGATATCTCCCTCACACCAATTTCTCCCGAAAAACAAAACACGCCTGATATCAAAGCAAATGAAAAGGGATCTGAAGATGAGATGAAATTGACACAAGTAAGTTTCCTTAGAAGCATGTATGGCAACAGCAAAAGAAACACAGCAACATTCCTTGAAAATGTCAGGGTTTTGAATTTCCCATCAGAAAATCCCACCATAGAAATCGATCTAGAATCCGTCATGGATCATCTTCCCAAGGGGGGAATATATCTCCGATGCGACAGATTGGATGTCTTGAGCAAACAGGGCAAAAACAAATCCCAGCAAGAGATGATTGCCAAGGGGAGGGTCATCGTTCAAGCACAGGAATTCTGGGGCAGAGCGGAGCAAGTTTCATACGAGGAAGCTAAAAATCTGGTAATATTTTATGGTGGAGAAAATGGCCTTGCCACCCTTTACAAAAAAACCCGCCAGGGAGTTCCTCCCGAGGAAATCAAAGGCAAGAAGATCACATACAACCGCCTCTCCGGGCAATTCAAAATTGACGAGGGACGCTGGCTGAACAATGGTGCGAATTAAAAAATCCCCAAGGCATTTTTAACACCTCAGGGATCTTTGGTTCCATTAAAAATTCAAATCAAGGAAGTTCAATAACTTCAACTTTTTTAACTTTGACAGTTGAACCAGGATCATGCTGTTGGATGGCAAAATGCCCCTCGATCATTTTCGCTTTATCTCCTGTCAATTTGGTGTCAACTGTTGTTTTACCATTTACCTTGATCACAACATGATCACCTTGCGCCAAAACTTCCTGAACAAAGAAAGTGTCAGGTTTTACAAGTTGATCATAAACAAGACAATCCTTTACCCCATATAGGCTACCGGTTCGCACTTTATCACCACCAGAACTGTTTATCTGCGCCTCAAGTCCCTGTGGAAACGCCTTCCCGAATTTGGTTCGAAAATATTGCCCGCTATTACCCTTGTCGCTAATGGAAACTTCCATCCTATATTTAAAATTTTTGTAGTCGCCCCTTTCGCTAAATAGATGCCCCGCAGGCCCCGTACCCACAATCAACCCATCGACAACCGCCCATTTGGCCTTATCATCCGGGTGGGTTTTCCAACCGGTTAAATCCTTCCCATTAAACAGAGCAACCCATTTTTCATCATTGGAATCAGCACCTATCATGGTGCCATGCAAAATAACTGCTGAAAGCAAAACACCAAGACATAAACGATAACTTGCAAAACTATTCATTGAATCCTCCCCTAAAGAAAAAATGTTACATAGTGGAGTCTAACGGATCAGGCCTGGTTTTAAAAAAGAAAAATATCTGAAGATCAACCAACATTTATCCCCTGTTTTTTACAGGATAGTAGCGCCAGAACAAAGCCGCAAGTAACAACCCTCCCCCAACCCAGGTGGTTAGGATTGGCGCATCTTTTTCTGGGGCGATCAAGTAGGCCCAAATCGGACTTAATACTGGTTCCAATAATGTAAGAATCCCAGCCTCTTGGGCACTGATGACTTTTAAACTTTTCGCGGTCATCAAATAAGGCAAACCCAACTGGAAAACTCCAAACATTAAGAGAATCAACAATTGGTAGATAGTGGGGAAAGGCATCGTGATTACAAATGGAAGCAAAACAATGGCCGCCATGATCAGGTTACAAAATGTAATCCATGCGGGCGAAATATCATGCATGGCCCTGATTCCAGTTAGAACAAAAGCGTAGGTAAGACCACTACCTAAGGCAATCAATATGACTACTCCCTCACCGGCATGCCAACCTCCAACCACAATGATAACTATCCCAATCAGCGCGGGGAAAACCGCCTGTATGGCCCTCAAATCTGGCTTTTCTTGCAACCAAAAAACTGAAAATAGAACACACCAAACTAGCGAGGTATATTGAAGCAAAATGGCATTTGCGGCAGATCCCATTGCCAGGGCGCTGACGAACAATGCATTCATGACCGCGAATGAGATGGATGTGAAAAGCATGGGTTTGGCAAATTTGATTTCGTTGGACCGGACAAACAAGCCGATGCCAAACGCCGCAAACAAAACTCGAAAAAAAGCCATTTGCAAAGGATGGATTTCAGGTCCAGTTCCATTTTCAAAGGTGGTCTGCAACCATCTGGTAAAGAAACCACTGGCACTCCAAAGGATGGAGGCAATCACCAACAACAACCTCGCCCTGAATAAACCTGTGGCATCACTGGTTGTATTTTGATTATTTACCATGTGTCAATTTTTAAATCCGCTTTGAGAATTGGTATCTTTTTGATAAACCTCATAACCTGCGTGATACATCCCCATCTTTTTGTATACTTCCTTGGCGGAAATATTATTAATTTCAACATATAACCTTAACGCCACCACATCAGATCGAGACAAAGCCAACATTTCAACATGTTCGAACAACGATTTAAAAACACCCATCCCGCGATATTGTGGATTTACATACACACTTTGAATCCACCATATCCAACCATTTCGCCAATCACTCCACTCAAAAGTAAACATCAACTGCCCGACAATAACGCCATCATTTTCGGCAACAAAATACATGCCCTTTTTATCATCTTCAAGGCAGTTAAGGACTCCGGATGTTATTACATTCTCCTGCAGGATTAAGGATTCTGTCTCCAAAGCCATAGCTTTGTTCATTTCAACAATGGAAACTGCGTCTTTTTGATTCGCCTTTCGAACATTAATCCTCATAATTTCCTTTAAGCATTTGAAACCGGGTTAAAAACCCATTGTATATTTTTGGAGCGCCTATTGATGAAACTTGAATCCTTTATCCGTGATATTCCTGATTTTCCCAAACCGGGAATCATGTTCAAGGATATAACCCCACTTTTGGGCAACGCAGATGCATTTCAAGAATCGATCAAACAACTTGGAGAAATCACTAAATCTATAAAATTCGATGCTATCGCGGCAGCGGAGGCTCGAGGGTTTGTTTTTGCAGCGCCCTTGGCCTTGCATCTGAAAAAACCTTTGATTCTTCTTAGAAAACCTGGAAAATTGCCCTATAAGACCCATTCCTTGCGCTACGATTTAGAGTATGGGAGCGCTGAACTTCACATGCATACCGATGCTTTCAAACCAGGAGATAGCATACTACTTCTGGATGATGTTCTGGCAACCGGTGGAACTATGAAAGCTGCTTGCGAACTTGTAAAAAAAGCTGGTGGAAATGTTGCAGCATGTGCATTTTTGATTGAATTATCTTTTTTAAATGGGAAAAATCAACTCCATGGATACGAATACTTTAGTCTGCTGAACTTTTGACAAAATTTTATCGGAGATGCCAGATGTTGGACTTTTCTAAAACCGGTGGACTAATCCCTGCAATCGCCCAAGATTTTAAAACTGGTGAAGTATTGATGCTTGCCTACATGAATCAAGAGGCTTTCGATGAAACCCTCAAGACAGGTAAAGCTGTTTATTTCAGCAGAAGCAGAAACAAACTATGGCGAAAAGGGGAGGAAAGTGGAAATTTCCAAGTTGTTAGGGAGCTTTTCATCGATTGCGATGCCGACACCTTATTGCTCAAGGTCGACCAAATTGGAGGAGCCGCTTGTCATGAAGGTTTTTCTTCCTGTTTTTTTCGTAAATTAAATGGTGGTGGAACTGAGATTATCGGAACAAGAGTGTTTGACCCTGCAAAGGTGTATAAAAAATGAATAGTCCAAGGATTTTGCGAGTTGGAATTCCCGCAGGCAGCCTACAGGAAGCGACCGGAGAATTATTCCGCAAGGCCGGATACAAGCTTACTTTTCAATCCAGGAGTTATTACCCCGCAATCGATGATCCAGAAATTCACTGCACCCTGATCCGGGCCCAGGAAATGCCACGCTATGTGGAAAATGGTTCGCTGGACTGCGGATTGACAGGCTTTGATTGGATCCAGGAAAGCCAGGCTGATGTAACCATTTTAACCGAGTTGGTTTTCAGCAAAGTTAGCAAGAGACCAGTACGCTGGGTTTTGGCAGTGCCTGAAAATTCCAACATCAAAACCGTCCAAGACCTGGAGGGAAAAAGAATAGCCACGGAAGTGGTGAATATCACCAGGCGTTGGCTTGCAAGCCATAATGTCGAGGCTAATGTTGAATTCAGCTGGGGAGCAACCGAAGTCAAACCTCCTAGATTTGCGGATGCAATTGTTGATGTGACTGAGACTGGCAGTTCCCTAAGGGCGAATCATCTAAGGGTGGTTTCAGAACTTCTGGAAAGCACCACCCGTTTTATTGCGAACAACAAAGCATGTGAGGATGAATGGAAACGAAAAAAAATGGATGACATGGTTTTGATGTTAAAAGGCGCGCTTGCGGCTGAAGGCAAGGTTGGATTGATGATGAATGTGCCGCAAAATTCTCTCGATAAAGTTTTGAACATCCTGCCTGCATTACAAAAACCAACCATTTCCTCTCTTTCGGATCCATCCTGGGTGGCATTAAACACCATTCTTGACGAAAGCGTGGTGAGACACATAATACCGAAATTAAGCATGGCTGGCGCCAAGGGAATTGTTGAATACCCCCTAAACAAAATAATTGAATAGTCACTCAAAAATTAAATAATGTTTGGAACCAACAAAAGACAATTGAATAATTTAGGCAATTAATTGACTTCACCCCCTGGTTAAAAATGAAAATTGCATACACCGCAGATCTTCATCAACCGATAACCCCCCTTTGGCAAATCGAACAACTTGTGAAAAATGTTTCTGATTTCAAACCAGAAATCGTCATTCTTGGAGGCGATATTGGGGAATCTTTGCAGGACTTTGAAAAATGTCTCCGCCTTTTTAGAAAATCCCTTAATTGCCCGCTACTAGTGATTCCAGGAAATCACGACCTTTGGGTTCGAAGGTTCAATGACAGCAAAAAGCTTTGGTTCGAGGAATTACCGCAGATAACCAAGGATGTTGGATGCATATGGCTTGAAGGTAATTCTTTCGTGCAAGATGGAGTTGGAATAACTGGAACCATTGGATGGTACGATTATTCCGCAGTGGATTCTGGAATCAATCATTCAGAACTTCATTTTGCCCAGGAAAAATTCAATTTCAACAGCGATGCGCTACTTATTGATTGGGAATGGTCGGACCCGGAATTTGCCATGCGGGTTTCAACACCTTTTCTCGGGGAATTAAACAAATTAGAGAACAACTCCGCTGTGACAAAAATTTTGGTTGCGACTCATTTCCCGATTCTTGACGAACAAATACACAGGGATGCCGAAAAACCCGGATGGTCATTTTCAAATGCATACGCAGGAAACCTGACCTTGGGCCGTGAGGTGGTTAAATATAAAAAATTAGGTCATGTAATAAGTGGGCACACACATATTGAAAAAAAAGGTGTGATAGAAAGAATCAACCTAAACCCCGTAAGCTACCAGGTTCTAGGTGCTGATTATCAAAAGCCAGCGATGATAGGTATTGCATTTTAGAGTGAAAATCGGCCATTAAGTAATTGTGAAAAATCAGAGACTTAATGGAACATCCTTGCCGGAATCACCCATTTTGCCATCAGATTAAAATCTTTGTTTTTCACTTAAGCGTGGCAAATTAACACGCCGATATTGATATTGTTGGTGTAAAAGGATTTACACCCTAAAACTTTGCTTCAAGCAAAGGAGTTGCAAGGGAATGTACCGCTGGTTAGGCCAATTGGCTGCCAACCACCCTTGGAAGATATGTTTAGCATGGCTCCTATTCGGAGTCACTGCGGCATTTTTTGCCCCATCCTGGGAAAAAAATTCCCAAGATGATGATATTCGTTTCCTGCCTGCCCGTTGCGATAGTGTGCGCGGTTACAAACTTTTGGAAGAAGCCTTTCCAAACGATATTTTCGCAAGCAAAGTCATTTTCCTTGTCGAGAGAAAAACTGGTGCTTTCAGCCAGGATGATTACGCAAATCTGGATCAGGCTGTTGCGGCCATCAAAAAGCTGGGTAAAGATGAACCCGACCTGCAAATCGGAAAAGTGCTTTATGAAAAAGAACCTGTAATAGGTAAAAAACTTAAAAGCCCAGATGAATCCTGCACATTGGTTCAAGTCTTCCTTGCAACCCCTTTCATGGCAAACCAAACCCGATTGACCGTTGACAGGGCCGAAAAGGTTTTCAGGGAAAATTTTCCCACAATCGACGGAGGCCCCGTTCAAATTAAAGTCACCGGATTGGCCGCGGTAGGCAGAGATTTAATCAGCGCTGGGGCATCAAGCCTTGACAGCACGACTTTGGCGACAGTTCTTCTGGTTATTGTGACCCTTTTATTTGTCTACAGGGCACCCGGCCTTGCGATTATTCCACTGATTACAATTGTTCTATCCGTCTGGATTGCTTTAAACCTACTTGCCCTTTGCACTTTGATCAAAGGGTTCCACCTGATGAATATTAGCAAGATATTCGCGATTGTTATGCTTTATGGCGCAGGGACTGATTATTGTCTTTTCCTTATAAGCCGCTACAGGGAAGAATTATGTAAAGGATTAAGTCCCAAAGAAGCAATCACTGCGGCAGTTGAACATGTAGGGCACGCAATTGTTGCAAGCGCTGGAACAGTGATTTGCGGATTGAGCCTTATGATATTAGCGGAATTTGCCAAAGTTAGGTGCGGTGGGCCTGCTATAGCACTTGGTCTGTCTGTCGCATTGGTTGGTTCATTGACTTTGGCGCCGGCATTATTGAGACTTTGCGGAAAACTCGCATTCTGGCCCGGAAAACTTCCTGTTCAAATCGAACCGGAAAAAGAACATGCCGCTTGGTTTCGTTTTGGCGATATTATTGTTAATCACCCAATACTTTCACTTACAGTAATAACCTTAGCCATGATTCCTCTCGCTGTTATTGGCTTCCAAGTTACCCCTAATTACAACACCACTGGGGAATTATCAAGGAAAAGCCAAAGCGTTGTGGGATTACAAGCCATTCAGGAACATTTCACACCGGGAGAACTTGGACCAGTGATTGTGTTACTGGAATCCAACAAGCCCTGGGATAACCAGGAAGGAAAGAGATTATTATCCCACCTTAGCCAGGGATTTCTCAAACTATCCGGGGTCGCTGAGGTCCGAAGTCTCACCCAACCACTTGGTCAACCGGTAAAGGAACCCAAGGGAATAAATGAAGATGCCCAGGGAATTCTCAAAAAGTTATGGTCAAATGTTCTAGCAGGCGTTGATGACCAAATCATGAGGGTGGCAAGGGAGTATTATCTTGCGACCTTGGTCAACCGTGAAGGGCGTGAAAAAAACAAACTCAAATACATCACAAGGCTTGAAGTTGTTCTCAAGACAGACCCTTTTGATCCGGCAAGCCTGCCAACCCTTGATAGCCTTCGATACTGGGCCAGAGAACAATTACCAATAGCTGCTGGAAGATCCAGGGTTATTAACTCCGAGATATATGGCCTTACCGTCTCCGCCCAAGACATGGAAAATATCACTGAATCTGACCGTTTTAGAATTAACTGGATGGTGCTTGCGGGAATCTTCTTTATTTTACTTTACCTGGTAAGGGCCCCTTGGTTGGCAACCTATTTGCTTGTGACTGTTCTTTTCAGTTATTTTGCGACACTCGGAGCCACTGCTTTGATGGCACATTGGTATGACGGCAGGGCCATAGGTGAATTGGATTGGAGGGTGCCTTTCTTCCTTTTCATTATTCTTGTCGCGGTTGGAGAGGACTACAACATTTTTTTAATCACACGCATGATTCAGGAAAAGGAATTACATGGTGCTGTTGAAGGGTCCCGTAAGGCACTAGCCATGACAGGCGGCACGATAACTTCTTGTGGCCTTATTATGGCAGGAACTTTTGCAACATTGATGCTTGCGGGATTGAACACATTGTTTCAAATCGGCTTTGCTCTTGCATTTGGCGTTTTATTGGACACTTTCATAGTCCGCCCAATTCTAGTGCCAGCATTTACAGTTCTGGTTTGGAAAAAGCTTGAAGGCAATAGCACCGCAAAAATCCATCGACTTCGGTACAGGGAAAAGTTACGCAAGGCAATATAAAAAGCGCATAACCAATATGGATATGCGCTTTGATAATATTTAAAAGAGATTACTTTCCAGCGATCTTTTTATTGAGAATCTTGCTAAGTTGTGATTTCAATCTTGCAGCTTTATTTGCATGCATTGTTCTTTTTGCACCAGCTTTGTCTATCTTACTGGCGACAGCATTGTATTGCTTTTGCAATTCTTCAGCAGAAGTCTTGTCGGAATTTTTAACAGTTTTGACAAGCAAGGTGATGTCCCGAAGAGCAGCACGGTTTTGTGCTCGCCTTTTTTCGGATTTGCGCAAGTTTTTCTTGGCACTGCGCGTATGAGGCATAGAAACTCCTGATATTTGATTAACGAAAGCAAAACTCTACAAAAAATCATTTTAATATTAATAACACTTTGCGACAAGGGTCTTAGCTGCAATTATTACCACTCCAATGAATCTATTCTCCCAAGCAACTTCCTACTATCTTCAAACATCACCTTTTCCTTAAAAACAAAAATACTACATGATTCCCATTCAGAAACAATTGATTTAACCCATTTCAACTTACCCTGTAAGTCTATTGGCAGAATGAACTTAGGGCCACCTCGCTGCAAATCAACCAAAGCTTTGATCTTAGACTCTTTAACCTCTAGAAGATGGGACAAATCTATTGAAATAGGGATAAATCCTTTTTTCTCCTCAGAATTCACAGTTTCCTTTAAAACATTTAAAATGTTTCGAACATACCCAAGAACTTCCTCATCTTCATAAGATTTACCCGGAAATATACTTTCAAGCAAATCGGGAATGCCTTTTGGAGCAATGATAAGTCTGGCCTTTTCCAGCAAGAAACCTGCAGCTAAATTTACATTCAGGTTTTCGAACTGCCTTCTCTCCATTTCAATTTTTCTTAAAAACGAGCGCTTTTGAACTCCCGCACTTACCCCCAATCGAACCAAGCTTGGCAATCTGGTTTCAAATCTATCCAATATGCCTTTTCTTGCACAAACTCTGGCGAGTTTATCCAGCCGGAGGTGAACTTTATCCAAAACATTTCTATCCATTTTGACTGGTGAATCAATTGCCTCAGACTTTGACAATTGAGAAAATGCCCAATTATTTTGGTTTTGAGAAAGATCATTAAAAAGGGAACTCAACTTCTCATCGATAAGACCAAGCTGATGCCAGTGCATTTTGATTTTTTTAGGTTTCACATCAATCCAGGCATCAAGAAATGAACGGGTGATTTTCAATCTTTTTTGATATTCTGCTTCCGATTTTGAAACGAACAATGGGCTATAATTCAGCCCGGTGAACCATAAGGGCGGGATGGGAAAGTTAAGATGCAAAACACCATGGCATTCAACTTTTGTGAGACAAGCATCCATTACAGCCAAAGCATTTTTAAAAATTTCTGGATTTGCAAGGTCATGTTCCAAAGCCAGATATTCCGCTCCTTCAAAATGAATATGTTTTGCAGCTAAGTTTTTAATTTTTAAGATAAACTCAAGTGGCCTCTGAAGGACCATTTCAAACCAATCCTCTTTTGCCCAAGTACTGTAAAGCAATCCATCTGGAAAGGATAATCCTTCCATTTGAATCCATGCTTCCTCAATTCCCGCGGAAATATCAGGAGGCATTACAGCCTTCAACATCTTGTCCCGATTATATTCCTGGTGAGTCTTGAAATTTTTCCCAGGGAATAATTCAGTGGCAACATCGTCAAAATCCTGGATAAATTCACCCTGATAGGCTAACTCAGGGTATTTCAATGCAATATCAGGATGCCCGAACTCTCTCACAGTTCTGGTAACCGCGTAAATGATATCTTCCTGCTTTAATGTTGCGCCGGGGTTTTCTGATGCCAGGAAATAAGAAGTTGCATCCGCCAATTCCCTTGCTAGAAAAGGATCAGGCTTACCCAATTTAACACCAGCTTCATATAAATCCTTGCAAATTTGATCTTCATTGAATGGCATGATTCTGCCATCTTTTTTCATAATCCAAGCGGGTAAAGGTGGGGCGTCTGGGTGCTTCATCTTGTTATGTTAGGATTCTACATCTAATTTGGTAAGTAAAGAAATCCTGCAAGCAAACACCTTGACAGTTAAACGCATAATGTGCCAATCTTTATGATTCAAGATCTTTCAATCTTACAACATTGAGGGCACAAGGAAGTGCAACAAACCTCTGGAACATATGGATGTTTGTCGTTAGTCATACCTGCATTCCGTGAAGAAAAGGGAATCGGACAGGCAATCATTGAAGCTGAAGAAGCCCTGTCTTTGCTTAATTTGACCGACTACGAAATTCTAATCATTGATGATGGAAGTTCTGATTCCACTTTTGAGGCGGCATCACAAATAGCCAAGCTTTACAAAAACACAAAAATCCTTAGGCACGATGTAAATAAAGGCTATGGAGCGGCTTTGCGCACAGGGTTTGAAGCAGCTAGATTTGAATTTGTAGCATTCACCGATGCGGATTGTCAGTTTTATTTGGAAGATCTTTCTAATTTACTCGAAGCAATAAAAAATGCCGACATAGCCACTGGTTATCGTTTTGACAGGCAGGATCCAAAATTGAGAATCTTTTTGTCAAAAGGTTATAACCTTTTGGTTCATTCCCTTTTAAAAACCGGCGTAAGAGACTGTGATTGCGCATTAAAAATTTTCCGAAAGACAGCACTTTCGAAAATCCTACCTGATTCAAGAAACTTTTTTGTTAATACGGAGATGTTCCACAAGGCCGCCAATAATAATTTAAGAATCGCAGAAGTTCCGGTTAGACATAGGATGCGTTATGCGGGGTCAAGCAAGGTTGGCTGGCTGGAAGTCCCAAAGACATTAAAAACACTTATTCCATATTGTTTCTCAAATCATTTTTTCAAAACAAATGAATCAACGCCCTCCATTAATGAATGGAATAGGATTGACCGACTGGCATACTTTTCGGGCTGCGTTCTACTGCTCATTTTTTCAGTTTTATTGTTTGGTTCCAGCCTTCGCGCACCACTCCTTGAACCACAGGAGGCAAGGTATGCAGAAGTGCCAAGGGAAATGCTTTTGGAAAATGAATGGGTGGTTCCGCTACTTCACGGTAAGCCTTACTTGGATAAACCTCCTCTTGCATATTGGGCAGTAATGGGGCTTTACAAAATTTTCGGGATACATGACTGGAGTGCGAGGTTGCTTCCGTGTTTTTCCGGGATAGCAACGATATTTGTGCTTGTAATCTGGGGAAAAAAAGCTGGCATGCCATGGGAGGGACTGATTGCGGGCATTATCCTTTGCCTAACCAACAGGTTTGTATATCTGGAAAGAATGCTCGCCCCCGACACGCTTCTTTGCTTTCTGATTACTCTGGGGCTTGCCCTGGGGTATCTTGCATGCAATCGCAGAATAATAAGTTTGTTTT
>SYCV01000151.1 GCA_005786805.1 Planctomycetia bacterium | reverse complement strand
TTGAACTCGTGTGCGGTTTGGGCCTCGACAATGATCTCCGCGTTTCGTATCAGAATTTCCGTGCCGGGTTCATCAATGGTGTAAAGACTTGCGAAGTCCTTGATGCCCCGCTCGGGAACCAGTGAAAATGGTTGCACAATTCCGTCCAGCCTGGCCTTGCTGATATCGCGGACAAGTCCCTTGTATGATTCCGGATTCAATCGCCAGACCCTTTCCCCTGTGGAAACGCTTCCTGGTGACACCTTCCCAAAAAGTAGTTCATGCGGGACAAGGTTGCCTTGGTTCGGAAGTCTAGGGGCGAACTGTTCAAACTGCTTGTCGATCCATTGGATGATCAATCTGGCATCGGCCTTGGGGAATCTTTGGGTGTTATCAGGAGGCATCAGTTCCTGGTCGATTTGCTCACGGATGCTGAACCAAACATCCGCGTTGGTGTTCAATTCAAATGGAAGATTATCGAGCCTGACCATGCCACCGGGTTTCTTTTCGCCATGGCATCTATTGCAATGCGCCTTGAACAACATGGATATTTTTTTGGTCGTGTTGTCATCGGTGGTTTTGCTGGAATCCTGCAAGGGGGCTGCGATTGAAAATTGTGATGAGAATAACCACAAAAAAACGACCAACCCGATTATCCGACCTGGATTGTCCAAATTCATGCCGATGGCTCCGTTAGAAATTCCGCATTCAATCTTGGCATGATTCACTTGGAGGTCTGCCAATGAGGCCACATTGCCGCGTTTCCAACTGGCAAATTCGTGATCTGCCTTTCTGTTTTATCCGCAAGATTCATCACATACAACTGCCTTATTCCATCGCGTTTGGAACCATAGACCAGATGTTTTCCATCAGGGGAGGGTTGTGGATGATAATGCAGGGTCATGGGCTTGGAACTTGTCAACCGGGTGATGGTCCCATCAAGGTTGATTTGGAATAGTTCAACCTTGTTGTCCGCGATCGCGGTGTAAAAAACAGACTTGCCATCCATGGACCAGCATGGGACATCGCTGCTGCCTCCGTGAAAATCAGGAACATCGAGAAAATCCACCGTTCCCCTGTAACCACCCCTGTCCGCGAGTTTTTTGAAACCAGTTCCATCAGGCTTTGCAAGGCAGGGATGGCAATTGTAATGCTCGCCCGAGAGAAACAAAAGCAGCGAGCCATCAGGAGACCAGGTGGGTGCGAAGTTGAAGGGGTTTTTCGTTTCGATCCTGGCCGGGTTTTTTCCATCCGCATCCGCGACATAAACCTGGTAATTCTTATGATAGGCAATCCGTTTGCCATCGGGAGAACTGCTGAAACCATAGGAGAACTCCTTGGATTCCTTGGTAAGATCCATCTTGTTTTTCCCATCGGCGTCCATCTTATAAGGATGGGAGTTACCGTTGATCATTGCGGTGAACCCAAGTTTGCCCGGAGTGTTTTTCCAAAAGAAAAGTCCTGTGTTGTAAAAGCTTACCCTGTCGATCCCGGTCACATTGGTCGGCCTCTGGGTCTCCATGTCCACCAGGAAAGAATCAACCAGGTATCCTTTCCTGGTGTGGCGGAAAGTCTTGTTCATTTCCTCCCAGCGCGCGTTCTCAAAATCCTCCCAGCCCCGGACTATGATCGCCTGCCTGCCTTCGGGCGACCATCCCGCGAACTGGGTCCAGGAATCGGGCTCGGTGATGAGTTGATCAGCGATTTTTCTGGCCGAAGTCCCATCAGCCTTCACCAGGGATGCGCGCATGGTGCGCACATTCACATGGCGGCCTCCCTCAAGATTCGTTTTAAGTTCCGTGTATCCAATCAGCGGTATGTTGGTTTGCTGTGCCTCAGCACTTGAAATGTGAATCTGGAATAGCACAACCATGAATGCAATTGGGGCAAACTGAATGGATTTCATGATTAATCTTTCCCAAAGAATCAGGCAAGTATGCCCTTCACAATGTTACCATGGACATCCGTGAGCCTGTATTGCCTGCCCTGATATCTGAATGTCAACCTGGTATGATCGATCCCGCAAAGATGCAGTATCGTTGCCTGCATGTCATGCACATGAACAGGGTCTTTTATAACATTCCATCCGAAGTCGTCAGTCTGGCCGAAAACAGTACCCGGCTTGATGCCGCCTCCCGCCATCCACCAGCTAAACGCCCTGCCAAAATGATCCCGACCCTTGGGGCTTGCGGGATCCCCCTGTCCAAACGGAGTACGGCCAAATTCTCCGCCCCAGATCACAAGGGTGTCATCAAGCATGCCACGGTCTTTCAAATCCTTGACAAGCGCTGCAGATGGCCCCTCGGTATCCTTGCATTGGTTCTCAAGCTGGGTGAAAAGGTTGCCATGTTGATCCCAGCCGGAATGCATCAGTTGTACAAAGCGAACCCCCCGTTCCAGAAGCTTTCTTGCTACAAGACAATTGTTGGCAAATGTTCCCTTGTTCAGGGCATCGGGACCATATCGCTCAATGGTGGCTTTCGATTCCTTGGTGAAATCGACGAGGTCGGGCACGCTGGTCTGCATTTTGAAAGCCATCTCGTACTGGGCTATTCTTGTGTCGA
This sequence comes from Planctomycetia bacterium, assembly GCA_005786805.1. Taxonomy (GTDB): domain Bacteria; phylum Planctomycetota; class Planctomycetia; order Gemmatales; family Gemmataceae; genus UBA969. The sequence continues at coordinate 8,292 of SYCV01000151.1, read as the reverse complement.
TTTCTGGGTCGCCCACTTTCGCAAGGTGGCTGGCGTTCAATTCGGAAATATCATCAAGCAAGGCGCGCCTGGCTGAGGGACTGACTCCAGCGGGGTTGGCGAGATAGGGCACGAGGTCGCCGGTATTGCGAAAGCGGACACCTTGGAACCTGCTCGGTAAAAAACCACTGCCCCAATAGTAATCAAAGAAAAGCTGGCCACAGGTTTTACCCTTGTCGCTGGATGTCATGACCACGAAGGTTGGGAGGTTTTGCGTCTCACTACCCAAGCCGTAGGAGAGCCACGAACCCAGGCTTGGTCGACCAGGCGTTTGGGCACCAGTCATGAAGAACGTTACTCCGGGCGCGTGATTCACCGCCTCGGTGTTCATGCTTTTAACAACGCAGATATCGTCGGCAATTTGGCCTACATTCGGGAGCATTTCACTAAGGGGTATGCCTGATTTTCCGAACTGTTTGAAGGGCTTGATTGCTGGAAGGCAGGGCCATTTCCCATAACCACTCGACATAGTGGAAAGCCTGGTTCCCCCTCGGATGGTATCCGGGATGTCTTTGCCCACCATTGTTTTCATCAGGGGCTTTTCATCAAACAAATCAACATGGGAGGGGCCACCTCCCTGCCAGAGGACAACAACCCGCTTCGCCTTCGGTGCAAAGTGTGGCAGACCGGGAAGGCCACCATTCGTTTTTGCTGTTTCAATTCCAAGGGCTTTGTCCGCACCCAGCAGGGTCGCAAGCGCGGCTGCCCCTATTCCGCCTCCCATTGAGACCAAGGCTTCCCGACGGCTTAGGATATTATCCTTGAGATATTTGTGATTCATCATGGTTCAATTATTCCCTTGTCATTGCCTCATCTAAATTCATGATAGCCAGGCATACAGCACTCAGCCCGGCATGGGATGATGGGTCAAGTGATTCATCCCTTTTGGCGCTTCCCACGCTTAAGAAAGCTTTCGCCCCCATGGGATCGGCCTTGTAAATTGCCTCCTGCTTTTCATAGGCCCTTCTGAGGATTTTGCTTTCTTCAATTGTCGGGGGTCTGCAAACCACCTTGCGAAACGCATCGGCAAGTCGCGTGTCAAGATCCTTGTGCGCTTTCATCGTTTCCTGTGCCAGCATCCTCGCGGCCTCGACCCAGGTTGGATCATTAAGCATTGTAAGGGCGTGCAAAGGAGTGCTGGTGGTTGATTGCCTGACCCTGCAAGTCTGGCGGTTTGACGCATCAAACATATTCGCAGGGCCGACTGTCCTGCGCCAGAAGGTGTATAGGCTCCTTCGATATAGATCTTTTCCAGATGATGCGGGGTAGGTGAAGTCGCGTTCCTTGGTGATTGCGAGTGCCTCCCAGACTCCATCGGGTTGGTAGGGATAAACTGGCGCGCCCCCAATTTTGAGGTCGATCAAACCTGAACTTGCCAGCGCCCAATCCCTGAGAAGTGGTGAGGGCATCCGGAATCTGGCCGACCTGGAATAAAGTTTGTTCTCAGGGTCGATCGATCTTTGCTCCGCGGTGACTTTGCCGGCCTGCCTGTAAGTCGCGCTTGTAAGAATCAGTTTTTGGATGGACTTGGTTCTCCAACCCTTCTCACGGAACTCAACCGCTAGCCAATCCAATAATTTACCATGGATGGGAAATTCACTCTGGACCCCGAAATCCTCGGAAGTCTTGACCAGTCCGATTCCAAAGAAGTGCTGCCAGATGCGGTTGATTTGAACCCGTGAAGTCAAGGGGTGCTCCGGAGAGACAAGCCATTGGGCGAGTCCCATGCGATTCAAAGGAGCATCCTTTGGAAGCCCCGGAAGAAAACCGGGTGTATTGAATGATACTTTTTCCTTGGGGTTTAGATATTCACCCCGGTCTAGAATCTTGGTTTCCCTAGGTTTGCTATCACTCATTACCATCACCCTGGGCATCTTGTCGCCCTTGTAGTCATTCAATTGCTTCTTGGTGGTCTCAACTTTCAAGATCGCGGGATCTTTGCCAGTGAGGCCGGCTTTGACTTTTTCATCGAAGTGTTTCCGCAGATCCGTCTTGAGGGATTTTTTTTCCGCATCGCTTCGCTCTGGCTCTGGTTTTTTCAGAACTTTTAGCACATTATCCGGAACACCTTTTTCCATAGCCTTTTTCGCATCCCCGATGATTTCGCTGCTCCATTTCTCGTAGGCGGCATCGACGACTTTTCTCGCATCCTCCTCGGCAGACTTGATCATGGATTCAAATTTTGCAATCTGCACCTTGTTTTCTTCCGTGGGAAGCTCGATGAAAGGGGCTGCCACACGGATGCGTGAGGAAAAGAACTGCGGGGTTCCACTTTCTGGCAACCGGTTGAACGCATCCATCAGGCTGTAATAATCCTTCTGGGTGATGGGATCGTATTTGTGATCATGGCATTGCGCGCAAGCCATGGTCAATCCAAGCCAGGTGGTCGAGGTTGTATCCATGCGGTCAAACAAGATCACATTTCTTTGTTCCTCAGGAATGGCGCCGCCCTCACCGTTAAGCAAATGATTCCTGTTGAAACCGGTTGCAATCTTCTGATCCTGTGTCGCGTCCGGCAGAAGATCACCAGCAAGCTGCCAGATGGTGAATTGATCAAAGGGAAGGTCATCATTGAACGCCCTTACAACCCAGTCGCGCCAGACCCATTGCCAGGTGTCGCCATCCTGCTGGAAACCATTACTATCCGCGTAACGAGCGGCATCAAGCCAACCCAGCGCCATTCTTTCCCCATAATGTTTACTGGCAAGCAGACGATCCACCAGGGACTCATAAGCCTTTTCATTTTTATCCGCGAGGAATTCATCCACTTCCCTGGGTGTGGGTGGCAGGCCTGTGAGGTCGATTGAAAGCCTTTTTATCAGGGTGATTTTATCAGCTTCCGGGGATGGTGTGAGACCCGAAGCCTCCAGCTTTTCAAGCACGAAGGTATCAATAGGGTTACGCACCCAGGCCTTGTTTTTCACCGGAGGAATCGAAGGGCGTTTTGGCGCTACAAAAGCCCAATGCGCATCGTACCCCGCACCCTGGTTGATCCAACGCTCCAGAAGTTTCTTCTGCTCAGCCGTCAAGCGCCTGTTGGACTTGGGTGGCGGCATCAACTCGCTTGCCTTATCGGAGTGGATTCTTTTTACCAATTCGCTCTTGCCTGATTCTTTGGGGATTATCGCCCCGGACTTAATCGCGGATTCCTTTTGGTCCAGACGAAGGTCGGCCTTGCGCTTGTTGGCATCCTGCCCATGGCAATAAAAACAGTTCTCCGAAAGAATTGGCCGGATGTCCCGGTTAAAATCCACGGGTGGTTCAACTTCAATTCCCACACCCAAGGAGATCATCAAAAAAGTTATGACAAATTGCATGGATAGGCTCCAACCTGGCGGGATTCATGGTCAAACAAGTCCAACTACCATCAAGACTGACTCAACCTGTGTTTATTATAGCTGTTGGAATCTTATTTTCGAAGTATCCTTACCCTGTGATTTTCGCTGTCACCTATGAGGACCGAGCCATCAGCATCGACAAAAATACCATGTGGCCTGGCAAGCCTGCATTTAAGCGGGTCACCGTCAGGCCCATCCGCTTTTTTGCCATCGCCCACCAATAGCTCCAATGTGCCTTTTTTCATGTCAATCATCCTGATTGAATGCGATTCCGTGTCCGCAAGATAAACATTTCCGGAGGAGTCTAGGCTTACTCCCTTGGGGCCGGCGAGGGTTGCGAGTTTGGCTGGGCCACCGTTTCCTGTGAATCCGGATTTACCCGTTCCCGCGATATGGCTAATCACCCCTCGTTTGGGATCAAGCTTTAGCACCGCATTGCCTTCACGCAACGCGAGCCAGAAAATCCCATCGGGAGCTATACAAAGGGCACGCGGACCGTGGAGGGTTGATCCTTCAATTTTGGATCCATCGGGAGATGTCTTTTTTTCACCATTACCGGCATAAGTGGAGATGATGCCGGTCTTCATGTCTATCTTGCGGATTCGATGGTTGATGATGTCGCAAACGAAAATATCATCGGAGGCATCAATTGCCAGGCTGTGGGGAGCGCTTAATTGGCCTTTGTTTGCAGGCCCGCCATCCCCGGAAAAGCCCGCCTTTCCGGTTCCCGCAACGGTGCTGATATTTCCAGTTTTAGCATCAACTTTCCTCACGACATGATTGCCGATTTCGACAAAGAAAAGATTACCGGCCTTGTCCCACGCGATCTCATAAGGTTGGTTTAGGGATGCGGATGTCGCGGGTCCGCCATCGCCCGCATAGCCTTTCTTGGCACTTCCAGCAACCGTGGTAATGATGCCATCCTTTGAAACCTTGCGAACCCTGTGGTTATCTACATCGCAAATGTAAAGGCACCCATCAGGTCCGCGGGCGATATGAAACGGGTTGTTTAGCTGTGCCTTGGAGGCTGGCCCGCCATCGCCTGAAAATCCCTTGGTTCCGGTTCCCGCAAAAGTTTCAACATTACCCGCGTTCGCAATGCAGCAGAACAAAAGCATTGCCGAGATGATTGACAAGGACCGTTTCATTTTTCATTTCTCCTTTGTGGTTTCTTAATCAGTTAATGCTAACATCTTCCCATTGATGACCCAACAAAGTTTTGAATCTGTTGTTGCTTGTTTTAAAAAATGAAACCAAGGGGCTTTTGTAAAAAGTTGACATTATCCCTGGTAAAATGAGTTACACTGAATGACATCAAATTTTATCTTTGGATTTGGAAGATTCCCAATGAAACACATCATTCTTTCGTCTTGTTCCTTTCTGCTTCTTGCGGGACTTTCCATCGATGGTCATGCGCACCAGGGCCATGGGCACTTTGTGAATTTTGATGAATCTCCCCCTTTCTCAGATTTTGATTCTAACGCCATTCACTCCTTTGACAGTTACCTTATCTTTCTTGGAATCTTGTTTGGTTTTGTTTTGGCACTGTTAATCGTGAAAATTTATCATGCCAAACAATTGTTGAGGCCTGGTTCCTTAGCCGTCAGCTTTGTCTTTTTTTGCATGTTAGGATGTTTTGCTGAGGATGGGATTGATAACTCTCCCACAACTGAGATAGTCAAGCATTTTGAACCCTTTAAAGATTCGCTCGAGATTAGAAATGATGCGAGATATGTCTATATCGGGTCTAATGGTTTTCCCGACCATCCAATGATGGTTGGTATCCAATCCTGGCAACAACAGGTTCCCATCCCCCAGTCCTACAAAGGATCTAACTCCTGGCGCATCACTCTTCGCCCCAAACTTTCCCCAAGGCCTATATCAGGCAAAAACGCGCTTTATAGTGGCGCCATCGCCCTGGCCATCAATGGCGTTCCCATTTTTAACGCGCTTAACAACCGCGGTGATGATACCTACCTTGCTGGTGAACTTGATGAATTCGGAGGGCATTGCGGCAAAGGGGATGATTACCATTACCACATCGCACCGGTTCATCTTGAAAAAATCGCGGGCAAGGGCAACCCGATTGCTTATGCCCTTGATGGTTTTCCCATTTATGGCTACACCGACTCCGAAGGCAAGGAACCTGCGGACCTCGATGAATTCAATGGAAGGATGGAGAAGGATGTCTACCGGTATTACTCCACGAAAAAATTCCCCTATATCAACGGCGGGTTAAGGGGCATTGTGAATATTCGTGGCGATCGTGTTGATCCGCAACCTCATGACAATCCAATCCGACCCCCCGGTGACCCTCTTAGTGGGGCAAAAATCACTGACTTTATCCGTGATGATTCCAAAAACACCTACACCATCAAATATGATCTCCAAGGAAAATCGAACTCTGTCAAATATACCATCAACAAGGATGGGACCTATTCCTTCACATATCAGATTGGGAATGGTGCGGCGACCACCGAGACTTTCCGCGGTCGTAATAAACAAGACGACAAGGATAAGGACAAGAAGGAAAAGAAAGATAAAAAGGAAAACGACAAAGACAAAGACAAAAAGAAAAAGGATGACTTTGATCGTAAACAAGTGACCAAGGATGATGTGCCGGAATCTTCAACATTCAAACTTTCAAGCCCGGCCTTCAAGGCGAATGGGGCTTTTCCCAAGGAATATACGGGCGATGGCGATGGAGTATCCCCGCCATTGGAGTGGAAGGGCGCACCAGAAGGCACAAAATTCTATGCGATAACCCTATGGCACATCCCCGGGGCAGGGGATGAGAAATCCTACTGGTTGGTTTACAATATTCCAGCTTCAGTAAATAGCCTTCCGAAAAATGCGATGAACATTGGCAAGGATGGATATAACGATAAAAATCGCACAGGTTATGATCCCATGAAATCCAAGGGACCCGGGGTCAAGCAATACAACATCACCATTTATGCATTGTCCAGTGAGCCGAAGTTCAAAAGGGAAAAAGTTACCAGGGCGGAATTACTGGATGCCATCAAGGGGATCACACTCGCCAAATCCACCCTTACCTATAATTACGAAAGGGGATCCAAGTAATTTTTATCAAGATCATCCCAGATCCCCGAGGATGCCCGTGCTTGCGCCAAACTTTTGAGTTTCAATGCCCATTTTCTGCAGCATTCTCACATAAAGATTTGACAATTGGTAATTGTTCTTCTGGTCAAAAGCCAGATGACCTTTGTGCTTGAATCCACCTCCCGCGAGAAAAACAGGCAGGTTGTCGGAGGAATGCGCCGATGCATCACCAAGGCTGCTGGCCATAAGAACCTGGGTGCTATCAAGCAGGGGTTTCCCAGCTTCTGTGGTTGCTGAAAGTTTATCCAGAAATCCTGCGAAGGTCTGGTATTCCTTTTCCTCATAACGGGCAAATTGCTCGATTTTTGCAGGGTCTTTCCCATGATGGGAGGCGTCATGATGCCCGATGCTAAGATCGGGAATGTTTTGCTGGCCCTGTTCACCCAAACCCAGCACAACCACCCTTGTGGAATCAGTCTGCAACGCAAGGTGTATCAGGCCATACCATTGCTGCTGGCTTTCAATCCAATGCTGTGACTGTTCAAACTGTCTTACGGTCGCCTCCACCCTGGGTTTGGGCTTCGATACCCAGGCTTCATCCTGCAGCAACATTTTTTCAGCCTCACGAATTGATGATGCCAGCAGTTCAAGCCTTTCCCTGTCAGCCGAACCCAGGCTGGCTCCCAGGGATTTCAGTTGGTTTCTCATGCCATCAAGAATACTTCTGCCATGTTCCAGTCGTTTGATTTCCCTGGCTATCTCATCTGGTGTCCCATCAATGAATAATTTTTTGAACAGGTTAGCCTTGCTTCTTTCCCAGGGGACGGGAACCCCTTTTCTATTCCAGGAAAGCGAGGCGCAGTTGGCTGTGTTAAGTGTCAGGCTTGGTACCCTCGTTAGATGGCCGATTTTCTCCGATGTTAATTGGTCCATTGAAATCGTGTTGTGGATGTCATCCGCGCGGGCAAGTCCCTCCGGGGACACACCTGTGAACATCGCTGATTCAGTGTGGTGCGAATTTGGATACCCCTTGTGTGATATTCCAGAAATCAGAGTCAGGTTTTTCCTGTGGGCTTGAAGTGGCTTGAGATACCTTGTGGGTGCATAATCCGGCCCTGATTTTTCCGGGACAAGGAAAGGGTGATAAGTTCCCAAAGGGCGGTGAATCAGCACCATCCTGCTTGGAATGCCCCCATCAGTTTTCATGCCGGCGTTTGATTTTTCAGGCAGCATCGCATCAAGCATTGGAAGGCCAAGTGAAACTGCCCCTGCCCTGATGAATGTCCTACGCGTAAGTTTTCCCATTTGTAAGCCTTTTTATTTTGTTTTAAATACCCTGCTTTGCACAACCTCATGCACCAGAGATCGAAAACCGTGATTGTTCTTTCGGGTCACGCCCAGTATCTGCTCGATCGCCTCTCGGTCTGAATACTGCAATGTCGCACCAGTAGAATAGACCAGAAGTTTCCCGACCATGTTTCTCGCGACTAGGTCCTTGTCCTTTAGGACGATTTTCTTGTAATCATCAATGTTTGAGAAATGTTCGCCCTCATGGGTGTCACCCGCGGCTTCAACCGGCTTGGCCATCCAGGCTTTCCGCCCTGGGTAATTTTTCAGCTCCACATATTTGTTGCCATCTCCACCCTGCTTTGTCCGGTAAAAATCCCTCCAACCGCCGATCACATCAAAATTTTCCAGTGCGAATCCAGGAGGATCAATCCTCACATGGCATGACGCGCATACCTCCACGGTCTTGTGTTTTTCAAGTTGCTGGCGGATAGTAACCGCACCTCTTATGTCAGGTTCGATGGCAGCAATATCCGGCGGGGGAGGTGAGGGCGGAAGGCCAAGA
>SYCV01000150.1 GCA_005786805.1 Planctomycetia bacterium | reverse complement strand
TCACTGATGCCGCCACCGGGGCATTCACCTATACCCCTAACCTTAATGCGACTGGCGCGGATTCCTTCACTTTCAAGGTGAACGATGGCGCTGTGGATAGCGCCCCCGCGACCATCAGTGTGAATATCGCAGCGGTCAATGATGTGCCAGTTGCGAATGCGCAGTCAATAACGCCTACGGAAGACACGGTGTGTAACGGCACCCTGACAGGATCGGACGTTGAGGGCAGCGCCCTGACATACACGATTCTCACTAATCCGACCAAGGGCGTGGTGGTTATCACCGATGCCAGCACCGGGGCATTCACCTATACACCCAATCTGAATGCGACTGGCGCGGATTCCTTCACTTTCAAGGTGAACGATGGCAGTGCGGATAGCACACCTGCAACCATCAGTGTGAATATCACCGCGGTAAATGATGTGCCAGTGGCGAATGCGCAGTCAATCACGCCAATAGAAGACACTGTATATAACGGCACCCTGACAGGTTCGGATGTAGAGAACAGTGCGTTGACATACACGATTGTCACTAATCCAACCAAGGGTGTGGTGGTTATCACTGATGCCAGCACAGGAGCATTCACCTATACACCTAACTTTAATGCGACTGGCGCGGACTCCTTCACTTTCAAAGTTAACGATGGCACTTTGGATAGCACACCCGCAACCATCAGTGTGAATATCCAGGCAACTCAGGATGCGCCGGTGATTACACCGATTGCCACGGTGGTTTACACTAACACCAATGCGATGGACACTTTTGCAAATAACACAGGTTCTATTTCTGCAACTGATGCGGATATAGGAACGGTTTTGGTATTTGGGATTTCAGGTCAGGGTGTCACCATCAGCAACGGGGTAGCAACCCGGATTGGCACTTATGGCACCCTGGTAGTTAACACTACAACCGGTGCTTATACTTACTCGCCCAATCAGAGCGTATTGGATCGTTTGTCTGGAAACGCCAACGATGAATTCACCCTTACCGCATCCGATGGCATAGACACCACCAGCACCATGTATCGTGTAAATCTTGTGGATCAGGAGTCGCCTTCGGTTTCGTTAACCTCCAGCGTGGCGGAAGTTGGGATCAACCAGACGGCGGCCATCACTTTTGTGTTCAGCGAGGTTCCTGTTGGCTTTTCCATAAGTAGCATTTCGGTTACGAATGGAACCATCTCGAGTTTGCAGGCAACTGGTAATTCCAAAATCTACAATGCCGTGTTCACCCCGGCATCCGGTGTTTCCGGAGTGGCCACCATTGCAGTCAATGGCGGGTACGCAGATGGCTCAGGCAACCCTGGTGCTTCAGGAACCCTTAGTCCTGCGATAGAGGTTCGTACGATTCAAGCGCCGCTTATGCCGACCACCAGCCCGGCTCCAGGCCGCGGTGGATCCAGCACGGTATCTTTGATTGATCCAAATACGGGAGAGGTTGTTGGTGCCGTGGTTCCATTCAATGGTTTCACGGGAGAGATTCGCACTACAGCCGGTGACACCAACGGTGATGGAAGGATGGATATGGTTGTGGCAGCGGGTGCTGGTGGCGGTCCGGCGATCGTTGTCATGGATCCCGAGACAGGCGAGGTCACACAATCCTTCTTCGCGTTTGACACATCCTTTACCGGTGGTGTTTATATCACGCTAACCGATGTTAATAATGATGGGAGCATGGACATAATCGCTGGCGCTGGGGCTGGTGGTGGCCCGCATGTGAAGATATTTGATGGCAGCACAGGCAAGGTGATGAAATCCTTCTTTGCCTACGCGGAGGATTTTCGCGGGGGCGTGAGCGTCGCATCGGTGGACATCAATGGTGATGGAATCTTGGATTTGATAACCGGCGCTGGCCCAGGTGGTGGGCCCCATGTGAAGGTGTTCGATGGCGTTAATGGTAATCTTATAAGCCAATGGTTTGCGTACCCGATTGACTTTACCGGCGGAGTGTATGTCGCTGCGGGCGACATTGGAAATGATCGAAGGTTTGAGGTGGTGACTGGTGCTGGCATGGGGGGTGCCCCTGTTGTCGCGGTATGGGATCCGCTCAATGCGGAATTGCTGGGTCAATTCCTCGCTTATGAACCAGATTTTACCGGTGGAGTTCGTGTTGGCGTGAGTGATGGTAACATGGATGGCGTGATGGATCTTGTGACTGGCGCAGGACCCGGTGGGGCGCCTGTGGTCAAGGGGTTCTCCTTCCCTCAGCTTGATCTTTTATTCTCCTTCTTCAGCGGGGATCCCTCGGATAAATCCGGCGTGTTTGTCAGCTAATGAGGTATTGCTTGTGCCTTGATAAACAGCACTATTACCAAAGCATCTTAAAATACAGGTTTGATGCTTTTGAAAATACTTGATCTGTTTGTCTAATTTGCCTTGTTAGTTTTCAAGTCTCGAGCCTTGGAGAAATCCGCGCTTGCGGCCTCGGATTTGCCCATGAATTTTAGGATGATCCCTCGGTTGTAGTAGGCGGAAGCAAGCATCGGATCCAATTCGATAGCCTTGGTGTAATCCGCGATTGCTTCGGGGAACTTTTTTTGTTCATCCAGGCTCAATCCCCGGTTTGAATAAGCCTTTGCTGATTTTGGATTCATTTCAATCGCCTTGGTAAAATCCGCGATTGCCTCGGTGAATTTGTTCTGTTTGTGGTAGGCTGATCCCCGGTTGACAAGGGCATCGGGGTCCTTTGGATCCAATTCAATCGCCTTGGTGTAATCCGCGACAGCTTCCGCGTATTTGTTCATGTCATCATTGGCGACCCCGCGGTTGAAGTGAGCCTTGAAAGATTTTGGATCCGCGGCGATGGCTTTGGTGAAATCAGCAATGGCTTCAGGGAGCTTGTTTTGGTTGTAGTTTACGATGGCCCTGCCGTTGAAGGCATCCGCCATCTTGGGTTCGATCTCTGTCGCCTTGGTGAAATCCGCGATTGCCTCGGTGTATTTTTTCAAGTCGGATTGGATTGATCCCCGTTGGGTGTAAGCGACAGCATCCTTGGGGTCGACTGTGATGGCCTTGGTGAAGTCGGCCAACGCCTCAGGGATTTTATTTTGCCCGGAGTAAATGATGCCACGATTGACCAATGGGGCGGACATTTTCGGGTCAGTCTCTATGGCCTTGTTGAAATCAGCAAGGGCCTCGGCGTTTTTATTTAATTTGAGTGAGGCAATACCACGGTTGGCGTAAGCGTCAGCGAGCTTGGGATCAAGACTGATGGCCTTGGTGAAATCAGCCACAGCTTCGGGGTATTTGTTCTGGTTGTTGGAAACTATGCCCCGGCCGATGTAAGCGGTTGCCATCTTGGCGTCCAATTCTATGGCCTTGCTGAAGTTGGTGAGGGCGTTGGGGAAATCTTTCTTTTTCAAGGCTTCAGCGCCTTTGTTGTAGGCATCCAAAGCGGCTTTGTTGTCCGAAGGCGCCTGGGCCATCAGAGAAAATGTGGCAACCATAAAAATCGAAACACCAAGGCTGAAAATTCGTTTCATATTTCACCATGAGAAGGCTTTATCAAAACTACCAGAACAAGGATAGAAGAGTTTGGCATGAAAATAAAGTGAAAAACTTGGATGGCAATAGGGTGAATTTAACGGGCGATTCTAAAGCCCCGCACGCTGGAACCAACTGATGCAAGGTCCAGGTTGCGATTGGAAGACCGCGAATTGAAAGAATTAAGAACGCAGGTGCCGCCCCTTACAATCCGGTATTCGCCATTGGCCGGCCCTGTTGGGTCTGTAATAGGTGTAGCTGGATAAGCCTTAAACCAATCATTGCACCACTCATTCACATTTCCATGCATATCGTAAAGTCCAAAACGGTTCGGTTTATAACTGCCGACCTTGATTGGTTTATTTATTCCTGATGAGGCATGATTGGCATCCTGGGGCTTGAGTTCATTACCAAAGGAGAAGGCTGTTGTTGTGCCTGCCCTGCATGCGTATTCCCACTCGGCCTCGGATGGAAGGCGGAAATCGCCTTTGGTTTTTTCGTTGAGCTTTTTAAGAAACTTCTGGCAATCAACCCATGATACATCCGTGACTGGAAGCATGGCTTCTTTTTCACCTGAACTGGGATTGTTGCCCATGATTGCCTCCCATTGGGATTGTGTGACCTCGTATTTACCCATGAAAAAATCCCTGGTGATAGTCACTTCATGTTGGATTTCATTAATGGAGCGGCCTTGTTCCGAAGCCGGAGAACCCATGATGAATTTTCCCGCGGGGATCAACACAAGCTCGATTTTGACACCCGAACCAAGGTCGATGGTTTCCTCCTTTGCAGATTGGGCGATTCCTATCAAAGAGCAAATCAAAAATGACACAATACAAATTGAATGAACACGCATGTTGCACCTGGTGTTGGGAAAATATCAGTGATCTTTTCACAGACTAAATGAAATTGGGTCTGCATGGAAGGAAATTAAAACTCAATCAAACAGGCTTAATTATTCTTGAAAGTCGATTTCTAATATTTTTTTCAGCGAGTGGTTTGGTCATGGTAAGGTTATGGTTTGGTGTTTGGAACACGATGGCTCATTTGAAATTAAAAGGATAGTTTTCATGGTTCGGATCATTCTGGAATTTTTGTCGGTGATGGTGGTTTCGTGCCTTGTTCATGGTTTATCCTTTGCGGAAGGAAGACTCGGTGTTGAATTTGATTTTGAAGGGGCATCGGTCAAGGTTTTGGAGATAAATGAAAAAGAAAAACGCATCAGTTTCATGCCTGGGGGAGATCCTTTGAGGGGCTGGCCCTGTTGGTGGTATTTTCGTGTGACCGGGGTCTTGCCCGGCGAAACAATAACCTTGAAGTTGAAAGGTTCCACCTCAACGGTTAATAAACCAGGTGCTCCGTTAAGCAAGCCCCTTGCATCGTCATGGGCCATGCCCGCGCAGGCGACATATTCCGTTGATAGTGCCGTTTGGAGGCATACGGATAAAGGTACTAGAGAAGATGAATGGATGATATACAAGGTCAAACCTGAGGCGGAGTCTTTTCTAATCGCTTGGGGGCCTCCCTATACACCCAAAATCGCAGGGAAATTCTTGAGTGATATTTCAAGGAAGTGCCCAAAGGCTGAAGCAACGGAGTTGTGTCGATCCATGGAAAATCGTGCCGTTCCCATGTTGCATGTAAATGAAGCGGGAGGGATGGAAAAGAAAAGATTCGGGGTCTGGGTGCAGGCCAGGCAGCATGCCTGGGAAAGCGGCTCGAGTTGGGTGGCCCAGGGTTTTGCGGAGTGGGTGGCAAGCGATCATCCCGATGCGATGTGGTTAAGAAAGCATGCTGAAATTTTCATTGTGCCGATCATGGATGTTGATAACACCGCCACCGGGAATGGGGGCAAGGAGGCGTTTCCGCATGATCATAATCGTGATTGGTCAAGGCAGCCGCACTGGAAGGAAACAGTAGCGGCACAAATGATGATAGAAAAGTTGGTGAAGGAGGATCGAATGGATGTTTTTCTGGATCTTCATAACCCTGGGCCCGGGGATCCCACATTTTTCTTCACGCTGCCTGATGACCAATTGGGCCAACAGGCTAAATCATTTCGGGATCGTTTTATTGCTTTTGCCCATTCCAGGATAAGCAGGATGAATCCGCCTTTTCTCATGCAGGATAAACCGAAGGCTGCAGGGGCTGGATACACTCAAAGGTGGCAGGAAATGAGTGCGAATTGGGTAAGCATGAAAGGCAACCCTCATACGGTTGGTTTATGCCTTGAGACAAGTTGGAATACAACGAGTAGTACAACCGATGGATATCGTGGGGTTGGTGCAAACCTTGGAGCTAGTATCAAGGATTTTTTGCATGAACGGTTTTTGAAACCTTAATGCCAGCTATTGTGGATATTTGCCGGGTAGTTTTATTGCCTTTTTTCTTTACCCACCATTCTTGTTGCCTTGGCAAGTATTCGTGGGGATAATGCCAAATTGAATCATAAGCAAATACCAGTTTATTGTAGAAGATCATGAGGTTTGAAGCGATGATTAATCCATTTATGACGCCCGCCCGGTTCGCATCATGTTTTTCCAGTCTCAGTCTGTTTAAAATATTGATGCCTTTACTTGTGATGATGGTTTTTTTTATCCAGAATGGAATGGCGCTGGAGCTTGTGAAGGATGGCAAACCAGTTGCGTTAATAGTGACCAATATTCCCCGTGAAAACATTCATCCGCCATCATCCGCAAAAGGCAAGAGCACCAGGCAAAATGCGATTTTAAAAAGTGATGAGGCACTCGCGGTTCATACCCTCGTTGATTGGGTTAAAAAAATCACAGATGCAGAATTACAGATTACAGATAAGCCGAAGGATGGTGTGCCAGCCATTTACATCGGGCAGGCAGCCGTCAAGGCCGGGTTGAACTTGGACAAAATCAGCAGTCCCAGCAGGGAAGGGGTTCGTATTGTCGCGGATGGCAGGAACTTGATGATAGCGGGCCAGAATGAGACAGCCACATTAAAGGCTGTTTGCAGGTTTCTCGAGGAGCTGGGTTGCAGGTATTTGATGGATGGCCCGCTTGGTGAGGTTTTTCCCCGCACCAAAACCTTGAACATCGGATTATTGGATATCAATGAAAAGCCCGGGTTGCAATGGCGCAATCCCAAGGGGCCATCATGGAACGCAAGGCTTTGGAAAGCATGGAACGGCGCGGGCGGAGAGCCTTTTGGTCATTCACATTCATGGAATAATTATGTGTCACCCTCGGTTTTTTTGAAGAACCCGGAATTCTTTGCCATGGACCAGGATGGGCAGCGCAAAGCGGGGGGGTGGATTTGCACCTCCAACCCGGGATTACGCGAGCACTTCGCATTGAATGTTTTGGCGGCGATCGAGCGTGGCACAAGGAATCCCTCTTTGTCACCAACTGATGGGCGGGGCTATTGCCAATGCACCACCTGCAAGGCTCAGGATGATCCCAAATCGCTGGAGCCCTCGAGTGGTACCATCTCGGTATCCAATCGTTATGTTGATTTCTTTGATTGGGTTGGTCGAAGAGTTGCAAAGGTTCATCCCGAATCTGTGCTGAGCTTTTATTGCTACGCGGATTACACCCAACCACCAACCGTGGAGAAAAAGCTTTCCCCGAATTTGTGCGCGATGGTCGCTCCCATTCGGTATTGCAGGCTTCATCCAATCGGCCATCCGGGATGTACCACCCGAGAGCAGCAGGTGACAATGATGGACGGTTGGGCCGG
>SYCV01000024.1 GCA_005786805.1 Planctomycetia bacterium | reverse complement strand
CTTCCATCCTTGAAGGCATTTTCCGCTTCCTGCACTGCGGAAGCCAGCCCGGATTGAAGACTGATGTCGTTATGCGCAACACGCATGCCACGGCCGCCCCCACCCGCGGATGCTTTTATCAAAACCGGGTATCCCATGGAATGAGCGAGAGCGAGTGCTTCCTCGTCCTTGGTGATAAGGCCTTCGCTTCCTGGAACAACAGGAACACCAGCCTTTTTTGCCATCTTTCGGGCTTCGTTCTTGTTGCCAAGTTTACGCATTGCTTCCTGAGGAGGGCCGATGAATTCAATTTTGCAGGACCTGCAAACCTCTGCAAAATGTGCATTTTCAGATAGGAAACCATATCCTGGATGAATGGCCTGCACATCTGCGATTTCCGCGGCACTGATCAGCCTTGGAATGTTAAGGTAACTTTCAGCGGAGTTGGCTGGCCCGATGCAAATGGCCTGGTCTGCCAACGCCAGATAAGGTGCGTCCTTGTCGGCCTCGCTGTAAACAGCCACAACTTCAATGCCCATATCCTTGCAGGCACGAATGACTCGAAGGGCGATTTCGCCACGATTTGCAACTAGAATGCGTTGAAACATGAGAATGATATCCGCCTAGGCGGGAACTCCTTATCAACCGTTTGGATCTACACGAAACAGAACCTGGCCGTATTCAACTGGTTGTTTATTTTCGATCAGGATCTCGACTATGACCCCCGTGCAATCAGCGGGGATCTCATTGAAAATTTTCATGGCTTCAATCTGACATACGACTGTTTTGGGAGAAACCTTGGCGCCCACGGTGACATAGGGAGGGCTGCCAGGTTTTTCTTGGGAATAAAAAGTTCCCGGGGTAGGGCTTTTAATTTCGATCAAGTTCTTACTTGCCGCCGGTGGGGCGGTAGAAGCGACTGGTGCCGCCACTGGTGCGGCGATTGCCTGTTGAACCGCCACAGGAGCAGGGAGTTGCGCGATTGAGGATGTTAGGACAGGAAGGCTTTGGGCTTCCTTTTTCAACCTGATTTTTTTCTCCCCATCCTGAAGGTCGAGCTCGCTAAGTCCATGCTTGGACATGATTCTCACGAGTTCACGAATATTCTCGACCTCGAAGGGATTTGTCTTGTTATTCGGTTTTTCAGCCATTTGCAACTCCTTTCAAAAGAGCATCCCCAAAATAAAGGGGTGAAACACTTAAGAGATGATATTATCCTCGAGTTCTCTGGAAATTCCAGTCAGATATTGGGCGCCTGAGGAAGTTACCAAAATATTATCCTCAATCCTGACTCCGCCCCATCCGGGAAGATAAATCCCAGGCTCGAGGGTGAAAACCATCCCCGGCTCCAGAATAGTATCAGAACCAGGCCTGAACCATGGTGCCTCATGTATCTGTAAGCCTATGCCATGACCCAGACCATGGCCAAAATAATCACCAAAGCCGGCATCAGAAATTAATTGTCTTGCAGCACGATCAACATCAAGTGCCTTGACTCCGGGCTTTATTGTCTCAAAAGCGGCTTTTTGAGCTCTCAGGACAACCGAGTAAATTTCAAGAAGTTTGTCTTTGGAACCTGACAATCCAGCTTTTTTCCCGAATGCGTGGGTGTCAAGAACCCGGGTCAAGTCGCTCTTATATCCACTGGGGCTGCTCGCACCCCAATCCACCAGCAAAAGGTTTTCATTCCCAATGCGATGCTGGGATGGAATGGCATGGGGTAAAGCGGCATTGGCGCCCGCCGCGACAATAATGGGGAATGCAGCGTTTTGCGCTCCCATTGAACGCATCAGGCGTTCAAGTTCATCAGCCACATTTTTTTCAGTATGTGATGGCAGGATCAGTTTGTTCAAGTTGATGAACGCATCCTGCGCCATCTGGATCGCGGCCTTGATGGCTTCAATCTCCAGGGGATCCTTCACCATTCTTTGGGACTCAACCCTATCCCGGGTTGCAAGCCAACTGCACTCAGGCAGTAATTCTTTTATGGATTCAAAGTCGAAAACCGTCAGCACCTGGCTTTCGAAACCAATGGAAAGGGCCTTGATCGAGCGAACTGCCTCCGCCACCATATCCAGGGTTTTTTTGGTGGGCGGCCTAATGATTGTTTCCAGGCCGGGGCATTCAGCCTTTATTTGTTCTGTGAAGCGAGCATCTGAAACAAGAATATCCCTGTGCTTTGAAACCAAAAGGTGGCTTGCTTCACCCTTGAAACCGGTTAAATAAGTGACATTTGCAACCCCACTTACCAGGTAGGCATCCAATCCATCCTGGGCAAGCCTTGCTCGAAGGCGATCCCGTCTCGCATCCGCGTGGATATGTGGGTTCAAGCTCATCCCTCTTTTGGACCATTGCGGAATTCGGAAACCAGTAGATCATGGATATGCCCATTGGTGGCAAGGCTTTCGGGCTTGAATGGGCAGTATGCCGAACCGTCGACACGGGTGATTTTCCCTCCCGCCTCGTTGATAAGGACAATCCCACCGGCAACATCCCAGACATGATTGTCGAAAGCATAAAAAACATCACACCGCCCTGATGCTATATAGGCCATGTTGAGGGCAGTTGAGCCAATTCTTCTCACAGCCTGGCTTCTATGGGAGAAGTGTTTCCACCAGCTAAAAAGGTGCTCCATTCCCCTGACATTATATGGGAATCCAGTGGTGATCATTGCTTTTTCGAGCGAGGTGGTCTTACTGGTTTTCAGGGGTTTGTCGTTCACAAAAGCGCCCATTCCTTTGGCCGCATGAAACATTTCGTTTCTTGAAGGATCGTTTACCACCCCGACAACCATCTCGCCCTGATGGTACAGTCCTATGGATATGGCATAAAGTGGTATGTCATGCACATAGTTGGTTGTTCCATCGATGGGGTCGACGATCCAGGTGGGTGGGGCGTTTGGACCGGGATCTTTTTCACCCTTGCCATCTTCCTCGCCAAGGAAGTCATGATCTGGGAAAAGTTTTTTTAGGTGATTGAATATGACTTTTTGTGATGCGGTGTCGGCATCAGTCACAAGATCGTAAAGGCCCTTTTCGCGAACTGAGAAATTCTGCCTCATGGAAAGCAATAAATCCGAAGCGACTTTTGCGGCTTCGCATGCACCTTCCTTCCATTTCAACAGTTCGCTCATGCTGGTACCTTCCACTGGTAAAACGAACACCAATTCTTAATGATTAAGATATTGTTTTACACCGGAATGTGCCAATAATTCCAATTGAAAACCTAGTGCCAGCAACCAAAAACACAAGACCCCTGTTGTTTAGTCCAGGGGTCTTTTGCTTTTGAGTCGTTCTGGAATATCCAGAAAGACTAGATAAGCGGGGTTTTTCCGGGGACTGCGACTGTCCATTCTGGAAGCACCGTGTCCTTGTTGAAGTTTTCAGGCATCAACCTTTGTTTTGAATTCAAGGCTTGTTCCCATGAAACTTCCTTGCCAGTGTAAGCTGACATACGGCCAAGAACCGCGGCAAGGGAACTTTCCGTGACTGTCTTGAGTTCGTTCAAAGGTTTGCCCGCGCGAATGCTTTCAATAAGGTCGGTGTGTTCCTGCACATAAGGATCCACCCCTCTTTGATTTCTTGCCACCACAGGCTTGCCATTGATGGTGTAGGTGTTCACCTGGCAGGTGCCTTTGGTGCCAACGACCGCTTCAGAAACACTGTTGGCGCAATTGCTGATCTGCCTGCACATTGAAAGTACATGAACACCATTCTGATATTCAAAATCGATTGCAAAGAAATCGAAAATGATGCCATATTTCGGGTCGTTACGGGTTCGATGGCCCATGCCTACCGCCTTGACAGGATGCCCGCGCAGCACCCAGTTCATTACATCGATGTTATGAACATGCTGCTCTACAATATGATCACCACAAAGATAGGTGTAATTGTACCAGTTGTTAAGCTGGGCCTCAGCGGGTGTCATGCCCGGCTTAGGGTCGCGTGACCAGAGAATTCCCTGGTTCCAATAGCAGCGGCCGCCAACGATATCGCCGATGGCTCCCTCATGAAGCTGCTTTATTGTCTCAATATAGGCTGCCTGGTGTCTTCGTTGGGTGCCTGCGACTATACCGAGTCCGCTGGCATTGGCCTCATCGTATGCAGCCAGGCAATCCCGCGCGGTTGGCCCGTCAACACACACGGGTTTTTCGGTGAAGATGTTTTTCTTCGCCTTTACCGCGGCTTGGATATGGATTGATCGAAACCCGGGAGGAGTGGCCAAAATGACATAATTGATCTTCGGGTCATTCATGATTTTCTGGTAGGCATCGATCCCCGCATGTACCTTGTCGTCAGAAATCTCAACCTTGTTGTTGAGTTCCTTGACCTTTGGATCATCCTTGGCAATGTTTTTCAATCGGGCCTGCAGACCCTTGGCCTGTGATTCAAAGGCGTCAGCAACCGCATGGATGGTCACATTGCGCGCGGAATTAAGAACATTATGCGCGGCACCACTACCACGACCACCGCAACCGACAACACCCACGCGGATTTCGTCACTGCCCTGGGCGTATGCCCCGGAGGGAAGAACCGCATTCAAGGCGATACCGCCAGCGGCAGCCATTGTGCCTGCCTTGATAAAGTCTCTACGATCAGATGAAACTTGTTTCCTGCTCATTTAAATCTCCAATTTGGGAAAGGATTGTAAACAACGAAAAGTCCAAGGATGATCGGGAACATCAATCACTTTGTTTGGTCACCTTGGATCTTAATCCAACAAGGTTTTCCTGTTCATCGACGGGTCTTACCACCCTGAAACCGACAAACTCCGCGCTGGTCAACCACCAGATGCTCTGGGGGCGCTGGGGATCAAGTTTGATCCAAGTCTTATCCGAGCCCCTGCGTACTGAACTTCTTAGCCCCACAGGTTGGTCGGCCCATGAACCACCCTTGGCCACATGTGAAAACCTGTTCTGGCTGGGCAGCAAAACCGGGGAAAGAGTCACACGATCCTTGGGAAAGCTCGCAAAGGAATCTTTCTTATAATGATCCAGGCACCATTCCGCGACATTTCCATGCATATCGTGAAGACCCCATGGATTTGGTTTTTTCTGACCCACCTTATGGGTGACTTCTTCAGAGTTGGCAGCGAACCAAGCATAGTCTCCTACTTTAGCGGGATCATCTCCAAAAGAATAAGCTGTTTTAGTTCCAGCCTTGCAGGCGTATTCCCATTCCGCCTCGGTTGGTAGGCGGTAGGTCTTGCCGGTTTTTCGGCTCAACCAGCGGCAATATTCCATCGCGGCATGATGGGTGATGCAGATTACAGGCTGGCCATCGCGACCGTGCCCGAAAGTCTCGTCCGCATAGGGTGGTGTTGGGCGGGTGATGGCATCCACACCTTTGGGGTCGACATCCTTTCCATCAAGCTTGGGTTGATCCTCGGTTTTCCAATATTGGTCGTACTCATCCCATGTGACTTCACACTTGCCTATCCAGAAAGGTTTCAGAGCCACTGGGTGCTGGGGGCCTTCATCCTCAAGTCGCCCTTTTTCTGAATCGGGGCTCCCCATGAGGAATTCACCACCCTTGATGGGGATCATTTCAAAAGGAATGTTTGCGTTACCGATTTTTTCAATGTACGGCTTGAAGTCAGCAGGTTCTTTCGCATTTTGTGCCAGCACGGTCTTTGTGCCGCTTGGTAGAAAAGCCAGTCCGCCTGCTATCAATGCTCCACCAAGAAACCAAATGGAAGCGGATATTTTCTTGATTTTTGTTACACTTGAGGACATCACAATAACCTTTGTCAAATGGAAGCTCTGGAATGAATATTACCCTGCTTGCAACAATCGCACTGGCCATTCCATCCCAGTCGAAAAGCGAACTCAAAATATATCGTTTCAATCAGCCTCATATGGGAACCAACTGCCAGATAATTCTTTATTCTACGAACAAAGAGGAGGCAAGTCGTGTCGCCAATGCCGCTTTCATGCGGATTAAACAACTAGATGGTATCATGTCGGACTATAATCAGGAAAGTGAATTGAGACAATTATGTGCAAGATCCGGAACAGGCCCGGTTTTGGTTGGTGAGGATCTGTACAGGGTTTTGGCCCGTTCCCGGGAAGTTTCTGAACTTTCAAGCGGGGCATTTGATGTGACAGTGGGGCCGGTTGTGAAACTTTGGCGCAGGGCGAGAAAAAGCATCCAAATGCCTGACAAGGATGAACTTGAAGCCGCCTTGAAACTTGTTGATTACAAATCCATGGTTCTTGATCCCGATAAAAGGACGGTCTGGTTGAAAAAATCCGGAATGATGCTCGACCTTGGAGGCATTGCCAAAGGGTACGCTGCGGATGAATCCTTGAAGGTGATAAAAAAAATGGGAATAAGCACCGCCTTGGTTGCAATGGGTGGAGATATTGCCCTGGGTGACCCACCACCTGATTCCAAGGGATGGAAAGTTGGAATCGCCCCTGTGCTTGAGGAGGGAGATGCCGCTGACAGGTACATGTTACTCGCAAATTGCGCTGTTTCCACATCTGGAGACACGGAGCAATATGTTGAATTGGGCGGCAAAAGATATTCTCACCTGCTGAATCCAAAGACTGGGATCGGCCTGACGGAAAGAATTTCTGTTACCATCGTGGCGCCACATGGGATAGACTCAGATTCCCTTACCAAGGTGGTAAGCGTCATGGGGGCGGCTAAAGGTTTGGACTTTATTACCCGGTTGAAGGATGTGTCCTGTCGGGTCGTCACCCGTAAAAACAACGGGCTCGAAGTGGTGAAAAGTGAGAACTTTCCCACTGTTCATGAGAATACAAAGCAAGGAAAAGGAAATTAAATCATGTCAATGAATCGAAGGCAGTTTTCAGTGATGGCGGCAGGCGCACTTTTGACAGGAGCATCAAATGGCGCCGAGCCTCTTCCAGGGCAAACCAAAAATACAAAATTCGCGGTGAATGTTGAGATGTGGTGGTCCAAGGAAAAAGAGTTCACCAAGCGCTTGGAAAATGCCGCGGCTCTTGGATACAAGGCTGTCGAGTTCTGGCCATGGCGTAATAAAAACATTCCCGCGGTGATTGATACCTGCAAGAAGCACGGTATCACGATTACCCAGTTTACCGCATGGGGTTTTACTCCAGGTTTGAATGACCCTAAAAATCACTCCAAGTTTTTGGAAGAAATTGAAGCGTCCTGTGAAACAGCAAAGAAGTTGGATTGCAGGATGATGACAGTGGTCGGAGGTAATGACATTGCCGGGGTGAGCCAGGAAAAAATGCACGAAAATATCATTGAGGGTCTTAAAAAAGCAGCCCCCATTGCTGAAAAACATGGAATCATGCTGATCCTTGAACCCATGAACATCAAAGTTGACCATAAGGGGCATTGTCTTTATGGCAGTGTTCCATCCACAAAGATCATTCGCGCAGTAAATAGTCCCAAGGTGAAACTGAATTGGGATCTTTATCACATGTACATCACCGAGGGTAACCTTCTTGAAAATCTTAAAAAGGGTCTCGACTGTGTTGGATACCTTCAGATCGCTGATCATCCCGGAAGGAATGAACCTGGAATTGGTGAGATAAAATTCTCGGAGCTATTCAAAGGTATCAAGGAATTAGGTTACAAAGATTACATCGGATTGGAATTAAGACCCAAAAAGTCTGAGCTTGAAGCCGCACTAGCGGTTCAAAAAGCTGATAACTGGTAAAGTGGCAAATCTTGGATGGTTGTCTTTTAGTTCATCAAATTTGCAAGTAAATCAGGAGGGGGGTGTGGCAAATTAATTGCGATCCCCTCGCACTCCGCTTTTTCAACTTCAAATTTAAATTGTTCATAATTCTCTTTTTGGGATTCTATCAGGCTTGAATTCGGCTTGGTCCATTGGAGAAGGTTGATAGCGGATTGTGTTTCTTTGGGAAGATGTTTGAAATTCCTATCGGAAAGTTCAATAAGATCATTTGATTCTTTTTGAATGAAGTGAAAACACGCCGCTGCCTGAAAGAATGAAATCTTTTTTTCACTCAGTCTTTCTATTATCAGGTTCTTTGCAGCAAGCCTTCCGAGAATAAGTTGGTCTTTCCTGTTTAATTGCTCGGTAAGTTTACATTCATCCTCGATGATGGATTCATAGTCCGCGATGCTGAATAAATCCCTGAAGAAATCGGACCAACTCTCCGAACCCGCAAGGGGAGGGGTTCCTACAACGATTGTTGAAAGGATAAGCGTTGCGATAATCGATCTTGCTGATGAAAACATTTAAAACTTTCTTCAATCAAAAAACACATGGAACTCTGGCTTTTACCAAAAAGCCAAATTACAAGGCACATGGGTGTTACAATCTAAATGATTCAATTACAAGCACTAGTCAGGCGGGTATTGCAAGCGTGAATCTCAAACAATCAATCTATTTACATTAACACTCATACACTGCTGGATGTTCCGGTTCAAAATTTAAATACATTAATCCCACAACACATAACTAGATTATAGCCTAAGAGGTTCTAAACCTCCAAGGTGATTTGCATGTTAAATTAGGGTAAATTTTTTCTGAACTATAAGAATAATTGGATATTAAGCTTTATCTGACTTATTGTTACGGGGTGCGTGAAGTTTAAATTGAATTAATTGCAATTTGGAAATGAAAAGGCATGAAAATGGAACAAAAAAGCTTTGCCATGATCCCACTATTGGACATTCATACAGATGAAATGGTGGAAATTGCCGCGGGAACAGGTTTTTTTAAGGAACATGAAGTTCAGGCATTGCGGGAAGTCTTGGATGATTTTCACAAGGAAAATCATGAATACGAGCATAAAGGTTATCTATTACAGGATGATCGACAAAAATTAGGCTTTGTTTATTACGCGCCGGCCCCAATGACTGAGGGAACTTGGCAACTATGGTGGATCGTGGTTCAAAAAGAATTGCAAGGAAAGGGGTTGGGGGGGCACATGTTAAAAGAGGTGGAAAATGATGTGCTTAAATTGGGTGGCAGGGTTTTATTCATTGAAACTTCCTCCCAGGAAAAATATGAATCCACGAGAAAATTTTACCTCAAGTATGGATATAATTTAGAGGCTAGATTAAGGGGGTTTTATGCTGCTGGGGATGACATGATGGTTTATCGAAAGAGTTTGAAGCCCGAGTAACAAATTTTTTGTCATCTTTGTTTAATTTTTTTGCAGCTTTTGAATCTGATATTTCCACCGACATAGCCAATCAAAATTTCCTGTAAGAATCAT
>SYCV01000149.1 GCA_005786805.1 Planctomycetia bacterium | reverse complement strand
TCAAGCCTTCCTTTGTAGGAAGCAAGCTTTGGCATGTACCGCGTTTGGCACCATCCTTTTTCCAATTCCCAGACATTGGGGTTGCCATTCATGTAATCGAGATAGGAATCCAAACCACAACTGGAGACAATCACCCTGATGCGATCATCAAAAACAGCGGTATAGACCGAGTTATGACCACCCAGGGACTGCCCGACAGCGCCAAAGTTTTTGTGTGCGAGGTAAGGCAGGGTTTCCAGATAATCAAGGCCCCGCATATTATCCCAGACCGCTTTTAAAGTGCCACTCTCCCACCCCAAGGCCTTGAGATCAGGTTGATACTTTGCTAGCAGGGGGTAACTGGGGGCAAGAGTGATATACCCACGCTGGGCAAGTTCCATCGCGTATCCCCGATTGGTGACATTACCTATGCCCACAACGGTCGCATGCCCTATTTGGTTGTTGGTGCCATGCAGGCAAAGAACGGCGCTGGCTTTTCTTTTTCCTGAAAGCACATCCTTGGGAATGCAAAGATAAGCAGTCACCCGGGAATTGGGTTCGCTGGCATAGGAAATTAATTTTCGCACATAGTTGCCACCATCAAATTCCTCCTCGACTTTCACATCCAGGGGGCAGCGCTTTTCCTTCCCGGGTAATTTTCCCATCACCGATTCCATGCCCCGTATAATCTCAGCTTTGCGCTTTTGCCAATCCTCTTCGCTAGTGACAGCATTGGTTTTGCCAGTTGCATCCCGGAATAGCAGAAGGTTTTCGCGGGGCAATCGCATTGGTGCATTTGATTTCTCCTCGTAACCACAAGATGAATAAAGAAGAACCAATGCAAGGCTGGTCGACAACATGGTGCATCCCTTTAAAGGTAAGATTCCTAAAGTCTACCTTAAAGTTTGTGCGGTAGAAAGTAATTGATTAAAGTGTCTTCGGTATGCAGGTAAGAAACTAAGATAATCAAGAAAGATCTTCACTTTGGATTTATTCCACATTCTTCTACTGGGCGTCTTGTTTTTCATGGCGGCGTTGCTCTATTCCTCAGTGGGGCATGCGGGAGCCTCCGCATATATCGCAGCGATGGTTCTTGTGGGGATATCCCCCAATATCATCAAGCCAACCGCATTCATCCTGAACATATTCGTGGCAAGCCTGGTAACTTATCAGTTTCGAAGAGAGGGATATTTCCAATGGAAATTATTCTGGCCATTCGCAATCGCCTCGGTCCCATGCGCCTTCCTGGCATCGTACGCCTCATTACCCTTGAGCTGGTTTAAATTGGGCTTGGTGGTCATTCTTTTATTGGGAGCGTTAAGGTTGTTTCTACATAACGATGATTCGAAGCCTTGGTTTCCAAATCGATTCAGCACCACCAAGGGGATGATGAGAGGTGGGTTGATCGGCGGACTTTCAGGCCTTACTGGAACGGGGGGTGGGATTTTTCTCTCACCCATCATGCTTTTTTCGGGCTGGGCCAATGCCCGCACCACCTCCGGGATCAGCGCTGCATTTATTCTTGTCAATTCCATCGCTGGCCTTGCAGGGTGCATCGCCTCCACCCATTTTCTTCCCGAGGCAATCTTCCTTTGGGTACCCATCGTTGCTTTTGCGGGATTTTTAGGCAGTCAACTGGGCACTCGAAAACTTCCACCAAGGCTATTACTTCAATTCCTCGGTCTGGTGATGGTAATCGCGGCATGCAAACTAATGTTCCAGTAATCAATGGAACTAATGACCAAAATCATATAAATTAAACATTAATTAATTAGTTAACCAAGGATCAATAATGGCAGAAAATCCAAGAACCGATAGTTTCCTCAATCCAAAAGATCATAGGATTGGCATCTATATCAAATGGCCTTATCTGGTTGCGTTCACCCTGCTTGCCTTGGCGCCTGTGGCAATGGCTTGGACCCAATACTTTACCATGGGCCTGCCTTCCCTCCCCGACAGCCCAAAAATTAATCCAGAATCATTCAATGACCCCATCGGTTTTCCAGCATGGCTGCGCATCAATCACTTCGTGAACTTTTTCCTGATGGTGCTTCTCGTGCGAAGCGGGCTTTCGATCCTTGTGGACCATCCAAGGCTTTACTGGAATGACCACTGCACCCTGGGTTCAGAATGGATCCGTTTCACCCCGATCGTGGTTCCCAAAGATTCCGTATGGACCGCAAAGCAGGATAGCAGATACCTATCCCCATGGATCGGGCTACCCGGTTTCAGGCATACCGTGGGTATCGCGCGCATCTGGCATTTTCTCAGCGCTTTTTTCTGGTTTGCCAACGGCCTCATCTTCGTGGGGTTACTATTCTGCACAAACCAATGGAAACGCCTGGTGCCCATGGATTTCCAGATCTTCCTCGATGCCTGGTCGGTGCAGGTTCACTACGCCACTTTTCATCTCCCCGTCGAACCAAACGGGTTTTACAAATATAATCCCCTGCAGCAACTTTCCTACTTTGGAGTGGTTTTTGGAATCGCACCGGTCACATTCCTTACCGGCCTTGCAATGTCACCCGCGATCGACAACCGCTTTAAATGGTTCCCCTATTTGTTTGGTGGCAGACAGTGCGCCCGCTCCATCCATTTCCTCGCGTTGTTGGGTTACCTTGGGTTTCTAGTTCCCCATGTCACCATGGTGATCATCACCGGTTTCGCCCAGAACATGAACCACATTGTTTTTGGCACCGACGACACCAACCCGATGGGTATGATCGTTGGATTATCCGCAATAGGCCTTGTAGCCGCATTCTGCGTGTTCGCAAACTGGTTCTCCTGGAAATATCCCCGATGGTTGCAACTTGTTTCCCGCACCATCATAGGTTTCTTCAAGCGCCTTTTCGTCAACAAGATGGAATCCGTCGTCCAGTATAAGAAGGAAAACATCTCCCCCTATTTCTGGCCCAATGGCAACCTACCGACCTGCGATGAATGGAAAAATCTCTCCGCGAACAACTTCAAGGATTACCGCTTGAAAGTATTCGGCCTTGTCGAGAACCCAATTGAACTTTCGCTGGACGATATGGAGAAAATAGCAAAGCAGGACCAGATCACCATGCATCATTGCATCCAGGGCTGGTCGGGCATCGCGCATTGGGGTGGAATACCCCTCCAAAAGATCATCGAAATGGTGAAACCACACAAGGATGTCAAGACTGTTGTCTTTCATTCCTATGGCGAGGGATTGCATGGCGGGGAATATTACGACACCCTCACCATTTACAATGCCCAACATCAACTCACCCTCCTTGCATTCGAGATGAATTACGAAAGGTTGCCCCTTCTTTATGGCGCGCCTCTTCGCCTACGGGCTGAAAATCAACTCGGATTCAAGATGGTCAAGTGGATCAAGTCAATCGAGTTTGTCACCTCGGAAAAATCCGTGGGCAAGGGATTTGGTGGCAAGAACGAGGATGATGAATACTACCCCATGCTTGCCAACATCTAAAACAGGTTGCCTATCATGCTGGACAAAGAAAGCAGGCTCAGGGACTTCCCATCCCTTGAACAAATGGTTTATTTCAACTCGGCAGCCGAGGGAATTCCACCGCTATCCGTCAGGGAGGCACTGCTTCAATACTTCCAGGACAAACTCCTTGGAATGGATGGCAGGTTACTGCACGAGGCCCAATGGAATGCCACCCGGGACCTTGTCGCTTCCTTCTATAACCTAACACCCAACGAAATCGGTTTATGCTCCTGCTCATCCGAAGCCTACAATCTCGCTGCGATGGCATTGCGTTTGAAACCAGGCGATGAAGTTGTAATCAACGATCTTGATTTCCCCGCGGGAGCAACCCCCTGGCTGCAGGAAGGATGCCCTGCATTGGTTAAAGTCTGGCGGCATAGAAACGGTGTGCTTCACTTTGAAGACCTGACACCACTGCTCGGGCCAAAAACCAGGCTGGTGAATGTTTCTCTCGTCAGCTTTCTCAACGGCTTTAAAATATCCATTCCCACACTTGTCGAAACCGTGCGAAAGCATTCACCGAGCCTTTTGTCTGTGGATGTCACCCAGGCCTTGGGAAGAATCCCGCTAC
>SYCV01000148.1 GCA_005786805.1 Planctomycetia bacterium | reverse complement strand
GGCAAACAATCCCATGCACGAGTCAGCAATGAAAAAATTGCGCGACATGGGTCACAATATCACAACCCGAAGACAGGGTGACGCCCATACAATTCTGATAGATTTAAAAACCAAGCTGCTTCATCCCGGATTGGATCACCGAATTGAGGGTGGCCTGGCGGGCTACTAATCATAATGGATCAATTAAGTAATCAAACAAACTGTGATATTCACGTGAAATACTGGGGAACCAGTGGAAGCATATCGTCTCCCCTGAAGCCCTCATGTGTAACAGAAAAAGTCATAAACTCCATTTGCAGCCTTGCCAGGAACGGACATCTTGAAGAAATCGACCCTGACAATCTCGAGGCAAGCGTCACCAAGATCGTGAATGAACACCTACCTTTTTCATCGAAGTCAACATTCGGGGGCAACACTTCATGTGTTGAAATCAACACGAAGGATTGCATGATTGTGATTGATTGCGGAACGGGCGTGATAAATTTCGGCATAAACCTCGAATCAAAGTGGGATTCAATTCAGGAAAATGAGAGAAAAGGACTGATACTTTTCAGCCATATGCACTACGACCACTTGTTCGGGCTTCCCATGTGCCATTCATTTTACAACCAAAACAATTCCTTCGAGCTATTTGGTAACGAAAAGGTGGCTGGAAATCTTTTGGATTTTTTTGGCCAAAACTCGGACATGGTCAATTCACTTTACCCGCCGATTTTATCCAAGGTCAAAGCCATAAAAAAAATTACACCCTTTGACGAAAAATCCATCATAGAGATAGGCTCCACAAAAATCTCCTCTTTTCATCTCAACCACCCGGGGGGTTCAAACGCCTTCAAAATAGAAACCAATGGCAAGTCTTATGTTTACGCGTCCGATCATGAGCAATTAAACGAAACGGACATCCAACTTGCAAATTTCTGCAAAAATGCTGATGCATTATACTTAGATGGTCAGTTTCTACTTTCTGAATATTTAGGGAAAACTGGTGTCGGTTCCGGTCCTGCCACCTCAAGGGTAGGCTGGGGGCATACCCCGATGGAATGGTGCATTCTTACAGCATTTGCTGCAAACGCAAAATCATTGCATCTTGGCCACCGTGACCCAAGACGCACGGATACCGACACCGAAAAAATTCTGTTATACCTGAGGGCGCATGCGGCGAAATTAAGTGAAACAAAACAACAAGCAGCGCCAAAGATACTTTTCCCTCATGAGGAATTGGATTTCTTCATTTAAATGCGATTACTTTAATAATTTTCCTGGTTTTTAATGAATTTTTTTCAAATCTCTTCTAAAGATCATCTTCTTTCTGATTATAAGTTTTGAGTTTCCGCTCTTTAATGCCGATATATTTATAACTTGTTTTAAGCCAAGCATCCCGAGGGGGATGGCTTGGATGACTTAACTTGATCCATGGTTGGAATTCAAACTCAATGACACCACTTACCAGATTAACAACCACCTTAAAGCAAACCGGACTAATAAAGTTCCTCGGGCATTTTGCGGAACAATTTTCCGAAATAATGCTCAAGGATTTGTCCATGGGATCCATCGGTGAAAACCGGAAAGTCGACTTTCTTGGTAAAACAGTGACCAACTTTGGTTCCGACAGTTTTCTGGGTCTCGATCAGGATGAAAGAGTGAAAGAATCCCTGCGAAATGGAATTAAACGCTGGGGATCCCACAATGGTGCCTCCCGCGCTTTTTCAAGCGTTGAAACCAATGTGCTTGCCGAGGAAAAACTTGCATCCTGGCTGGGTATTGAGTCTGTTTTAATCTATCCCTCAGTCACCCTTGCAAACTTAGGAGCCATCCCCGGACTTGTAGGCAAACAGGATATCGTTGTACTCGATCAACATAGTCACAATTCAATCCAGGAAGGGGCGAAAATCGCCAAGGCCAACGGTTCACAGGTGTTGTTTTTTGAACACTGCGATCCATCATCCCTGTCGAAGGTTTTAAAATCTGCAGGAAAATACAGGCATGCGCTTGTCGCGATTGATGGGATCTACAGCATGAGCGGAGTGATTCCGCCACTTAAGGAACTAAACAAAGTTTGCATGGATAACAATGCGATTCTTTATGTGGATGATGCACATGCAACAGGCGTGATAGGCACAAAGGGTCGCGGCACGGTCCTTGATGCGGTTGGAAACTACGAAAACATACTTGTGGTCGGGTCGTTATCAAAGGGGTTTTCCTGCTTGGGTGGTTTCATTGGTTGCACGCAAGAAATGAAAAGCCTGCTGAAGTGGAAATCCAACACTGTCATATTCGGTGGTCCCGTGGGGCCACCTTACCTTGATGCGATTTGCACTGTTTGTGACATTTTATCCTCGGGAGAATACGAATTAATCATAGGAAGATTAAGGCGTAATCTCAAAATCTTGGTGGATGGATTACGAAATCAGGGACTACAGGTTCTGGGAGGTGAGACCCCTATCGTATCCGTGGTGGTGGGAGATGAAGAGCAAACTCTCAAGGCGGGCCATATTCTATTTCAAAAAGGCTTTTATGTGCAGTCTGTGATATTTCCTGCGGTCCCCTATCATGGCGGAGTG
Source organism: Planctomycetia bacterium (assembly GCA_005786805.1). Lineage (GTDB taxonomy): Bacteria > Planctomycetota > Planctomycetia > Gemmatales > Gemmataceae > UBA969. The sequence continues at coordinate 4,190 of SYCV01000148.1, read as the reverse complement.
CTTCGCATACAAGTCAACTCCAACCATAAGCCGGATTCCGTGAGGGATCTTGTCAACGCATTTAATGAAATACAATCAGAAATTGCATTTCCAAAGATTGGGTTGAAGAACGCCGCTTGATCATCGGAATGTCAGGTACAAACTAAGCCGCTTCTGATTTAAATTGGGCCTCGGTTTTTGCGACTATCAAATCCAAAACCTGTCCAACCGTGCTGATTTGTTCCAACTCAACTTGGGATAGCCTTATCTTAAATTGTCGCTCAATCTGGGAAATAACACTCACGATATCAACCGAGTCCAAACCAAGCCCATCCCTAAGAGAGATTTCGTCATTTAGATCCTCGTGCCTGACACCCAGATCATTCTCAATAATATCGATAATTGTGGCCCTGATTTTATCACGACTCATTTTAAACCTTCCTTGGCAAAATCGGGGAATAATCCCCTTATTAACATAAATGCTAATTACGCTTTAAACTCGCCATTTCCACTTCAACTTTGTGGCCATCCTCCAACCAGGATTGCCTCACAATTCTTTCAGAACCATCAAACCAAAGGTCAGTATTGGATTTACTAAAAACCTTGTACTTGTTCACATTTACATTCTGCCCCGCGATACTTAACTGTTGCTGGCCTTGAAACTGGAGATTGCCATCCACATCTTTGCCGGATTCAGCATCAATCAGGGGAATCAAACCTTTGCGCTTGGCGGGGTCCGGAAGACACCAAAATGTTGTGGCCCAAGCCTCGCCACGGGATATCTTTTCCTGGTTATTAACCCTTACCCGCATCCCAGGCCCTTCCTTCACGGCAGTGAGTGCGTATCTTGTGCCGTTATCGTTGGTAGCAGATTCGATTTTTTGTAATACACCGTCTTTCCATACCTCTTTGCCATGAAAACTGTAACGATAGGTAAATACAAGGTAAGCGTTAATAATCAACTCGGTATCAATCGATGTGGTGATGGTGCCATCCTCAGCCTTGAGGATATTCATCGTCATTTCACCAGCAGGCTTGCCATCGATTTTAACTTTGAATAATCGGGTTTCAGATTCAGCAAAAGAAAAACCGCCCATCGCAAGCAATGCAATGACGAGGGCTGCAAATCTAAAGCATAATTTTGGAAGAAACATGGCAGTGCAATTCATGGCATTCTGCCTCCTAATTATTAAAGTTATCATGGGTTGTTTATAACCTGAATGAATGCAAAATGCCAATAGAAGATAACATTCTTTCCATTCAACCCAATTAGCGCATATACCCAGGAACAAGATGGGTAAGAGGGGGCAAATAAGCTTGTAGTAAAGTTATCAATCCGATAACACTTGCTAGAAAGATGCTATGCCAGATAACCGCCCTAAAAATATCAGCCTCTTTGCCTAATTGGCCCGTAGCTGAAGTTGCAACAACGATACTTTGGGCATCGATCATTTTTCCCATGACGCCACCTGTGCTATTGGCAGTGCAAATAAGAACTTCAGATTGTGGCAGGGAAAGGTGGCTAAGAACCCCAGCGCCATGAATTTCGGCAGCTGTGATTTTTTGCAAACTTCCAAACAATGCGTTGCTACCGGCATCCGTGCCGGTGAGAAATACTCCAAGCCAACCTAGAATTGCAGCGAAAAACGGATACATGAAGCCGGTTTGGGCAAAGGCAACTCCCAAAGTCGCATCCATTCCCGCATACCTCGTCAAATAACTCAAGCCAAGCATGAACATGATGGTAAGAATAGGCACGGTCATTTGGTTTATGGTTTCAAGCAAAACTTTTATAAATTGCCCAAAACTCATTCCAAGTAATGGAATGGAAAGCAAAGCTGCCAGGAAAACACTCGAACCGGGAGCAGTCAACCAAATGAAATTAAACTCGGCTTTTTCACTTTTTTGTTCACCCAGGCTGGAATCATGCAGCTTCATATCCCGCACAACCTCCTCATGAAGACCAGGGAGAGGAATTTTATAACTTGCTTTCAGTGGCCCGGCTATTTCAACAGGCCCCTGCCCTTCTTTCTGCTTTATAATCCCAGCCAGAAGCAACAAAACCGACATAAGAACATAAGGCATCCAAGCTTTTGCGACTTTGGCTGTGGTTAATTCCTCAATATTTACCGGGGACTCCAAAGCGATTTGACTACCATTTGCAGGAAGGATGACCTTGGGTTTCCAAATTTTTAAAAACAAAGCGGTGATAACCAGTGAAAACAAACCTCCACCGATATCAGTCATGGGGTAAAGAACCAATCCATCCACATGATCGTGCATGGTCGCAAAGAAATACTGAAACAGCGCGAAAGAGCCACCTGCGGTCACCAAGGCTGGCCAAACCTCAAAAGCCTGCTTCAAAGTGCACAAACAGCAAATCATGTAAGCTGGAACTAACAAAGACAGTAAAGGCAATTGATGACCCGCCATTGTGCTGAGAATTTCAGTTGGAATTCCCGTAACCCCACTAAGGGTAATTAGGGGGGTGCCCAACCCGCCATACGCCACAGGTGATGTGTTCGCAAGCAAACAAAGTACTGCTGCCTGCAATGGCTGGAAACCAAGACCGACCAAGATTGCGGCACAAATCGCCACCGGCGCGCCCGCACCAGCAGCACCTTCAAGAAATGCCCCAAATGCGAAAGCGATCAAGATCGCCTGTAATCTGCAATCGTTGGACAGACCCGCAACCGATCTCCTTAAAATTTCAAACTGTCCCGCGCTAACTGTCATGTTGTAAAGCAACATCGCATTAAAAACAGTCCAGCCAATTGGTAGCAAACCGAAAAGCGCCCCATGGACAAAAGCCATCGAGACAACAACCAAGGGTGCCCCATAAACTGAACAAGCCAGAATTCCCGCGACGATGGTGGCTCCTGCACCAGCAAGTGGTGCGGACCAACGGGAAACCACCAGCAACCAAAAGAGAACAATAACAGGTAATGCAGCGACAAATGTGGATAATAATGCCGAATAGGGAACTTTCCCTGCCAACGGATCAAGCAACTGGATAAAAGAAGCGGCCCAAACCAATTGAAAATTCAACATCATTAATCCCAATTATTTATAAAACCCATCGAAACCAAGATTTTAGGCTCTTTGCTAAGCATTGCAAGAAAATGAATGCCAATGTTGATAAAACATATTCATGGAATTTGATTCAATATCACCCAAGCCAGCGGTAATAACTTCCAGGGAAATCTATAAAAGGCATGAGTTCAACCTTCGATTATCCGGATCACCGAACTTCCAGGCTGAAAAATCTGGATGCCCGGTGGAAAGTGGCGGGATTTTTCATCGCGATGTCATGCATGGCTTTTTTGCAGACCCCCCCTGTCTCCATGATTGCAGTTGTGGCATCCTTGCTTTTACTCATGGGTACCTGGCCCGATTTTAAATGGTGGCTGCCACGCATATTATGGATAACCCTTGGAATGCTTTTATTTATCATACCGACACCTTTTCTAACACCTGGGGAATCTTTTTTGGAATGGGGCGTATTCAGGGCAAGTAAAAAAGGCATTGAAGCCTCACTGTTGATTTTTTCAAGGGGTATCGCAATTAGCGCGCTCGCCCTCACCCTGATAGGAAGTTCCACCATTTATGATTTGATTCGAGGCGCAAACGGCTTGGGAATTCCATCCAAAATATGCTCGATATTCTGGCTTGGCCTAAGACATCTGGATATGCTTTCAAATGAATTCAAAAGAATGAGGGTTGCACTCCGCGCAAGGGGGCACAAATCAAAAGCTGGCTTTGCCTCTTACAAAACCATCGCCTGGCTTGGTGCAAACATGCTTATCAGGGCACTGGACCGCAGCGAACATGTTGGGCTTGCGATGAAGGCGCGCGGATTCAACGGAGTCTTCGCTTCGCTTGAAAAACCAAGAAGCACATGGCGGGAGTTGAGTTTTTTATCCGCCATGATCGTTCTGCCTTCCCTCCTTTTAATCCTCGATTTCTGGTTGGGCTATCAACATGATTAAACCCCTGATCAACATCGCGCAGCTCTCACATGCCTACGCCGATGGCACAAAATCCATCACCAGCATCGACCTAAAGATTTATCCGGGGGAAGCTGTGGCAATCATAGGGCCTAATGGTGCAGGCAAAACAAGCCTTTTTCTATGCATAGCAGGTTTGGTTTCCTTTCAGGCCACCACTTTCGAAGTTTCCGAGATCAATGCGCTGGTGGGAAACAACAAAGC
>SYCV01000147.1 GCA_005786805.1 Planctomycetia bacterium | reverse complement strand
CGGGGTTGCTGATGCGAAGATAAAGAAACAATGCGATGGGCAACGCCAGCAGAACAGCGCCACTCATGCGCCCCTCCCCGGTGAGTGCTGCCACCTGGCCCAGGATTTTAAACCGCTCTCGGACTATATAGCTGATCTTGTCAAGGATTTCGGCAAGGTCACCACCAGTCTGTCTTTGGATGGCGACCGAGGTCGCAAAAAATTTGAGATCAAGGCTGGGAATACGATTGCACATTTCCTTGAGCGCGTCTTCAATGGGGATGCCAAGTTTTTGCCTCTCGTAAGCCTTGCTGAATTCCAAGCCGATGGGTTCCACCATTTCCTGGCTGATGACCTGGAGTCCCGCCGCCAGGCTTTGGCCTGACCTTAGGGCCCTTGCAAGCAGTTCCAGCGCCTCGGGAAATTGCTCAGAGAACCTTTTCAATCTTACCTTGCGTTTTTGAATCAGCCAAACCCATGGGATGAGCATCAGCGGGATAGCGATGAAAACGACATAAAATGGCAGGCCCACAGCCATCGGAATCCCGATTCCAGCAAGGCCAAGAATGATGGAAATGCTGATCAGGGTCGATGGTGTGATGTTGCAGTCGGCTTGTTCGAAGATCCTCTCAACGGAAATCATTCTTGGGAGCAGTGTCTGGAAAAGGGAATTGCGATCCGTTTCCATGATGGTCTTGCGAAGGATGTCGGTTTGAAGGCTTTCCTCTCGGGTGATTTTTCCCGCCAGCACATCCAGTCTGCTTTCCAGCGCCCGGTTAGGTTCCTTGGTTGAAAACATGAACACTGACATCACCAGTGCGGCGACTGCGAAAAAAGCCAGTATTGCTATGAGATAAATTTCCAACTTTTGGATCCTTAGTCCTTGAGTAAAACGCGTTCCTGGAAAAGATTGGGGGGAAACTTCACACCCGCAGCCTCCAGCCTGGGAACAAAACTTGGCCTCACGCCCGTGGCTTCAAACTGGCCATAGGCCCTTCCGTTAGAATCGCAACCCATCTGCTTGAACAGGAAAATATCCTGCATGATGATCATGTCCTGCTCCATGTTCATCACCTCGGTGATATGGGTGATTTTTCGGGGCCCACCCTGCAGCCTGTTGGCCTGCACGATAAGGTCCACCGCGGAGGAAATCTGCTGGCGCATGGCCTTGATGGGCAATTCAAGCCCCGCCATCATCACCAGGGTCTCGATACGCGCCTGGGCATCCCTTGGGGTATTCGCATGGATGGTGGTCATGGAGCCCGCATGGCCGGTGTTCATCGCTTGAAGCATATCGAGGGTCTCGCCACCCCTGCACTCGCCGATGATCACCCGCTCAGGTCGCATACGAAGGGCGTTGCGAACCAGGTCGCGGGCAGTGATGGCGCCCTTGCCCTCGATGTTTGGTGGCCGGGTTTCCAGCCTTACTATGTGTTCCTGCTGGAGCTGAAGTTCCGCGGCATCCTCGATGGTGATAACACGCTCCTCGTTGCCTATGAAACTTGAAAGCGAGTTTAAAAGAGTGGTTTTACCGCAACCGGTTCCCCCGGAAATAATAATGTTCAAGCGCGCCTTGATGCAGGCCTCGAGAAATGTCGCCATTTCATTGGTAAGCGCGTTGAAGCCGATCAGGTCGGTCATCATCAGGGGCTTGGTTCCAAAACGCCTGATACTCACGGTGGCTCCGTCAAGCGCCAGCGGAGGGATGATCGCATTGAATCGGGAACCATCAGGCAAACGGGCATCCACCATGGGTGAGGTTTCATCAACGCGCCTTCCCATTTTGGAGACTATTCGATCAATGATTTGAAGCAGGTGATCATTGTCGCGGAACTTGACATCAGAGAGGGTCATTTTTCCCCGGCGTTCAACAAAGATCTTATGGGGGCCATTGATCAGGATATCACTGATGCTAGTATCTTTTAAAAGTAGCTCCAGGGGGCCGAGGCCCAGGGTCTCGTCCAACACCTCATCAATCAATCTTTCTTTTTCAACCCGGTTTAGAAGCGGGTTCTCGGTGTCGCATAGTCGTTCGACCACCATGCGGATTTCCTTGCGTAGTGTGTCGCCCGCAAGTTCGCTGACCTTTGAAAGATCGAGCTTGTCCACAAGTTTGCCATGGATCAGCCTTTTGAGCTCATCGAATGATTTTCCCTGGCCCATTCCGCCCATGGAACTGCCCAATCCCGATGTAATTCCTGATAATCCCCTTTGAAGCCTGGACATGTTGCGTTCTCATCAAGATTTGTTGGTGAAGAAGGAATGCCAGAAGGACTTTACACCCTTGTTGGCTTTTGTCTTGCTGCATATCTCATCAGCAAAGTCGCTGAAATTATGCTGGATTTTGCTTACCGGGGCGCTTTTCACAAGGGGTGTTCCGGAATTCCGTGAATCCATCATCGCCTTGTGATCATTGGGAACCTCCCAGAAAAACGGTCTGCCCAGAAGTTCCACCGCTTTTTCCTTGGTGATATCAGTCACCATACCCATCCTGTTCAGCACAAGCTTCACCTTGGGGCTGATTTCTGGATAGGCATCCAGCGTGGAAAGCAGGCGGATCGTATTGCGAATACTCGTGATTTCCAGTTGCACAACCAGAAAAATAAAGTCCGACATCGCAAGCGCGCAGATGTCGGTCGCGCGGAAACTTTTGCTCAAATCCAAGATCAAATGTGTATGGCATGCCCTTAGCAGCGCGATGATTCTTTTTAAATGTTCCTCGGTTATCTGGGTCGCCTCATCCACATTAATCGGGTGGGGCAACAATGCGAGCCCTGAGGAATGCCTGCTTAACAGCCTGTTCAATAGACCTAGGTCGAGTTTGTCCTTGTCGATATTTGACACCAGGTCGCTCAGGCTGTATTCAGCATTTAAATCCAGCGCTATATCCGCATCGCCAAGCGCGAGATCCAAATCCACCAGCACCACCTTGTTGCTGGGGTCGGCTGCCAGTGTTGCTGCAAGATTCACGCTTAGGCTGGTGCAACCCACACCCCCGCGGGAACCAAGAAAGGAAACCGTTATAGTCTTTTCTTTTTTGGAAATACCTGGCTTTGGGGTGTTCTCAGTACTGCCACCCATTTTCTTAAGCTTGTTCAGGGTATTGGCAAGCACATCCACATCGAAGGGCATGGTAAGGAATTCCTTCGCTCCTGCCCTAAGTGCCTTTAAGATCGCCTGCCCATCATCCCGCTTGCTGATTGCAAGAATTCCCACCCCAGGCATGTTGTCTGCCAGCTTTTCTATCGCGGCACAGGCTTTTTCCAGATCCGCATCAATCGCAATCACCACCACATGCGGTTCGGTCTGGTTGGCGATTACTTCCTGGAGAAACTCATACTTGGTGCATTCCGCCTGCAGCCACACATACGGTATCTGTGTGAACATGCTGCGTAACGCCTCATGTCCCTTGTCGGGGGGATTAAGAATGACCAATCGAAGAAGATTGTCTTCTGACTTTAGATTTTTATTTTGATCTGGCTCAACCATCATTTGATTGCCTGTGTTGTTTTATTGGTCGTTTTGGAACCACATCTCTATTTTACCGGAGAAAATAGCTGTGGCGAAGATGTTTTAGCTTTAGACCCGTTAATATTCGAGTTGGCAGCCCCTGATACTGCTTTTATCGGTGTTGAGCTTTTTGTATTTCTTACCGGAACAATTATTTCCTGCATGG
>SYCV01000146.1 GCA_005786805.1 Planctomycetia bacterium | reverse complement strand
CTTTGCCTTGGCGACGGTGGCTTCGGCGTGTTTCACTTTTGCCATGATTTCATCCCTGGTCGATTCAGCCGCCTTTACAAGGTTCAATACCTCATCCCTGGTCTGGTCATCGAGCACCTTTGATTGAACAAGCGCGGAGATACGTTTGTTTTCAGAATGCCAGCGATCGTAGGAGGCCTGTGCTCTTTGGATTCCCGCCCTTGCCTCGACCAGCCCGGCTTCGGTTGACAACTGGAATGCCTCTGCCACCTCAGCTTGTTTTTTTTCAATTTCAACCCCGACTTTAGCGAATTCCATCAAGGCTTTCTTATGCTGGACTTCCTCGATGATTTCAGGAACATCCACAACCAAAAGCTTTGTGCCTTGCTTGACGAGTTTGCCTCCACTTTCATAAATCGGTCCTTTCACCTTGGCACCTATATCCACCAAAACCTGCGATGCGTATCCAACCACCTTTGCATGAATCATGGTTTCTTCATTGGCGCGCAAGGTTCCCGGCTGGCTGATCACATGCACAAGCTTTTGTTTCACCGGGGTAATGAGCTTCACCTCCATTTTTTTAAGGGTGGTGGTTTTTTCATCCTTGGGTGTGACAGGTTTCTCAGCGCATCCGTATGCGCATAGATAAACAACACTCATCGCCAACAGGGAGATTTTGATTTTTTTAAACATGGCTGTTCTCATTGATTGAATTGGCATTGTCTGGAACCAGGGAGACATTGAAGTTTTGTCGCTTGGGAAAGCAGATTGCGAACGCGGGTGCCAGCATTAAAAGAGACGCGAACAATCCGCCTGCGATGCCTCCCAAAACCGCACGGGCCAGTGCAGCGCTTTGCTCGCCTCCGCTGGTGTTTCCCAACGCCATCGGTATCATGCCTGCCATCATCGCCAGTCCTGTCATAAGAATCGCCCTGAATCGTTGGGTTGCCGCAAGGGTGGCGGCATCATAACCGGAATGTGCCCCATCGATCATGGCTTTTTGGGCGAAGCTGACAAGAAGAATGGCATTGGCGGTGGCCACGCCTATCGCCATGATGCTTCCCATGAATGATTGCAAGTTAAGCGTTGTGTTGGTGAGTTTCAAGGTGATTGCAATACCAGCAAGGACGAATGGCAGCGCCAGCATTGGAATCAACGCAAGTCTCATTGATTGAAAATAAGCGAGCAGGATCAGGAAGATCGCTATCATGGAAAGAATGAGACCAAGGGATAACCCGGAGAATAATTCCTTGAGGATGGAGATCTGGCCACGAACATCCACCTGTACGCCTGTGGGGGGTGTCCCGGCTTCCAGGAGTGCGGCATCAATCAACTTGGCGGCTTTTCCGAGGTCTGATCCCACGACATTTGCGGTGATGCTAACCAGCCTGCGCATGTTGTATCGATCGATTTCCCCCGCCATGGTTCCATCCTTCACCTGCGCCACATCCCTTAAAAGTCTTTGTTCAGTTCCTTTTTGGCTGATGGGGATGGTTTCGATTTCCGTGGTTGAGTTCATGATGGCCTGTGGGATTTCAACCTGGACCTGGTAACCGATGCCGTTGGCGGGATCGCGCCAGTAATTGGGCGTGGTGAACCTGGAGGATGAAGTTGCAGCTATCAGGGATTTGGAAACATCATCAGCATTCACGCCGCTAAGTGCCGCCCGTTCGCGGTCGATTTTCACATCCACGGTGGGGTAATCAAGGGTCTGGCCATAGCGGATATCCTTGAGTATTGAGATTTTCTCAATGAATTTCCGAAGGGTCTGGGCGAAGGCCCTGTTATCCGCCATCTTAGGTCCGCTTACCACAACCTCTACGGGTGCCGCTGCTCCGAAGCTCATTATTTCGTTCACCACATCAGTGGACTCAAATGCGAGTTCTATCTTGGTTTTTGACAGGTGATCTTTATCTGTTTCACGGTGTGAACCTTTCCAGCGCTCATCGGTCCATTTTTCAAGGTGCGATACCATTCCTTGGCGGACCAGGTATTTTAATTTGTCAATCGGCATGCTTCCGGGTTTGAGGGCTATGCGCATAAAGCCTTCTTCCGGCCCGCCCATCCATTGGTAAACGCAGTTGATGGGGTAACTGGGTGGAACCAGTCCCACATACCCAAGTGACAACACCAGGTTATCCTCGCCTATTTCTTTTTTGATCCATCGCAGGGATTCCTGGACGATGGCCTCGGTTTCCTCGATGCGGGTTCCTGCGGGTGCCCGAAGGCGGAATTGAACCTGACCGTTATCCACTGGTGGAAATAAGTCGGTGCCAGTTTGTGAACCTGCGACCCAGAGCAGGCTTACCGCAAGGGCAAGGCCCACAGGCAGCGAGATCCATCTCATGCCAGTCAGCACACGGATTAGGGAACCGTACCAGGAGTGGGTTGTATCCTTGGAATGAAAATGCGCCCGGGGGATCAACCAGATTGAAAGAACCGGAACCAGGGTGCTGGAAAGAACATAGGAGGCTATCATGGCAAAGCCCACCGCAAGGGCCATGGGAAGAAACAAGGCAAGTGCGGGTCCCTTGAGAAAAGCAGCGCTGAGGAATACACTCAGGACGCAAAGCATTGCAAGGAACCTTGGTACTGCGGTATCAGCGTTGCCCCGTACCACAGCCTCCGCGATGGTGCCAAAGCGCGGGATTTGCGAATGAATGTTTTCGACTTCGACGGTCGCCTCATCCACCAGGATACCCACGGCAAGAGCCAGTCCGCCCAGAGTCATCAGATTTAGTGAATAGCCACAGGCGAAAAGGGAAAGCACCGCTGCGATGAGCGCGATGGGGATATTCAAAACAACCACGATCACGCTGCGCCAATCCCTTAGAAAAATTAAAACCATCAGGCCGGTGAGAGCCGCTCCGAGCATGGCTTCGAATGCAACACCTTCCAAAGCTGATACCACCAGGGGGGATTGATCAAATTCAAACCTTACCCTGATATCATCGGGCAAGGCAGCTTGCATTTTTGGTATATTTTCCCTTATCGACTGCACCACGGATAGCGTGCTTGCTTCCGCCCTTTTCGTCGCAAGGATGTAGACGGCCCTTTTCCCATTTACCAGTGCGTATCCGGTTGCGATATCGTTTGCATCTGCTATTGATCCAGCCACATCGCGGATGAATATCTTCCGGTTCATGTCGATGGGGATCGAGCCTAATTCCGAGGGTTGCAGCACCATGGAATTGACAGGTACCATCGGCATTTTTTCCTGCATACGGATCGCACCTGAGGGGCTTATCGCATTGCCATGCGACAGGGCATCAACCACGGCATCGGGTGAAAGCTTGTAGGATCTTAGTCGTTCCGGGAGAACGCTGATGACCACGGTGCGTTGGTTGCCACCGAAGGGGGGAGGCGCTGAAACTCCGGGGATATTGGCAAACATGGGGCGCACCTTGAAGAGCGCCTGGTCTTGTATCTGACCGATGGTTTTTGTCTCGCTTGAAAGAACCAGGTATCCAACGGGAACACTGCCTGTGTCAAATCGGATGATGAAAGGTGAAACGGTGCCGGGAGGCATGAAGGCCCTGGATCGATTGACCTGGCCCACGGTTTCAGCGAGCGCCTGAGCCATATCGGTTCCGGGGTGGAAGTACAATTTCATCAGGGATACACCCTGGACATTCTTTGATTCCACATGGTGGATGCCACCGATGTAAAGGAAGTGGTATTCGTAGTAGTTAGCAAGCAGGCCTTCCATCTGCGCGGGGTCCATGCCGCCATAAGGTTGGCAGACATAGAGCACGGGGAGATTCAACGAGGGGAAGATGTCAATCCTGATGCGGGATAGCGAAAGCAAACCTGCAAGGATAACCCCAAGCACCAGGACGCAAATGGTGACCGGCCTTCTTAGTGCAAAGTAAATCGGATTCATCAAATGCTCTGATAAAAGACATTAAGGTGGAAGAGGGATGACCCGCTCAATTGTAGCAGAAGGATAGACGGGTTCCACAATGGTGATTTCCTTGTCGGTTGGCTTTGGCTTCAAGACGATGGAGTGTTCGCCGACCTGCTGGCCGGGATGACCCAGCGCTCGATAAAGCCTGAATTGCGCCCTGTTATGTTCCGCAATCGCCTTGTAGTAATCCCTGTAGGCTTGCTGGAGGCTTTGGATGGAGACAAGAACTTCCTGGGGGCGGAAAACCAGGGTGATCGTATCACCAATCCTCCGGGTTTGACTAAGCCCCTGCGCGTTTTTATCCGCGGTATCGATGGCATATTGCAGGCCATCTTCCGCATCCTTGATCCTGCGTGTGGTGCGTACGGTTTGCGCATGTGCAGCGACAACCTCTGCGGCGATCCTGTCTTGAACCTGGTAGAGTTCAAGCGCGGCAGCGTTGTTTTGAGCCTGTCTTTCACGCTTGAGGGCGATGTTTCCTATGCCAAAGCTTTCAAGTTCCCAAAGGACTTGGAGATCCATGGAGTTTCGCATGCCGAAGTCGGCCATGCTGCCGTTGTTTCCCCCGCCAAAAAGACCGGAGGAAAGAGTTCCACCCGGGTGCGTGGCTGCGCCACGAAGAAGGATACTGGGAATGAGTGGTCGCATTTTTTCCTGCTGCAATCGGGCGATACTTGCTTGGACCAATGCCTGTTGTGAGGCGAGTTCGGGTCGCAGTGTCAAGCCGACGGGGACTAGCTCATCAACGGTTCTTGCGGGATCGATCAAGTCGATTTTAAGATGAGGTGGTTCCTGGGGAGTCACGCGTAAACCGGATTGCAGATGTAAAACCCGGATAAGTTCCGCGCTTTGGACCTGCCAGGCTTCATAAGCGTATTCAAGGTCCTGCCTTCTGCGTGCGAGTTCCGCCCTTACCCTGCTTGCCTCCGCGGGTGGTGAAAGGCCCGAGCTAAGCTGGCGAGTTTTTTCCGCAAGCTCCTCGGATCTTTTGACGGTATCGAGCGCGCTTGCAACATCTCCTCTTGCTTCCTGAACCTTGAAATAGGCTTCAGCGACACTTAAAAGGCTGTCGTTGATGGCGGCTTGTTTGTCCGCTTCCCGGGATTTGACAACTTGTTTTGCCGCCAGCGGTTTGTAGATTGCGTCAGAAAGTGCAAAAACGGCTGTGGGCCCCAATCCAACCATGAATGCGCTTTTGCTTGTGCCGAATACTTTGCCTTTAATGTCTTGGAGTTGGCCATCACTTCGAAGGTAATCGGTGCCGATATTTAATGTTGGTAGCCAAAGGGCCTTGGCACGCAGTAAGTCGGCTTGGGCAGCAGTGATTCTTTCACCCGCGATTGCTATATCAAGTGGCCGTGCGTTAGCGAGTTGCATCGCCACGGGAAGGTTGATTGCAAAAGCGGGCTCAACTTCATCAGTTTTTTCAACAACAGGAAGCTTGGGAACAACCCCCTGCACCGGTGCTGGCATTTCCTGTGCTGGAGTATCATCCAGACAAATAAACACAAGAAACACCCCAACCAATAAGGAGCTGATTCTTTGCCAGAGTTGAATTTTTATGTCGTAATAAATGTAAAAATTCTCCCAATGTCAACCATCTATATAAATTTATCGGGATTTTGACTAATAATCGTTACTTAAATGTTGCTGGGAAAGCTAATAAAGAAGGATGATCGATAAGGAAGTTTGGTTAATTTACACTGTTTTTAGACTATTCTTGCGAAGAAACCTGTTCAAAAATGTCAAATTACGGTTTTTATCGGAACTATAACCCTGATTTAATGTCTAATATTGTTAAGATAGGTTAATAAGCATTTAATTTTTGAGAGGCTGATCATGCGCATATTTTCCCTTGCGTTTTTATTAATGTTCACCGGGGCCATCTTTGCTGAAGATGCCTTGGATCTTGTGAAACAACTTAAAAACCCTGACAATGAAGAACGACGCAAAGCCGCCCAAAAACTTTTTGAACTCAAGGAAGAGGCCAAAGTTGCAACCCCTGACATGATCGCAGCCTTGAAAAAGGAAAATGATGTATTTGTGAAACGGTTTTTAATCAAGGCGCTTGGAGCTGCCAAGGCCGACCCAAAAGTGGCAGTCCCAATTCTTGCGATGATGATCAAGGATAGTAATCCAAAATTGATTGAAGCGGCAATCGACAGTCTTGGCAGCATGGGTGCGAAAGGCGTAGATCCGTTGGCGAATTTTATAGCACCATCCAAGTCTTCGGATTCCAAAACCAAGGGCAAGGACGAGAAAAAGGGTGGTTTAAAAGTGGATCCAGTGGGAGATTTGGTGGGAAAAGCCGCGCAATCCCTGGGTGAGATTGGCCCTGATGCGAAGCCTGCGGTGCCTGCTCTGATTGCCGCTTT
>SYCV01000145.1 GCA_005786805.1 Planctomycetia bacterium | reverse complement strand
TTTGATATTGGTCAAGGGCATCGAAGGAGCCCGATTTATCGAGGTCCGCGCGGAATTTGTCAAAGCCACCCAATAAATGTCTGCGATCTTCGAAACGATTGTGATCCACTTTCAAGCGCATGCCATCGGATCCCTGGGTTTGTCCGTTTGCAGGATGAACAGAAAACTGCGGCACATCATACTTTGCACCGAAAAATCCCGGGCCACGCCACGGAGTGGATGCCTTGAATGGGCCAACATTCACCGATACAGGCATGCCATCCTTGAGCATGCCCAAGGAGCGGTAGATCGAGGTTTCCATGGCGGGGAAATAGGAATAGCCGTTGGCTGAACCGGGCATGTCGTTTTTATATCCCGTGCAGAGTCGCCGGGTGCCGAAACCATGGTCTGCCTCATCATGCGCGAGGCTTCTCAACAAAGTGTATTTGTCCGCGATTTTCGCATGCTTGGGCAAAAGTTCGCACACATCGACGCCCGGAACATTGGTGTGAATGGGAGAGAAATTGCCCCGGATCTCGGACGAGGCATCAGGCTTCATGTCATAGGTTTCAAGATGACTTGGCCCGCCATGAACCCATAGCACAATGATTGCGCGGTTTTTCTTTTCCACCTGGCCAGCCCTGGCTTGCATCTGGAAAAGTTGCGGAAGTGATAAACCACCAAGGCATATGGAACCCACGCTTAGCATGGTGCGCCTGTTGACTTTACAATTGCCTGCCAGTAAATTCACCAGATCCAGCATGGTTTTATCCTTAAATCAAATTTCAACAATAATCAGGCGAGATGTTTTATTTTAGCATATTTTTGGGATGCTTAACAATATTATCGAACTAGGTTTCTCGTTTATTTCCTGGGCAGGGAATAGGGCCATTCCTTTTCCCTGAACCATTTTGTCAAAATGAATTTTTCGCCTTTGATCACAGGTTCTCCCGCATGGGAGGATTCCGGGATGATGATCCCATCATTCGTGTTTTGCCAGAGTATTAGTTTGCCCGCCACCGGATTCATTGCCTGGCCAATATTGGGAAAGCCCGTTGCGCCACCTTCCTCGACATCATTGAGATAGACCATCGCGGTCCAGGGGCGGTTGCCATAATACTGAACCGTTTCCTTTTCCGGGGTGAAGGCATCAAAGTGTTGTTTGAATTCCTGGCCAGGCTTATACCACTGCCCTTGGATTGGTTCGGAATAAAGAAGTTCGATGCCTGTCAAAAGCTGGATCTTGTCCTCGATGGCAATGATGGGGGAGAAGTCGATTCCGGGATTTTGAAAATATGCTGTCATGCTGGTTCGACTGGCATCGTAGGATATTTCCTTGTCGGAACCCACGGTGGATGGATTTGCGGATAAGCGGATCAAGTCGCATGCGATCTTGCATTGTTGAGCGTCGACGAAGTTCCTGATTTCAAAAATATTGAATGATGGATGCAGCCGGATGACGCCCGGAAGGGATTCTATTTTCGCAGGATCAATTTTCACGGGGCAGTTTCGAAACAGATCGGGCAAGCCAAGTTCAGCTTTGATTGCTTCGGTATCAAACCTGTGTTGCATCAGGATTTTTGCAATCTCAAGCTTTTGGATTCCCAATCCAAGGTTTTCCTTTACCCAGCCCTTCCAACTTTGATCCAATTGCTTGTGCATTGAGCTGCCTTTAGTGATTGTCTTGGATAAACCCTGTTAATCATTCAAACTGGATTGATTGTAATCAATAGGTTTGTTTTCATCCAGATGCAATCAATGCAGGCAGGGGTTTGCTAGCCACCCACCCGTTTTTCCTCGAGTAATTCCGCAGGCATATCATGCTCCAGTTCCCAAACAAATGAGATAGGACGCTCTCCTTCAAATTTAATTTGGTTGGCTCTGCCTAGAAACTGAAATGGCACCGTAAGAGTTTCTAGTTTTCTGTTGATTCTAACAAAGAGAAAAATTTGGTACCCCAACTCCTTATGATGAATCATGTTTTTTCCATCAGCATGCTTTTGTAGCGTATTAGATTGGGATTCCCAATGGAACAACCTTTCATTGATGGGGTAATCCTTGTACATGGTGGATGCTGAAAATTCATTTTCTGTTTTGTTAGTAGTGATTAGCAAAGCATAGCATTTTTTCAGGGGAAAGTGCAGTACGCCAACACCCTTTTGCGTGTTCTTGCTGAATGTATCAACACCAAATGCCGCCTGTATTTCGTCATTGCCATAATGAGCATGCAATTCCAAGGGCAATCCTTCATATGCACTACCCTTTTTAATGAGTGATCTTTCTTGGCTAAAGGAAGCGATTTCGGAAATATCGTTGCAGAAATTAGGATTTGCTTTCAATCGTATAAAAGAATCTTCCAATGTTTTCATTCCCATTTTAGAACCACTTTGACCCCACACCAAGGAATGAAGCATCGAAGAGGTGGCATCTGATGGAACTGGGGTATTGGAAAGAATTAAATCTTTGAGCCGTTGAAGGTGATTGATTGCTGAAGATTGGCAGATTCTTCCAAGTGTAAGTTTCAGGGTATCTTTATCAGCATCAGTAACTATGGGAATGATATTCGCTAATGCTTTCCATTCACACCAAGGTTTTATTGCCAGAACTTTTTCAGGTACTAAGTCATGGTGCCTGAAATAATTTGTGAAAGTAAGATCTAAACCTGTTTCATGTTCAAACGCTTTTAGAGTTTCTGGAATATAATTTTTTAGATTTGAATATGCAGCCTTGATGTTTTGCAGCACCAAAGCCATTGCTTGTTTTTCCATCTGGATGATACAACCAGGAGGAAGATGTGGGAAACCCGCCAAGACTTCTTTTTCGATATTGAATCGTCTGCTTGGTAATAGGGCGGCGAATTTGCGATCTATCCTATAACGCCTGTGCATTTGCGCTACAAAATCCAAAACCAGCAAGCATTCCTTGTTTGTAGAAGTAGAATGCCTAAGGCCACGACCCAACTGTTGAAGGTAAACGGTTAAACTATCCGTGGGCCTCAGGAATAGCACGAGATTTACTTCGGGAATATCAACGCCTTCGTTAAAAAGATCAACCGTGAAAATAAAATTGATCTTCCCCTGCCTTAATGCCTGGATTGCGTTTTTGCGATCAGCATCAAGGCTTTGGGCATGTAGGGCGATCGAGGGCAACTGATTGTTATTGAAGGTTTCCGCCATGAATTCTGCATGCTTTACGGATACACAAAACGCAAGTCCTTTGTAAGATTGGATGTCTCCCAAGCAATATAGATCAAGCGCCCGAAAAATCGCATCAATTCTTTGTTTTGCAGATGAAGGGTTATCAACATAGGTCTTTTCCAATTCTGCCTGGGAGTATTTTCCTTTGTCCCAATATTTTTCATCACTGATGTTGACTGGGTCTGTAACACAGAAGTATTGGAAAGGGCAAAGAAGCTTTTCCTCCAAAGCCTCGGGAAGGCGCAACTCTGCAGCAATCCTGTCGTTGAAATATTTGAGGATATTTTCACCATCCATGCGCTCTGGGGTTGCAGTTAGGCCCAGTAAAATCTTGGGTTTGAAAAAGTCGAATACACCTTGATAGCTTGATGCTGCACCATGATGTACTTCATCCACAACGATGTACTCAAAAAAATCGTCTGGGAGTATTTGCCAAAGTTTTCTAGTATGAAAAGTTTGGACGGTGCAAAAAAGATGATCCATATTTGCAGGGTCGTGCCTGCCACCGCCCAACTGGCTGGCGAAGTTGGCATCTCTTAAAACAATCCTGAATGTTTCAAGGCTTTGGGAAAGAATCTCATCCCGATGGGCAAGAAATAAAAGTTTTGGCCTTCTGCCTTGGTTTATTCCTACAAACCGCCGGTAATCAAGTGCTGCTATAACTGTCTTTCCGGTTCCAGTTGCAGCGATGACCAGGTTCTTGAATGAACCGCGGAGCATCCTTTCCGCATCAAGGTTTTCAAGGATTCGATTTTGAAAAGGATATGGTACTACATCCATGAAGATACTCTGGGAAAATGAATTTACCCGAGAACTGTTAGTATCCAAGGCTTCCTGAAGTTTTTTCCTATCAACTCCCTGACTGTAAGAGTTAAAGAAGGGACTATTCCAATATCCTTCAAA
>SYCV01000144.1 GCA_005786805.1 Planctomycetia bacterium | reverse complement strand
TCGAACACGACGCACTTTATAAACAATTCAAGCTGGATGAACCCTGGGATAGCGAACATAATTTAAAACTCGCAAAGAACATGCCAAAGGTTTACTTCCACCCTAAAACCAACAAGCCGGGCGATGATAAGACCCATTATCGTGTTTTTTATGGCAAGGGAGCTGTTTTTGAACTTAACAAACCAACAAAGATCAATCAAATTACTGATGGGACTTCTAATACCATAATGGTCGTTGAAGCAGATGAACCCATAACTTGGACCAATCCAAATGATCTTGCCTTTGACCCAGCCAAGCCCCTGCCAAAAATGTTGAACATCGATGGCAAGTTTTCCGCTGCCTACTGCGATGGCTCGGTTCGATCTTTCAAAGCAATCATCGAGCCAGAGATTTTGAAACTTCTTATTCTTAAGAATGATGGAAAACCCATACCCGAAGTGCCATAGAAGCCTGGTTATCCATCAAATGAAGGTTATTTGAGGGATTTCGCTTGATTCTCCTTGTTTTCTCATAATTTATGAGGAAAAGAGCGGGTAAATTTCATCCTTTCCTCACAATCCTGTTGGCAAAACCAATCTCCCTCGTCAATAATATGTGTGAGTATGTTTAATCAGCATATTTTAGCTTTGGATCATTGCTTCGGGAGTTGATTCATGATTACTCGAATTGGTTCTTTAATGTTGTTTTTGGGATTGGCTTTTTCCATTGCTGTACAAGCACAAGACTCCAAACCAGCCAAGGAAGACACCAAAGCAATTCAAGTGGATGTTGCAGGCAGCCAGGAACGACTCAAGCAACAGTTCAAAGACTTTACAACAGATTTATTAAGGCTGGCCCAAAGGCTTGAGAATAGTCCAAAGGCGGAAGATCGCGATAAAGCACAAGCCTTGAAAAATGCATTAAAAGCAGCTTCCGAACAGGGAATCGAGGTCAAGTTCACCACGCTTATCCTAGCCCTTAAAACCTCCAACGCTTTTAAAAATATCGATACCCTACAAGGTGTGCTCACACAAAATCAGGAAATCCGTGATGACCTTCGCAAACTTATCGATGTTTTGCTAAAGGATGACCGTGAATCCGCACTGCGCAAGGAACGGGAAGAAGTTCAAAAACTCCTCGAAAAATTAAAAGAAGTGATCGAAAAACAAGAACGCGTTCAAGCTAATACAGAACTCGGCAAACTCGGAAAAACCGATATCGCAAAAGCCCAAAACAAAGTCACCAAAGAAACAAAGGACCTGATTGATCCCAAAAAAGCAGGCGATTCCAAGGATGGGAAAGACAGTAAAGGCAAAGACTCAAAAGATGGCAAAGGCGGCGATCCCAAAGACGGCAAGGATGGCAAAGACTCAAAAGATGGCAAAGGCGGCGATCCCAAAGACGGCAAGGATGGCAAAGACTCAAAAGATGGCAAAGGCGGTGATCCTAAAGACAGCAAGGATGGTAAAGACTCCAAGGATGGCAAAGGCGGCGATCCCAAAGACGGCAAGGATGGCAAAGACTCAAAGGATGGCAAAGGCGGTGATCCCAAAGATGGTAAAGGTAAAGACTCAAAGGATGGAAAAGGCGGTGATCCCAAGGATGGTAAAGGTAAAGACTCAAAAGGTGGTGATCCCAAAGATGGCAAAGGCAAAGACTCAAAGGGTGGCGGAGAACCAAAGGATGGCAAAGGTGGCGACCCCATGGATGGCAAATCTGGTGAGTCTGCAGATATGCCTCCCAACCCTGAAACTCAAATAGCAAAAAAACAAATTCAAGAAGGTATCAAGGAACAGGAAGCAGCCGAGAAAAAAATTGAGAAGGACGACAAGAAAGGCGCGTCTGAAGACCAAGCCAAGGCGGTTGATGTGTTAAAACAAGCCCAGAAAAAACTGGAGGAATTGTTAAAACAATTGCGTGAGGAGGAAATCGAAAGGTTGCTTGCCCAACTTCAGGGCAGATGCGAAAAAATGCTCGCAATGCAGATCGCTGTAAAGGATGGAACAGTCGCGCTCGATAAAATCATCATGGGCAACCCTGATAAAAAATCCAGCAGGAATGAGGATCAAAAAGCCCTTGAGCTTTCCGACAAGGAGGATGAGATCAGCAAGGAAGCCAACAAGGCTCTCTCCCTTATCGAGGCGGAAGGTTCGGCGGTTGCTTTTGCTGAGGTTTTCAAGCAGGTAATTGGGGACATGAACACCGCGGCTGGAAGACTGCGCAGGGCAGATGTTGGTGATGTCACCGTCGCGATCGAAAACGACATTATCGACGCCTTGAAGGAAATGGTTGAAGCACTTAAGAAAGCTCGCAAAGATAACCAGCAACCCAAGCCCCCGATGCCTCCAATGCCACCCCAGTCTGGCGGGCAACCGCCTGATCAGAAATTAATCGACATGATCGCGGAATTAAAAATGATCCGGTCCATGCAGATCAGGGTCAACAATCGCACCACGATTTATGGCAAGCAAATTCAAGGGGAGCAGGTTCCCAACATCACAAAGGTCGCTGATGCGAAGGAGAAGGAAAAACTCGCAGGTGTAAGGAAAGAATTCAAGGATCTTTCCACCAGGCAACAGAAACTTTCTAAGGTAACTGAAGACATCGCCAAGGGTCGAAACAAGGGACAGTAATAAAAGGATCTCAGCCATGATCAATGGTTCAAGAATTATCGCGGGTGCGCTGGCATTGGGAGTTATAGGCTGGAGCTGGAGCAGCGATGCAAACCCGGTTCCTCCGGTCAAACCGATCTTGGAAATTCCATCATTTGGAGTTTTAAAATCCCCCAGTGCGGCGGAGGTAAAAGCCCAGGTTGACGCTTGGGTTAAAACCAAGCCACCACTTTCCCAGGATCAGCAAAAAGCAATCGATGCCTTGTGGGCGGGCACCGACAGTTACTCTGACAAGCTTTCACAGACTTTCGCCCTTTTGGACCAGGATGTGGCGGTGATTCTTTCCCAGGCAAGGGATTCCGCATTTGAAGCCCCCCAGGAAATTCCCGCCCTTCTCAAGGATGCATCCAAGCCCATTTTTATGAGGGCCAATCTCGCCGTCACCTACTCAAGAATCCTTAGCCAGAACAAGGTTTATGAACTTGCACTGGACACCCTGAAATTATTCCGCCCGGAACAGGTGGCTGATCCTTCCTCTTTTCTTTTCCACAAGGCTGTGGCTGAATACTCCCAGATGATGAAAAAAGAGGCTGATGACTCCATCAACAGGCTTCTTGATGATGTTTCAGAATCCCCCGAGCGATACCGTAATGTCGCGGCATTGATGGCGATCGAGATGATGGTATGGCGGGAAAAAGATCTCGGTTGGATTTCACGCAAGATGGAAAACATCCAGCGAAGGCTCGACCTCGGACAAGGGGGCGACAAGACCCAAAAAATCCAAAAGGAGGTCGTGGTACGCCTCGATGAAATGATCAAGGAACTTGAGGACCAGCAGAAGAAATCCGGTGACGGGTCAGGCGGCCCGGGAAATCCGGGTGGCAATGGCCCCCCCGGAAACAATGTTCAATCATCCGCCCCCCAGCAAGACAGTATCGGGGGCAATGGTGGTGGTGCTGGCCAGGTTGACCAGAAACGCGTCCGGGAACTTGCTGAAGTCTGGGGTAAACTTCCCGAAAAGGACAGGGCCAGGGCCATGGTTGAACTCACCCGCAGCCTGCCACCCAAATACCGTGAAGCTGTGGAAATATACTTCAAACGACTTGGAGAAGCGAATCCCGCGCCGTGATGAACAAGCCCCATCGTATTCTTGCGCTTTTTTTCAGCATTGGGTTGATAGTCTTCGTGACTCAACCCTTTGTCGTTGATGCTGCCGAATTTAAAACCCTTAAAGGCGAGACCTTCCAAGGGAAAATAACATCTTTCACCTACACGGAAATGGTTGTTGATGCCTCGGGTGCGACTCGTAAAGTTCCATTGTTGGAAATGATGCAGGTCACGCTTGAGCCCGCCTCCATTCATCCACCAAACCCATTCACACTTGTTGAGCTTTCGGATGGCTCGCAGATTGTAAGTAACTCAACCATGATCAAAGGGGATATGATCCACATGGACCTGCCCGGCGGGGAAAAGATAACCGCGCCCGCAGCCAAGGTTTCATGGGTTCTTTTCAAGGCGCAGGTCGCCTCTGATCGTGCAACCTGGAGCGAGAGAATAAGCAAGAAACGCAAACGCGATGTGGTTGCGATCCTCAAGAAAGACGCCGACAACCCGATGGGAATTTTAAACCTGCTTGAGGGCACATTGGGAAAGGGAAGCGAGGATGGAAAAACCATCGAGTTCAGCACCGTGGGTGCGACCAGGCCGATACCTGTTCCTCAGGCAAACCTGCATGGGTTAGTTTTCCTACGGTCGCTTGATGCCGACGCGATGCCAGTCCTTTGCAAGGTCATCGACAAGTCAAAGTCGGAGTTTCTTGCATCAAAAATAATGATCGAGAAGGAAACGATGAAAATAACCACCTCCGCCGGTCTTGACATCACCCTTCCAACAACCTCGATCCACAAACTTGATTTCAGCAAGGGTAAACTCGCCTATCTTTCCGATATCGAGCCAAGCAAAGTCATCCTGTCCCAGGATGAGGAACGCCTTTCCGCATACCGAAAAGACACCAACCTCGATGGTGGCCCGATCCGCATCAATGGCGTCTCCTATGCCAAGGGCATCGCCATGCTCGCAACCACCGACCTTGAATTCGATCTGAAGGGTGAATACCGTGAGTTCAAAGCCATTGCTGGTTTTGATGACCTGGTGGGTGGGATCGAGGGATCGGTGATACTTGAAATCGAGGGTGATGGCAAACAACTGGTGAAACTGGAACTCTCCCGCAAGGATAAAAAGCGTGACAATACGATCAATCTCAGCATCAAGGATGTGCAGAGACTCCGGATTGTGGTGCGCTCCTCCAACCCCTTGGAATTTGGCAAACATCTGGACCTTGCAAACGCCCAGATAAACAAGTAATGAAAGGGCATTTGAACATGAAAAGCCGGCTTTTTTTGGCTTTGCTTGTCATCCTGTCAACCTCAAGCCTGGGACTTTCCGCAGACCTCGATCCCAAGCTCAAACAATTTGAATCCTCGCGAATGGATGTCATCAAAAAGGTTGCCCCCGCTGTGGTTGCTGTGGTCACCGGAGGTGGGTCAGGTGTCCTCATCAGCGAGGATGGGTTTGCTTTGACAAATTTCCATGTGGTTGCGGGACAAAGCCCCGCGCTTAAATGCGGTCTTCAGGATGGCATACTTTACGACGCGGTGCTTGTGGGACTTGACAAGGTTGGCGATGTGGCACTGATTAAGCTTCTTCCCAAGGAACCCGGCAAGCCTTTTCCTTTTGTGAAACTTGCCAACAGCGACAAGGTGCAGGTGGGTGATTTTTCCATCGCGATGGGAAATCCCTTCATGCTGGCGACCGACTTCTCCCCCACAGTCACCTTTGGCCTGGTAAGCGGCACCCATCGCTACCAATATCCGGAAAAGGGAATGTTTGAATACACCGATTGCATCCAGATCGACACATCAATCAATCCTGGCAACTCGGGTGGACCCCTATTCAACATGAATGCGGAATTGATAGGTATCAACGGTCGCGGTTCCTTCGATAAAAGATCCCGCATCAATTCCGGGGTTGGGTACGCCATCTCCATCAACCAGATCAAGAATTTCATGGGTCATCTGCGCGCGGGACATTTCATCGACCATGCCTCTCTTGGGGCGGTTGTTTCGAGCGGGTTGGAGGAATCCGCGCTTGGCAAGGTCACCGTCAGTGGAATGATTGATTCCGATGCATCCCGCAGGGGTATTAAAATTGATGATCAGATACTTTTCTTCGCTGGAAGGCCGATGACCAGTGTGAACCAGTTTAAAAATGTTCTTGGACTTTACCCCAAAGGCTGGAGGTTGCCCCTGACCTACAAACGCGAGTTGGAAAATGGCTCCTCCGAAAGAAAAGAGATTCTTGTAAGGCTGATGGGTTCGGAAAAAACTGAGATTGGAAATCCAAATGGGGCGCCTCCAGTGCCTGCTGACCCAAAACCCATGCCAATGCCCCTTCCCAAAGGTCAAGTGCCACCCAAGGCCCCAGGCCCGAAAGCGCCCACTGGCCCGGCGGCAAAACTGTATGAAGCCAAGCCCGGTTATGCCAACTATCATTTCAATAAAATCGAAAAGGAAAAGCTCCTCTCCAACTTTAAGAAAAATGGAGACTTTTCCTCTTTTTCAGGCAACTGGCAAGTGCAGACCACAGGTAAGATTGGCGATAAGGGGAGACAGGCGGTTGTTGTCCTTCGCATAATCGCAAAGGGGGCCAAGGACGCTAAAAATGATCTCGTACAGGGTATATTTGATGGAATAGATTTCTCCGTCGAGCCATTGGCCGTGGAACAATCGGGAAAAGCACTCAAAGATCCACCGGGAAGCGGCGGGCTTTTGGTTGCTTTTTTCCAGCTCAGGCAGCTTTTGGCATATGGTGAAAAAGGGTTTGTGGGAGATTTCTCCCATGGCGGCATCGAACCTTATTATACCCCCACGGAAAACACTCTTAAGCCCAACTATGCCACACAACGAATTGACGCCGAGGTTTTACGCACCAATCTGGCTGGTGTGAACACCAAGTGGTACTTCAATCCCTCAGACTACAAGTTATTGGGTTATGAGGTCTCCACCGATCGCGAGGACGACCCATGCGAAATCCACCTTTCTGACTACAAAAAAGATTCGTCAGGCAGGGAAGTCCCGGGTAAGATATTGGTTAAGTATGGGGATAAGGAATATGCCTCACTCAAAGTGGACGGCTGGAAACTGGAATAGTATCAGCGTTCTCCCACCGGACGGAATTGATATTTGTAATGCCCGCAATCATCAATCGAGACCCCAGAAGAGCTTTCACATTAATTGAATTGCTCGTAGTTATTGCGATAATAGCCATCCTTATTGGATTGCTGCTTCCCGCGATTCAAAAAGTCCGGGAAACCGCAAGCCGCATGACATGTTCCAACAACATGAAGCAACTTGCACTCGCCACCCTTAATTTCGAAGTGACTTTTAGAAAACTACCCTTGGGAAAACATGGCACCGCTTCAACAACACAGTCTCTGGCAATAGGCACCCAAGCCGGGGTTCTTGTGCAAATTCTCCCTTACATTGAACAGGAAAATTTATTCAAGGGTTTCAAGCCCGAGCTTTACTCATTTAACTCCAACTCTGGCGGGGTTAGCTGGCTAAATTTTGACTCTCCAAACACTTACTCCCTTGCACGGACCCGGATCAAGATGTTTCTTTGTCCCTCGGACAACCCATACACGGTAGAGGGTAGTGCCACCAACAATGTGGTTTGTTTCATAGATCCTCGTGGAGGCATCACCGGCACCGCAGTGAGCCAGTTTACGGCATCCGGTGGAATCCCCGGGTTGACCAATTATGTTCCCAACGCGGGGACTTTGGGACGATTTCCTGTTCCTTTTCCCTCAGCTATTTTGGACTATTACGCTTCTCATGAAGGGGTTTTTGTCCCCAATGAACAATTTGCCATCACCAATATAACCGATGGCACCTCCAACACTCTTTTTTACGGTGAATATGTTGGCAATACCTCCAATGGCCAGCGAAGTTACTCGATGTCCTGGATGGGGGCAAGTGGTTTCCCCATGAACTATACTTTCAACAATTCACCAACCCAGATGCATTTTTCCCTTAACAGCGCCCATAACGGTATTGCCAACCTTGTCATGGTGGATGGTTCAGTCCGTGCGATAGCCAAGAATTTCGCGACCCCCGCGACCTCCGCGATTATTCTGGCGAAAGGTGAGCCTAGGTGGGCCGCGTTACAGGCTGCCGCGGGAAAAGCGGATGGAGACACCGAGGTGCTTGAATGAAAAGCTGTTTTCTCCTGTTAATTAGAGGATTGTTCCCAACTGGAACAAAATTATCATTGATCCTTTTTTTGTCTTTAAATGGATGCTCATCACAGGATGAATCCAAAAAAGAACTACCTCCGGTTCCCGAAAAAGTCCAATTCACCCCATCCGAGTCATCCAAGTTGAAACCAGTTGGAATGGATGGGAAATAATTCGCCCGAATTGAAATCATCAAGGAACTCATTTTTAATATCATGCAGCCTGAAACCAAAACACCCCCTGTTTCAGCGTTTAATATGGGCCAATTGACTGGCCTCCAAAAGCGAATCGACCAATTTCTGGATGAGATTTATACTGCCTTCAAAACATTCGAGTATGACCTCCCGACAATTATTCGGGGAATTTTTCCAAGGCATTTTGAATCTGACCATGACTCTCAATCTCAAAAATGGACAGACAAGGAACAAGAAGACCTGGGATTTTTAAAATCCTTCACTGATTCACTTCCTTCATGGGACCAAAGCTTAAATAGTGTGCTTAAAAATCCAGGTGAAAAAAAAATTGAAGGCAAGCTGCAATCAACCCTTGCGGACTTCGAGGATTCCAATTCCATCGCATTAACATTGCAGGTGGGAATTGAAAAAATTAATTCTGGCCACCGCTCCTTGTTGCACTCGAGATTCAGTAAGTCGCCAAACTTTCTGGTGGAAGTCCCCTTGGACATCGAAAAAAGATGGATTCAAAGACTGGAATATCTGGCAGCCCTGAGAAAATTACATGAGGAGGTCCAAAAAGAACTATCACTCAGCCCATTGAACGAATCCACATTGAGCCTTCCCGTGCTATTTGCCTGTGTTGAAATCGGGGAATTATTGATTCGAAAAAACCGGACCCCGCGGGATTCCTGGAAGTGCGATGAAAGGGAGATACACTCACTTCTGAAATTAATCCCGAAGCTGCTTCATTTTCTTCCCGAGGAGAAATTCCAGATAGGCCGGTTCAAGCTGATGGAAAAGATCGGCGAAGGAGGATACGGGATTGTATACAAGGGGTATGATGAGAAACTCCGGAGGGAAGTCGCGGTTAAAATGCCCAGGATCTCATCCGAGGGGAATCCCGAAGGCAAGCAAATTGCGATTCGCGAGGCCCGCGCCGCCGCCAGGCTTGATCACCCCGGCATTCTGCCTTTGCTCGACATCATCGACATGCCAAACCAGGCGATCCTTGTGTCACCATACATCCGGGGAACATCCCTTTCCAACTGGCTTAGAAATAAAACCTCTCCCGTTTCTGAAAAAGTAGCGGCATTGTGGGTTTTGGAAATCACACGGGCGATGATGCATGCGCATTCCAGGGGTGTCCTACACTGCGATTTAAAACCGGGGAATATCCTGCTTGAAATACCTGCAGATGATTGCCCCGAGGAAAATATAGTCCCCAGGATTGCCGACTTCGGACTCGCAAAGCTTGTTATTTCAGAAAATACCACCGTTTCCGGGTCGGGTGTTGGCCTTGGTACCCCGATGTACATGGCACCTGAGCAGACAACAGGACGGGAATCGCTTTCGGTGGCATGTGATATCTATGGTGTGGGTGGGATACTGTATCAATTGCTGGCTAATCATTCTCCTTTCCCAGCAAGTACAATGGGCGAATTATTGAGAGAGGTTCTCGAAAAAAACCCCACCCCGTTAAAAACATATAGGAACAACCTGCACCAAGACCTTGATGCGATATGCATGAAATGTATGGAAAAAAAGCCCTCACTCCGCTATTTGACCATGAACGACTTGAACGCGGACCTGGAACGATTCATCCAGGGGGAACCCACGATTGCAAGACCATTGGGAAAAGTCACCCTGGCTCTGAGATGGTGCAGAAAACACGCGCTATTAGTCTCACTACTTGGAATCATTTTCATATCACTTGCGGTATCCACTATTGTTTTCATGTTTTTATTGCAGAAAGTCACAAACCAGGCCCGGGATAATTTGATCCAGAAGGAACTCTCTGACAATGCCGCCAAAAGATACCTCCGGGATAGGATGCTGTCAGACCGCCAGTTGTATGCCTCAGAAATGAGATCGATCCAGAACGCGTACAGGGATGGCGAATTTTCCAAGGTCATAGACAGGCTTAATGGATTGACCCCATTGGACATGGGGGGCGAGGAATTGCGTGGTTTTGAATGGCATTACTGGAACAGGCTTTGTTCACAGCCCCATCAAAAAAAAGCGGAATTCGAGGATTATGCCATCAGGTATTCAGTGGGAGGAAATAATCTTGCTGCGATCAGCCTGAAAAATAGTGATGCCATCTCCGTGGTTGATTTAAACACCGGCAGGGAGATAAAATCCATCCCCAACGCACACGAACCTACTCACTCAAAAAGTGGCTCAATACTTGCATTTGCAAAAAGCAATAATGAGGTCCAATGGGTTGACGCAAATACTTTCATCGAACTGGGTTCAATAAAAATCGAAGGAAAAATAAATAGACTTTTGTTTTTGGATGAAAAACGCTTGCTGATCCTTCAGCAATTGACCTGGAAAGTGCTGGATATCTCCTCCGGTGAAATATTCTGGGAAAAGCCGGGGGAGAAAAAAATATACCATTTGAATCTCTGCAAAATGGGTTCAGACCGTTTCGTAACCTGGGACAACGAGGGACGAATTCAGATATGGGATGCTGCCCAAAGAAAAAAACTGGATGATTTTTCCTGTGAGGGAAGATTGTGCCAGATTTGTGAATCAAGCAATGACGGGAAGAAAATCGCCTGGACCGCCTACCCCACAAAAATGGTGGTCAGAGACATAGAGAATAAAACCAACCTTATATCCAAGGAACTGAAGGACGCTTTTGCATTCGCGATGGCATGGAGTCCTGATGACAAACAGATCGCGGTGGGGGGTGGAGATCAAACAATTGATATCTACGATGTAGAAACTGGAAAACGGCTTGAACGAAAAGCCGGCCATTCCCTAAGGAACATAAGGCAGCTCAACTGGTCCGCAGGGGGAAAATTATCAAGCATGGGTTGCCAGTTGGCCCCTGAAAAATCCGAGCTTCTATTTTGGGACGAAAACAGGGCATCCAGTTATAGAGTGATACACAAGCTTGAAAAATCCGCCTTGGGATTTGTACTTGATTCAACAAAAAAACTTGCCTTGATTTATGAGGAATCCAATGAAATTTCTTTGGTAGACATTCCGGAAGGCAGATTGAATAAAAGAGTGAAATTACCGGATTTTTCAATCATCAGTATCGCCCATCCCATTGATCCTTGCTTCCTGATCATCCTTGATAACAGGGAAATATGGAGGGTGGATCATCAGGGTAATACAACCAAGCTTCCAATAAAGTTGCCTTCCTCCCCATCAGGAACATTCATAATTTCTCCAAACGGGGAATCCATCGCGGTTGGGCTTAACATCTCAAAAGCGGAAGGGGTGGATACCTGCACTGTGAACCTTTACAACATGGAATCAGGTAGATTGATCGGAACCTACCAGGGTGAATCCACCCCATTCAACACGCTTATAAA
Source organism: Planctomycetia bacterium (assembly GCA_005786805.1). GTDB lineage: Bacteria > Planctomycetota > Planctomycetia > Gemmatales > Gemmataceae > UBA969. The sequence goes on along the minus strand of SYCV01000144.1, from coordinate 22,249 downwards.
TGATCCTAAATCTGATTCTATAATCGCAATCCAGAGAACAGGCGCGATGGTGGCTTTTAAATGGAGTGATGGAACTTTATCAAAACCCTATATCAAGGCACCTACTGGAATCACATTGGGGACCATGAATTCAGAATTCAATTTGATTTCGGTCGTGCAAGGTTTTCGAAACCTTCGGGTGATGAACTTTCCCACCATGACCGATTCCCGCGACTTTCGAGATTTCGAAGCCAATCCACTTCGTGGATTAAAATGGACCCAGGATTCATCCCGTCTCATTGGCTGGGGTGTGGATGGCACAATCCGTTTCTGGGATGGGACAACCGGGCAGGAAATGCTTAAATTGAACGCCCACGAAGGCGAGGTTATGAACATTACCGAACTCCCGGGTGGAAACAAAATCCTTTCCCTAGGGAAGGATAATCTATTAAAGTTATGGGATGCAACCCCCGTCAATTAATTAATTTTCCAAATGGTTGCTGGAATTATCCTACCCTTCCAACTGCAAAATCAAGTATGATTAATCTAGTTAAATTTAAGCAAAGAAACCGGAACTAAATTTATGATTTCCCTCATAAAAGCAACCTTAATTGCATCGATGGCTGTTTCCTTCCAGTCTAATGAAATGTCCCTGAATGATGTGGTTCAAAAAGTGAATCCCAGGATGGTGAAGATTTATGGCTCGGGGGGATTCAAAGGCCTTCCAGCCTACGGCACCGGAGTATTGGTCAGCCCAAACGGTTATGTGTTGACCGTTGCAAACCACCTGATGGAGACAACCGACCTCAGGGTGCATCTTTACGATGGAACCAGGCTTCCAGCAAAGTTGGTCGCCATGGAACCCGAGTTGGATATCGCGTTATTAAAAATAGGCACGGAAAAATCAAAGATAGATGACCTTCCCTTTTACGACATTGGCGCTGCTGCCAAGGCACCGCTTGCAAATCCAGGAACTTCCATACTTGCGTTCAGCAACCAGTTTCAAATCGCCAGCAGGGATGAGCCTGTTTCAGTGATGAAGGGAACCATCGCAGCTTACGCCAGGCTGTTTGGCAGGATTGGAATATTCGAGGCGCCGTATTCGGGAAATGTTTATGTGGTGGATGCCATCACCAATAATCCCGGCGCGGCAGGGGGGATCATCACCAATCGAATGGGCGACATCCTTGGAATAATTGGCAAGGAACTTCGAAATGAACAAACCAACACTTGGATCAATTACGCGGTCCCGGTGAATGCGGAACTTGAGGTTAAGCTTGCGGATGGCAGCGCCCGCAAATTATCCATCCTTAACCTGATAGAAAAAAAAGAAGCCTACAAACCCGTTACCAAGGCTTCGAAGTCGACAGGTGGGGGTGGTTATCTTGGAATTGTTTATGTACCAAATGTGGTGGATAGAACCCCGCCTTACATTGAATATGTCGAACCTGGCTCTCCCGCGCAAAAAGCCGGTCTACTTCCCGATGACCTTATAGTCTATGTGGATGGGCTGCCCGTGGTCAGCGTGAATTCCCTAATGGAATTGATGCAAAAATACCGTCCGCAGGAGAGGGTTCAGTTGGAGATACGCAGGGGCGACAAATTGCAAACCATCAGTGTGCTGGTCGAAACACCGCCAAAAATCCAGCCTTCCAAGGGCTCTGAGACAAAAGGAAACTAATCATGGGCACAACGCTGTTGATGTTGGGCGTGGTTGAAATATTGCTGGCTCAGAACACCCTTGAGGAATTGCAGGAAAAAGCAACCCAGGGAGCGGTTCAGCGTATATCCCCCGCCATGGTCCAGATAGAAACCACGGGTGGAACCGAGGTTATTTCCGCTGGAGGAGGCGCAGGCCCCATGGGTAAAAGGCGTCCTGGTCCCGCAGCGGGGCCTGGTGTGCGCAAGGGAACCGGCCCCACCACCGGAGTGATCGTATCCGCGGATGGTTTTGTCATCTCCAGCGCGTTCAATTTCGCCAACAAACCGACATCCATCATTGTCTCAACCACGGATAACAAAAGATATCTTGCCAAGGTCATCGCGACCGACCAGTCAAGGATGGTGACACTTTTAAAAATCGACGCCACCAACCTGCCAGTTGCTGAATCCGTCCCATCCGCAAAAATGGAAGTTGGCCAAACGGTGATAGCACTGGGGCGAACCTTGGGGGGAAGCCCGGGCGCGCCACCAAGCGTAAGCATGGGTATTGTCTCAGCCCTGGGAAGAATCTGGGGACGAGCCATACAGACGGATGCCAAGGTTTCTCCTGTGAACTATGGCGGGCCATTGATCGACTTGCAGGGAAATGTGCTGGGTATCCTGGTGCCTGCTTCGCCCCAGGCCGAGGGAGAAACAGCGGGCTTTGAATGGTATGATTCCGGGATCGGCTTCGCGATCCCCCTTGATCACATCAACCAGGTATTGCCAAGGTTGAAGCAGGGCAAGGATCTTCGCAAGGGCCTGCTTGGAGTCACCATGCAAAGCCGTGACATGTACGCCGACGAGGTGATCATCAATTCTGTCGCCCCCAACAGCGCGGCTTTCAAGGCTGGTATCAAGGTGGCGGACAAGATCATAGCGATTGATGGCAAAAAAGTTGAAAGCCACGCGCAACTGATGCACCAACTCGGGCCGAAGTATGAGGGCGACATTGTTTCGCTTACAATCGTCCGGGGCAAGGATGAAATCAAGCTTGATAAGATTGAACTTTCAGGCAGCCTTGAATCTCCGCCTCTGGGGTTTTTTGGAATTCTTCCCATGCGGGACGATCCCTCCAAGGGAGTTCAGGTTCGTTATGTTTTTCCAGATAGCGGGGCAGCCAAGGCAGGTATAAAAGTTGGCGACCGCATTTTAAAGGCGGGTGTCGGCCCTGATATCACCAAGGTTACAGCCACCGCGGAGGTTGCGAACCGTGATGCCCTTTCAAATTTACTTTCCGCGGCAGTCATTGGTTCATTCCTGGCGGTTGAAGTGAAAAGGGAGGATGGCACAACCACGACCCTGAAAGGCCCAATAGGACAAGCCACAAGTTTCCTTCCTGAAAAACCACCTGAGAAATCATCACTCGCAAAGCTTGACAAAGAGCCCGAGAAAAAAGCTGAGATCGGCACCATCAAAAAACAAAATGCAGCAGGCGATCGCAACTACTGGGTTTCCGTGCCTGTCTCATACGACCCCAGGACATCGTATGGCTTGATGGTATGGCTTCACCCCGCGGGAAAAGGCAGGGACAAGGACCTTGAGGATCTCATGGGGACATGGGACCAGTACTGTGCTGAATATAAAATCATCATCGTCGCACCCCGGTGCGATGCGGACCTGGGCTGGACCCCGGGTGAATCTGATTTGATCCTTGAGGCAATCCGCCATGCCACCGACAATTACACCATCGACCGCAAGCGGGTTGTGGTGCATGGAATGGGAACCGGAGGGCAGATGGCTTTCTACCTTGCCTTCCAACAAAGGGAACTTATCCGCGGGGTGGCCGCGGTGGGCGCATCCCTTGGCGCGACACCCAAGGAACGCATCGCCAACCAGCCTCTTTCCTTCTTCCTCGCGGTGGGCGACAAGGATCCCATCCGTGAGACGGTGCTTGACACCGCCAAAAAACTCACGGGATTCCAATACCCCATGGTTCTTCGGGAAATGAAGGACATGGGGCACCAGTATTTCAATTCAATAACACTGGATGCGCTTGCCACCTGGCTTGACCTGCTGGATCGCATCTAAACGGCCTTTACATTTCCAGTAGCAAACATGAAAATGCCCTGTCGCTTTTCATGAGGGAACAGACTTGATCCGTGTGTTGTTGAATATCTTGAAATACCTGCTCGCCCTGGGCCTACTTACCTATGTGATCTATTCCAATTGGTTGCCAGGAAACGAAAACGGCCTTGAGGCGGTCTGGCAAAAACACATGGTGGAAGGCAAACCCATCCATCTGCTTTTTCTCCTGGCATCGCTGCTCCTGTTTTTCATGGGTGTCTGCGGGACTTTGATACGCTGGCACCTGATGATGCTTGCACAAGACATGGGCATCGGATTTTGGAACACCATCCGCATAGGATTCATCGGATTTTTTTTCAACACCCTTTTACCTGGGTCGGTCGGTGGTGACCTTGTCAAGGCCGCGGCTGTCTGCAGAAACCAATCCCGGAGAAGTGTCGCTGTCACCATCATCCTGCTGGACCGGGCGATAGCGCTTTGGGGTCTCATTTTTTTCTCCGGCGCCTCTGGCACGATATTCCTGCTCGCTGGATACCTCGGCGATGGCAGCGGGGCGCCTGCAACCAGGTCCATCATCAAGATCACCATGTCCTTTTGTGGCATTACCGGGTTGGGTTGGTTCCTTTTGGGTTGGCTGCCCCAATGGCGGGTGGATCGTTTCGAGGGAAGATTACGAAAATGGGTCGCCGGTCCCGCTGCGGAATTCTGGCTCACATTCTGGCGTTACCGTTGCAAACCTCTGGTCGTCATCCAATCTCTTTTTATTTCCTGGGCCGGGCATGTATGCCTTACTCTTTCCTTTTTTTGTGCCGCCCAGGTTCTTCGCGATGAACAATCAATCCCGGGAGTGCTCGAGCACTTCCTGATCGTCCCCCTGGGTTTGGTTATCCAGGCGGCACCCATGTTCCCGGGTGGCGCTGGCATCGGGGAATTCGGATATGGCGCCCTTTACTCCTGGTTTGGGACAGACCGTGCGATGGGAGTCCTGGCATCCCTGGTTCAAAGGCTTGTTACCTGGATCATCGGGATCACCGCTTACCTGGTGATCCTTTCACTACCTTTGCCAAAAAATCAGGCGCCAATCGACACTTCAAACTCACCATCCTAGATTATTTACTGGCTTTCCCGTCATACCCTGCTAGAAAAACTACTGGTATGATTTTGAAACCAGAGCGATTTAAATGCAAATTAACCTGATGGGCCTGATATTTGAAACCCCGTGCGTGGTGGTTCATCTTTACTCTCCATGGCGGGCCAGCGCGCTTGAAAACAAACTGTTTGAAAATATCAGGCAGATACCAGGGGTGACCATGGAACAAACCCATGACTCGCTGGTCATTCCCATTCGGGATTTAAAAACTTGGAAAATTGCGCTGGAAGCCTGTGTCAGGTCGCTCAAAGGCTGGCAGGAAGACGCTGACCTGGGTTTGGAAAGGCGGTTCTGGTACTGGCATTTCGAAGGTGATGTTGACGCTGATGGGTATGATCACACCGGGGAGTCAGCCTCATTATGGGTGCTTCTTAGCGCGGTGCTTGAACGGGCGGAAGTCAGCCAGGAAATATCAAAGATCGAACCCATAGAATTTGAGAACTTCTGTTTTCAAATACAGGGCGAGAGACCTGGAAAATAAACCTGCGATCAACCCTGTCGCCTACGCCTCATTTTTAACGCGACCAACTGCGCGATAATAACCGCAAAAGAATAAACCATCACATGGATCAGGTGCAGTTTAAGGATAACAGCCAACAACAAAGCCCAGACAAACGCGATCATTGTCGCGACATAATCAACACGAGTCCCGCGATATCTCCAGGTCATCTTCCACCATTTTGGGAAGAACATCGCAGCCATGTAAAAGAAAAATATCCTTGTCCATAATGGTATTTCAATGCTTGCACCTTGTTCGGAAATGGAAATCTCAAGCAACTGCCCCGGTCCGGACATTCGGTAGGATATTGCCCCCACTAAAACGCCCAAGCCGGACTGAAGCATCCTATAGGTTATCGACTCCCTGGTTTTACCCTTCCAAAAAATTGAACATGAAAGCACAAGCGCTGTGATCAGCCAGGTGGTGCCTGCCAGAAACAAGCCCTCCCAAGGTGATGGCAGCAAACCAAAGAGTGAAAAAAACAAAGCCGCAAGGGAGGAAAAGAACGCCGCCTTGAGAAGTGGAATGATAATTCTATCGTCCCACTTTTTGTACAACTTTTTAAAAATAGGGCCGAAGGCGGTCCTGTGCCCGCCACCATTTTCAACCGGGTCCTGGAGAGGCGACTTGGAAGATTTATCCTTGATTATTTTATCACAAACAGCTTTGAATTCCTCCATCATCACCTGGATGCTGGGGTACCTTTCATTCTTGTCAATCGCGAGGGCCCTTGAAAGTATGGGGATGAAATCCCTGCTGGGGAGCTGGGAAAAATCAATGCGGGTGTTAAGTTGCTTTCGCAACAGCTCATCGTGGTTAACACCTGCAAATGGTTTTTTTCCCGTGAGCATCTCATAAAGGATGATACCCAGCGCGTAAATATCAACCTTTTTATCATAGCTTCCCGTGATTAATTCCGGTGCCATGTAATTGGTGGTGCCAACCCTTTGGGTATTGTCCCTGTGAACACCCGATCCTATGGTTTTACTAAGCCCATAATCCCCAACCTTCACGATATTGTTTTCTATGAAGACATTCCCGGGTTTTAAATCCCTATGGACAATTCCATGGTCATGAAGATGATGGATGGCATCCCCCATCTGGGTGACATAGGATCGAACCTGTTCAAGGGGCAGGCCTGTGGGATGCTTGCTTATAAGCAGCGCCAGGCTCTGTCCAAGAAGAAGTTCCATCACTATCCAAGTCTCGCCCCGCTCATCAGTGCATAGATCATAAAGGGTCAATAGTGAGGGATGCTTGAGATTGATGCACTGTGAAACCCCTCGTTTTTCGATCTCACGATTAGTCGAGGACCGTATGCACTTGAGCGCGACCTCTTTTCCCCCATCGCTGACCGCGAGGTAAACATCCCCAAAACCACCACTTCCAATTCCACGCTTGATGGTGTACTTTTCGAGGGGATGGTCGCCACATTGATACATAAATGCCATGGTTAGCTCACAATCCAAGCCGTTCAGGCGCGGACTCCAACGAGAAAGTAACGGATCCAGACATCACGACAGCGTTTTTACCAAGCAACTTCGGAGCTATTAGCTTTTTCCCATCCACCATCACAACCCCTTCCGATTTTATATTCAAGCCTTGCGGGGTCCGATAAATCACCATCTTTTTCTCAAGGCCAGGAACCCTGATATGCGAGGCATCGTTGTCCCAAAGAATCAAGGACTGTGACAAAAGCACGATTCCATCAACAGGAACCGGCGGGCGGTGATTGCTGGAAGGCAACAAGACAGCGGTCAAGCTTCCCTTCTGGGGCAACTTGAAATTAATCCTGCAGGTATCGCCCAGGTTGATCACGCTATCCTTGGTTAAAATGGAATCCTGCGTGATGACCTGCCCATCGATGGCAACATGCATGTGGGGTTGGATTATAAATCCCTCCTTCTGCCTGACAAGGCTTGCATGAACCCTGCCGATATCCGCGACCCATGGTAGATTGACACCATTATCAGGCCCGGCATGGCCGATGGAAACCTTGTTTTCAAGCAGCACAAGGAAACCAGCAACCCCATCAATCCAAAGAAAAAAAGAAGTATGGTTGAAAGGCCTGTTAGAAGGCGCCTCGTTTTCCTCAGGCTTTTCAAGGATTGAAAGATCATTCGATTTTCCCTCCATACCCCTTAAAAATGCCTTGCGAGTCCGATTGATTGAATGCTCCATTGGAGCGATAAGAAGAAGCTGGTTTGCGATTTCAATTATCCGTGGAATATCCTTTTTTGAAACAGCCTCGTTGAACCTCGGCTTTATCAATTCAAAATCACGCTTCTTTATGGAAAGATTTTCCATCTCCGCCAGAACGCCACTTTCATTACCAATCAACCTTCTTCTTACGCGCTCAAGTGATGCCATGGCGGGTTGGAACTCGCCTCTTTCAGCAAACTCCCTGCCCTCGATCCAGGTCAAACAGGTTGCAACCAGCGTGTCAAGTTCCGAGGATTTCCCGTTTCGATCCCTTAGTTTTCCCAACACCTCCTCACATTGCCTTAGGTCACCCTCCTTGAGGCAGTTTTGGGCCCTGCTTACCATCAACTTGGTGAGTGTGGAACGCAACTTTTCTATGCGGGGAAGATTGGTGCGAAGTGACTCGGCCCTTACAAGGTCCACCCATGCCGCATCCTCATCATCAAGGGACAAATGCCTATCTGCGCGATGCGCGAGAGCGTTGGCAACAATCGAGGCAAGTTCACGGGTCTTGGAATTTACAGTGGATTTTTGAGAAAGAATGGCCTGAAGGGCCTCATCCAAGCGACCTTCCTCAACCGCGGCCTTGGTTTTCTGATAAAAGGAATCCGTGTTATTCGCCATGCCTGAACCATTTGAAAAATCATGATGAAAAGGATATCTTAACCTTTTCGGAGATCTTTCTGCCAGCGAATAATAAGTGCCTGTAGTTGTTCGGGGGAAATCTTGGAAAGATCAAGTTCACGAAGCGAGGCGAGAACAGGGTCTTCGGTCCCTGCAAAAAGGCTTCCCTGGATGATCTTGGGCCTGCGAATAAAGCCGCTTTCCTGGGAGTTTGAAAGTAAATGCCTTTCTTCCAAGTCCGCAAGTATGATTCGAGCCCGTTCAAGTACCGGCCTTGGCACCCCGGCCCGCTGGGCAACATGAATACCATAACTTTGGTCGGCACTTCCAGCTTCAATTCGATGTAGAAAAATAATACCCTCAGGTGTCTCACGCACGCAAACCCTGAGGTTCTTGAACCTTTTCAATGTTTCCTCAAGCTGGGCCAACTCATGGTAATGTGTAGCAAATAGAGTCCTGCATCCTACCTTGTCATGCAGATGTTCGGTGATGGCCCAGGCAATGCTCACGCCGTCATAGGTGCTGGTGCCCCTTCCGATTTCATCAAGAATCACAAGGCTTGAAGCAGTGGCATTATTCAGAATGTTTGCAGCCTCGGTCATTTCAACCATGAAAGTGCTTTGGGAACGCCCAAGTTCATCACTGGCCCCCACCCGGGTGAAAATTCGATCTGTAAGGCCCAAAATCACCCTGGAAGCCGGCACAAAACTACCCACATGGGAAAGCAGGGTGATAAGTGCGACCTGCCTGATGTAAACGCTTTTTCCACCCATGTTGGGCCCGGTGATCAGCAAAAACATACCATGGTCCGGGTGTAGTGAGGCGCTGTTGGGAACAAAAGTTCCGGAGGGCATGGCCTGCTCCAAGACAGGATGTTTGCCATCCACGATGTCTAAAACAGGTTTATCAACCAATTCAGGCCGGGACCAGCTTCTTTCAGAAGCCAGTTCCGCCATCGAGCACAAGACATCAGCGACTGCGAGAGTTTCAGCCGTCGCCATCAGTTCCTGGGTATGGGAGGAAGCAAGTTCCCTTAGCTGAAGAAATAATTCATACTCATATTTTTCAAGTTTTTCCTGGGCATTAAGGACTTTTTCCTCCTGTTCCTTGAGTTCAGGAGTGATGTATCGCTCGGCATTTTTCAATGTCTGCTTGCGTTGATAATCAGGCGGCACCTTTGAGGCATGCGTGTGGGTGATCTCAATGAAATAACCAAACACCTGGTTGAACCCGACTTTTAGGCTTGAGATACCCGTGCGAACAATTTCCTGAGCCTGGAAATTCGCCATCCATTCCTTCCCGGAAATCGAAATATTACGCAACTGATCCAGTTCAAAATCATACCCCTGCTTGATGATTCCCCCCTCCTTGGCGGAAAGGGGAAGCTGCTCCTCAAGCGCTGAGAATAATTTGTCCCGCAATTCCGGGAGCAACGCGATCTTTCCCGAAAGGGACTGCAACAACCTGCTGCTTCCACGCTCCAGCACCGCCTTGATTTGGGGCAGCAACACCAAGGTCCTTGCAACCGCGCCAAGATCCCTCGGACCGGCGCGCCCAGTCCCGATTCGTGCTGAAAGCCTTTGCAAATCATACGCCTTGGCAAGTACCTCTCGAAGATCGGACCGCAACCTGTAATCCCTTTTGAAGACATCAACCGCATCCAGCCTTTCGTTGATAAGGTTGATATCCGCAAGTGGGGAAAGTAACCAATCGGACAATAGCCTTGCACCCATCGGGGTTGAGGTTCTATCAACACTATGAAGCAAAGAGCCTTCCCTTCCCCCATCACGCATGGTGCGGGTGAGTTCCAGGCTTCTCCGGGTGACTTCATCTATCGCAAGGAAAGAACCCTGGGAATAAGGGCTGATCTTCCGCATGTGAACCAAGGCCGCCTTCAATGTTTCATGAAGATAACCAAGGAGCGCCCCGGCTGCCCTTAGGCAAATCTGTTTGTCCTCGAAACCAAAACCTGTGAGCGTGGAAACTTCAAAATGCTTGTGCAGCACCCCTAACGCAGCCCCGGATTCAAAACACCAATCAGCCCTTGGCGAGAAAGCGGCATCGGGAAGAAGCGCCGCAAGGTCAAGTGGAGGCCCGGGATTTTTAGGATCATCCGGAAAAAGAACCTCTGCCGGGCGTATCCTCGCGAGGTAATCCCGAAGATCCAATGGCGGGAGATCGACTGCAAAAAACTGGCCGGTAGAAAGTTCCACCCAGGCCAAACCACAGGGCGAATTTTTAGACCCCTGGAGGATACATGCAAGATGATTACTGCTCCTTGGATCAAGGAGATCATCCTCGGTGAGCGTTCCGGGTGTTACAATCCTTGTCACTTCCCTGCGCACCAAACCTTTGGCCTCGGAAGCATCCTCAACCTGGTCACAAACCGCGACTCGCTTGCCGGCCTGCAACAGTTTTCGCAAATGATTTTCAAGGGAGTGATGGGGGAAGCCCGCCATGGGGACTGATTTATCCCGTGAAGTGAGGGTCAGGCCAAGAATTCTGGAGGCATCCTGGGCATCCTCGTTGAACAACTCGTAGAAGTCGCCCATGCGGAAAAGCAACATCATACCCGGATGGCTTTTCTTGGCCTCCAGGTACTGCTGCATCATTGGGGTGGACATTTATATTTTTGGGAAAGCGGAAAATTGGATCAGGCTTTTTTGAACACCTTTTTCATCCGGACAGAATTGCCTGTTGAATTATAGTTTACCTCGGTCATGTAATGGCGCATAAGCATCAAGCCACGACCACAGGGCCTTTCGAGGTTCTCGATATCAGTGGGATCTGGAACATCATTGGGATCAAAACCAGGGCCTTCATCTGAAATCATGATTTCAAACACATCTTGGTCAAGGGTATACTTGATGAACACCTTCTTGGTGATTTCCATTTGATTGCCATGCTTGATGGCATTGACAAGGGCTTCCTCAAGGGCAAGCCTTATGCAGAAAACATCCTTGTCGGGAGCCTTCACATTTTGCAACCCCTGTTCAAGAACATCTTGAACTTTTCTTGCTTCAGCAGTATCGGAAGGGATTACAATCTCGAGGGCATCAGTTTCAAAATCGGCCACTTTTCAAATCTCTGAATAAATTATACTTGAACAAACGCCCCTAATATGATTTCAGTAAATCATACAAACAAGAACAAATCCTAGGCAAATGCCTGCAAACCGACTTGTTCATCTTCCTTGATCTTGAAGAACTTATCAAGTTTAGTGATTTCGAAAACTTCCTTGATTTCGGGGCGGATATTGCAAAGAACTAACTTACCGCCGGATGTGGTTGCCTTCTTGTTCAAGGTGATCAACTTACCAAGAGCGGCACTGGAAAGATAATCAACATTTTTAAAGTCAAGCAGGATTTTCTTGCGCCCTTGAACATCCACCAATTCAAACAATTGCTCCCCGATGATCTGGATGTTTTGCTCATCCAATATTTTACGGTCAACAAAGTTCACGACGGTCACATCGCCAATCTCTTCGACTTCAAGTCTACTTTTTCGGGGTTCTGACATTTTATCCAACTCCTATTACTTGCTGGTTTTGTGGGCGTGATTCCTAACTTATAATACTAAATCCATTTATCAATGTAACTAAATTCTGATCAATAGTATATTATCATTAACCTAAAGGAGACAACAAAGAAGTCAAGATAAAATACCACATGGCATCATAAGATTTTTTGCTATAACCGCTAAAAACCAACATTAAAGGGGAGACTAATAACTTCCATGTCAATCTGGACGGAACAGGAACAAAAAAAATTCGAGGAAATAACAGCTCAGCTTAATCGTTGGACTGATTCTCCATGCCAATCCTGTGATTCCATATTAACATCCGAGGATATACTCTATAGCAACGCACTGGGATTTAAAAACTTCCCCAAGTGCCTTTCTTGCCTTTCCAATGGCCTTGAACGAAATAAAAACGAGCTTAAAACCGAACTTTTAAAACATATTCAAAGACGACCATGCCTTAAAAAGGCTTATGAAATCTCTTTTGGTAAAAATCCTGATGAATTAGACTCAACCCTAGATTTTATCGAAGCACCATCAGTTTCTTCAGGAACACCGGCTTTGGCTGCGAACTTGGTCTGGAATGCAGGGGACCTCGGCTGCGGCGACCTGGTTCTTCTCCTGCGAGGCAAACTTAAGGCGATGCCTCCCGGCGAAATCATCCAAGTTACCGCGCTTGACCCTGGAGCCCCCGAAGATATCCCAGCCTGGTGTAATATGACAGGAAATAAACTTGTGTTCCAACAACACCCGAATTACTTCATTAAAAACAAGGAATAACCAATGAACAAAAGATTTGTTGTCAGTCTCACATGCGCCGGGGACAATCCCGATAAGGCCACTGTCGCCTTTGTGGTCGCCACCGCTGCTCTTGCTAGCGAACAGGAAACCGTGGTTTTCCTCAGCATAGAAGGCGTGCGACTCAGCCAGGCGGGCTATGCGGATGCGATTCATGAGGAAGGTTTCGCCCCATTGAAAGAATTGATTGCAAACTATGCGGCGGCAGGTGGTAAAATTTATGTCTGTTCACCCTGCTTTAAGAAACGCAAGCTGGATGATAAGATCCTGATTGATGGTGCTGTCATTGTTGGTGGCGCGAAGCTTGTTGAATTCATGGCATCCGGTGTCCCTTCGCTTTCGTATTAAGGCATTAGCAAATGGAATGGAATTCGGCCCATCCCCTGAAAGCAGATGCATCATTTGATGGTGGCGACCTGGACTGTGGAAACGGCCTGCTGATCCTTATTCGCAAGCATCTTGGCCCACTTGAGCCGGGGCAGGTATTGGAGATTCTCTCCACCGACGCCACCGTGGAAGAGGATCTTCCCGCATGGTCTCGTCTTACGGGCAATGAGATCATTTCCAAGACAAAAAATAATTCCCACCGAAGTTACCTCGTCAGGAAGGGAAAACGACCTGCAAGCATAAAAGTCCCAGCGGACGACCAAATGCATTCCGTCCAAAACACAACAGCATTTGCACGGTCGCCGGTTTTAAAACCTATTGACCATGCGCTCCCCCCGTTCACGGTGACAGGAATTGGATCATGGCCCCGCCCCAGATGGATGCTAAAGGCAATCCATGACAGGTTGGAAAATCGCATCAGTGATGATGAACTTCAATCTTGCGCCAATGACGCGGTAAGGCTGGTGGTGCAGGCTCAAGATCGTGCCGGGGTTGATTTGATCACCGATGGCGAGCAAAGGCGGGATAGCTACGCCAGCTTTGTGGGGTCCCGGCTTGCGAACTGCCAACTTATCCCAATCAGCGATCTACTGCCTTATGTGGATGATCCTGATAAATTCGCCGAGGAACTCAAGGCGCTGGATGTCCAAGGAAGCGAAATACATCATCCCGCGGTGTTGGGCCCGATCTCACGCGATAAGCCGCTTGTGCTTCATGAATTGCAATACATTCAATCGATCACACACAAGCCCTGCAAGGTGGCGATCCCCGGCCCCTATCTTCTCACGCGCACGCTTTGGCTCGAATGCCTCTCTGAAAAAATCTACCAAACCCGGGAGGAACTCGCCTCTGCCATCATTAAAATCCTAAGGGAGGAAATCAGGGATCTAATATCGTCTGGCGCGACCATCATTCAGCTTGATGAACCCGTGCTCACCGAAGTGGTTTTCGGCAGACCCGCCAAGCAACGCAGTTTCATGTGCGGGGCCTTGGGAGAGACGATGAAAGCGACGCATGATGAACTTGCGTTTGCCTCGGAGATACTGGCGAGAACGCTGGAGGGATTCCCGCGGGAAAAATTGGCTTTGCACATCTGCAGGGGTAATTGGTCAAGGGATGAATCGGTGGCCCTGGCCGGGGACTACAGGCCCTTGATGCCACTATTGGAAAAGCTGCCTGTGAAAATCCTCTTTTTGGAATTATGCACACCAAGGGCGGGTGAAATGGAAGTGCTCGCCAGCCTGCCTGATAGCTTTCACCTCGGCCTGGGAATGGTAAATCCCAAGTCCGGGATGATTGAAAGTGTCGGGGATATAGTTCAAAAAGCGACCAAAGCCGCGAACCTTTTCGGCCCTGGAAGAATTCTTCTCAACCCTGATTGTGGCTTTGCCACCTTTGCTGACAGCCCCCTCGCGCCATCCGAAATCGCGGAAGCAAAAATGTATGCCCTTGCACAGGCGGCAAGGATCCTCAGGCAGAATTTCAACCTCACCTAGATAGCTTCAGTCGCGACCCATCCAATAATATTGCCAGTATCAAAACACCCCCCAGAATGCACTTCTGCATGTTGCTATCAAATCCCAGGAGGTTCATGCCGTTTTGAATCACCGCGAGTATCAACGCGCCAATCAATGTGCCTGTGATTTTTCCCTCGCCCCCCGCGAGAGATGTGCCACCCACCACCACAGCCGCAATGACATAAAGCTCGTACATATGGCCGTAAGTTGGAGCACCACTCTTCAATTGGGAAGCCATCACGATACCACCCAGTCCCGCCAACGCACCTGAAACTGTATATACAAGAACCAACACACCCAACACTGATACGCCACTCAACCTGGCAGCCTCCCGATTGCCACCAACCGCATAAACATAACGGCCAAAAATCGTGCGGGTCATCGCGATATGGGCAATCAAATAAATGACCGCTGTCAAAACCACCGCGACCGGAATTCGCATCACCGTGCTTCCCCTTCCAAGCCACATGAATGATTCGGGTATCCGGTCAATCGACTGCCCATCCGAGATCAAATACGCAAGTCCACCAGCGATCAGCATCATGGCAAGCGTGGCGATGAAAGACGGGATCGAAAAGCAGGCGACCATGACCCCTGAAAACATTCCCATGAGGGCACAAACCCCGATAGTGGCAAGGCTGCTGACAATAAGCGCGGTAACCGTGGCATCAACACCACCGCCAAAATCACGGATAAGTCTTGCCACCAGCACCGCGGAAAACGCGATCATCGCTCCAACGGAAAGGTCTATCCCGCCCGTGAGAATCACAAATGTCATCCCCACCGCTAGTATTGCAATCACTGCAATCTGGTTCACTATGTTCATGAGGTTTTCACGCTTGAGGAAGTTGGGCCATCGATATGAGACGGGCTCAACAATTTTCACATCACCCAAGCCGGGAAACTTCACGCCCATGTTTTCAAAGATCGACCAACCGGCGGTAAAGTGGTTGCATGCGATGGCATCAAGTTTAACCCCTTCTTTCTGCAACCTTTCGAGGCTGGCACGCGCATCCGAGGGCGAGCCCCGCACGATTCCCGCCACCACGCCCTTTTGCTTTAGGACCTCGGTTTCAACGGCTTGGGCGAACAACGAATCCTCCTCCGATGGTCGCACCACGATCAAGATGTTTTTATTCCCGCCGTTCGACTGCCCCAGGGTTTTGGCAAGCGCGGTTCCGGCTTCCGCGTCATTGGGGTTCTGGTCCGCAAGTGTGGCAAAGCCGAGAAAAACAGCGAGCAACAACAACACCAGCAGCATCCCACGACCGGCAAGCCATCCTGATATCTTTCCAGCAAGGTTATTCTTCATTGAATTGCAAGCCCCATTATCTGTTCCTGGGTCGCGATATTAACATCCATTATCTCCCCCTTGACCCGCCCCTCATGCATGACCAGTATCCGATCGCAAATGGCAAGCACTTCAGGCAACTCACTGCTAACCACAAGTATGGCATTACCCTCCGCAGCGAGCTTTCTGAGAAGGTGATGGATTTCCTCCTTGGCGCCAACATCAACCCCACGGGTGGGCTCGTCCAGCAAAAACACCCTGCCTTTTCTTTCAAGCCAGCGGGCCAGCAATACTTTTTGCTGGTTACCACCAGAGAGGTTCACAATCTTTGCCAAAGGAGAAGATGCCTTGATCCCCATGGAATCCCTGTGGGCTAGAAACGCTTGGGTCTCGCGAAACAGGTTGATCAATCCCAAAAAGGCAAAACGAAAAAGTGACGCGATGCTGAAGTTCTCATGCACGGGCCGCTCAAGGAACAAACCCTGCCCCTTCCTGTCTTCCGTGAGGAAAAATATTCCCTTGCGAATCGCATCACTTGGATGACGCAACTCCAATCTTGCACCTTCAAGGGCTAACTCACCAGATTCAGGAATATCTGCTCCCGCGATTATCCTTAAAACCTCGGTGCGCCCGGAACCAACCAAACCCGTCAATCCGAGAATTTCCCCCTCATGGACCTCCAGGGAGACATCCCTCACCTTGGTTCCATTTTTCAGCCGCAAAGCCTCCAGTAGAATTTCGCCCTTACTTGCTTTTTTAAAATCGCGGCCTTGATTGATCTCGCGCCCCACCATCCAACTGATGACCTGGGTCTGGGTTGTGCCATTCGTCAAGGTGGCTGCGACCTCCGCGCCATCCCTCAGAACCTGCACCCGGTTGGAAATCGCAAACACCTCATCAAGGCGATGGCTCACATAAATTATCCCCATCCCATTATTCCGGAGTTGATCAAGAAGGATGAAAAGCCGGTTTGTCTCACGGGGGGTCAAGGCTGCGGTAGGCTCATCTAAAATCAATATGGAAGCTTTGTCAGACAAGGCCTTGGCGATCTCGACAATCTGCCTCTGGGCGACACTCAATTGGCTGCAAGGTGTTCGGGGATCGAAATCCGCACCCAGTTTCTCAAGTAATTCCCTCGCCCCGGCATTTTCTTTTTTAAGATGAATCACGGAACAGGTGTGAAGCGGCTTGCCCAGGAATATATTCTCACAGGCAGTCAAGCCATTCACCAGCGCGAACTCCTGGTGAATAACTGCTATACCCGCCCTTCTGGAATCAGCCGGACTTTTCATTCTCAACTGTCGGCCTTTAACAAATATTTCGCCGGAATCGGGCTGAAGGGCTCCCGCCAATATTTTTATAAGCGTGCTTTTTCCGGCGCCATTTTCACCAAGTAACGCGAGTGTCTCGCCTTTTGAAAGCTCAAGGCTCACACCCCGCAACGCTTTCACACCCGGAAAAGTTTTCACCATTCCCGACATGACCAGAAGTTTTTCCTGCGGCAGGGCTTTTGTATCCATTCGCTTATTATGGGTTGTTTTTAACCAAAGCTCAAACAATCCTTCCCATATGACTTTGAATTCCTGCAACCAATCTGCAACAATACCCGAATCACTGAAGGGGTAACGAGAATGCTTTCATTCATCATTCCAGCGCATAACGAGGAGGCTTATCTTGAGAAAACCATCGGCGCAATTCACCATTCCGCGGGATCCGTCGGGGAAAAATATGAGATCCTGGTGGTGGATGATGCCTCCACCGACAACACCAAAGCAGTGGGGGAAAAAGCCGGGGCCAGGGTGATTTCTGTCAACAACCGTAAAATCGCAGCAACAAGGAACAGTGGGGCAAAAGTCGCCAGCGGTGACATATTCTTTTTCATCGACGCGGACACCTGCATCAACCAAGCATGCCTTAAGGAAAGCCTTGAAGCCATCAGGTCCGGGGCTGTTGGAGGCGGATGCCATTTTGATTATGACGCGAGGTTGCCATTCTGGGCGGGAATCCTGCACCCGATGGGTTTATTCTTCGGGAGGCTTTTCAAGCTTGTGGGGGGGTGCTGTATTTTTGTTACCAGGGAGGCATTCGAAAAAATCGGGGGCTTTCCCGAGGAATTTTATGCCGCTGAGGATGTGGCTTTCTCTTCAAGGTTATCCAAGACCGGTTCTTTCATTATTCCAAGGGCAAGAGTCACCACCTCCGCGAGAAAAATATGGACCATGAGGCCCGGCCCTACAATCTGGCTGCTGGTAAAACTTGTTTTTGCTGGTCCAAATGGCTTTCGCTCCAAAAAAGGGCTGGATCTCTGGTATGAAGAACGACCCGATGACCCGGTATACCACCAACTTCCCAAGAAATAATCTAGGATTCGATAACATTTTTTGGCATATTTACCCCATTGTTTTTAAAAGGAGCACTTGTGATGGCTGCAAAAAAAATTCTGATGCTGGCGGGCGATTTTGTTGAAGATTATGAAATCATGGTACCGTTCCAGGCCCTCACCATGGTTGGCCATCATGTTCACGCGATATGCCCTGACAAAAAATCCGGCGACTATGTTCTCACTGCGATTCATGATTTCGAGGGCCAGCAGACATACAGTGAAAAGCCAGGCCATCGTTTCACCCTGAACGCAACATTTGCTGAAATCAACCCCGCCCAATACGATGCCCTCGTCATTCCGGGTGGAAGGGCACCCGAATACCTGCGCCTGAATCCAAAAGTTCTTGCAATTGTCAAACATTTTGCGGACACAAACAAACCAATCGCGGCCATCTGTCATGGGCCTCAGCTTCTCGCCGCGGCAGGGGTATTAAAAGGAAGGACTTGCTCCGCCTACCCCGCGGTAGGTCCGGAAATCACCGTTTGCGGTGGATCAGTCGCGAATATTGGGATTGACCAGGCTTTTGTCGAGGGCAACCTTGTGAGTGCCCCCGCATGGCCCGCGCATCCTCAATGGCTTGCGAAATTCCTTGAAATCCTGGGCACTAAAATCGAACCCTAAGACCGTTCTTAAGGACAACCAATGGAATTGATTTTAAATGTCAGTTTTTCTGAAGTAGCAATTTACGGTATATGCACAATGTTCTTGTGCTTGGTTTTACATTCTTTTTTCCTATCGCTTACTATCAAGATGCAGCTCAAATTCCTAGCTGCATTCCCTAGCGCAGAAGGCTTGGCGCTTATCATGCCGCCAATTCTGATTGCGACTTTTTTCTTCGTCATCTCCAGTTTTATTCAAATCATGTTTTGGTGTGGTTTACTGATGGCATTTGGAACTTTTGCCAACATTAATGATGCACTTTATTTTTCCGCAACCACTTACACCACATTGGGCACTGGAAAACATGTTTTAGTGGCACCATTCAGAATGCTAGAACCTTTGGAAGCAGCAACGGGCATGCTGGTTGTTGGTTTAAACACCGCTGTTCTATTTTCAATTTTTCATAAGACAATGAAGAAAAATTCCAACATGGATGAATTTTTATCATGATATCGGGAACACTTACTCATTAAATTCCATGGTTTCAAAGGATCATTATGATGCAACGATTTACAACCACACTTGCACTCTTTCTTATTTTGCCAATCTTTGATGCCAGCATTTCCGCCCAAGAAAAAGATCCTGAAAAAATATCTGGCACCTGGATCCTAGAAAGCGCGGAACTGGCTGGAAAAAAACTCCCCCAGGATTTCGTCTCAAGTGTTTCTCTCATAATCTCGGGAACCTCCTATTCCTCAAGGGTGGGGAAACT
Organism: Planctomycetia bacterium; assembly: GCA_005786805.1. Classification (GTDB taxonomy): domain Bacteria; phylum Planctomycetota; class Planctomycetia; order Gemmatales; family Gemmataceae; genus UBA969. The sequence continues at coordinate 2,799 of SYCV01000144.1, read as the reverse complement.
TTCAGACAAGGGAACCTTGAAGTTGTCTCCCGATTCCAAACCCAAGGAAATGGACATCACCAGCACCGAGGGGCAAAACCAGGGCAAGACATTCCCCGCGATTTATGAATTATCAGGCAACTCTTTGATGATTTGCTACGACCTCGAGGGAAAAAAAAGGCCCGAGGCATTCAGGTCATTCCTGGGTAACCAGGTTTTCCTGGCAGTCTACAAACGCGAAAAAAAATAAAGCACTTCATCATGTTTTATCCTAATCGCATAACAACTTTTTTATTACACTTTGATGATTACCAATAACCAACTTGCCAAAGGACCTTATCATGTATTCCCTGCTTAAATTCCCATTCCTGCTGTTGATGATTCCCTCCTTCCAGGATGCTGAATCCACAAGGCTTGGAAAATACGAGAAAGATATCGCTGCGATCGAAAAACGATTCAAAGAAAAACCACCTTCCTCTGACGCTGTTTTTTTCACGGGAAGTTCAACCATCCGTCGTTGGAACCTGGCCCAAAACTTCCCAGATAAACCCTTTGAAAATTGCGGATTTGGAGGATCACAGACCCGGGATGTGGTTCATTTTGCCCCTCGCATTCTCCTTCCTTACAAACCCAAGACCATTGTCTTTTACTCAGGAGACAACGACATCAATGCAAAACGAACCCCCGAACAGGTTGCTGATGATTTCAAGGCTTTTGTAAAATTCATCCACAAGGACAACCCCCAAACGAAAATCATACTGCTTGGAATCAAGCACAGCGCATCACGCGACAAACAAAAGGCCGACCAGGCCAAAGCCAACGCTCTTCTGGAATCATTCTGCAAATCCAATCCCCAACTTCTCTTTGTCGAGATAGCCCCTTTGTTTCTGGATTCCACAGGCCAGTATAAAACCGATCATTTCGCGGAAGATAAACTTCATCTCAGCCCCAAGGGCTATGAGGTTCTTTCTGAAAAAATCAAACCCCTGCTCAAATAAAAGAGGCCGATCCCATGCTTGGATTTCTTCTCCTTGGCGCTATTGCTGCTTCATCCACCAACGCCGTTGATATTGTCAGGCCCAATATTGTCTGGGTCGTGGTCGAAGACATGTCCGCTCACTTTGGCTGTTATGGGGAAAAGGCAATATCCACCCCAAACCTCGACCAAATGGCAACAAAAGGGACCCGCTTTTCAAATGCATTTGTCACTGGCCCCATTTGCTCAATCTCCCGAAGTGCGATGATCACTGGCATGTACCAGACCTCCATAGGCGCCCAGCATCACCGCAGTGGCAGGGGAAGCATTAAAATCAATCTCCCAAAGGGGATTGTCCCCGTGCCAGCCCTTTTTCAACAGGCTGGTTATCACACCTCCAACTGCGCATTCCCGCAAATCGGCAAGGGAAAAACCGACTATAATTTTGAATTCAATCCGAAAATTTATGATGGCAATGATTGGTCCACTCGAAAAAATAATCAACCCTTCTTCACCCAGGTACAAATCCATGGGGGCAAATACCGGGAAGGCAAAAACTGGAACGACCTCGTTCTCAAGGAACTTGGTAAACCCACAGATCCCAACTCCCCTCTTCTTAAAATTCCTCCCTACTACCCGAACGACACTGTGATTCGAAATGACTGGGCCGCCTACCTCGATACCATCAGACTCACTGACAAACTCCTTGGTCAGCTCATTGAGCGACTCAAGAATGAAAAAGTCCTCGACAACACCCTCATCTTTTTCTGGACCGACCATGGAATAAGCCATGCCCGCGGCAAGCAATTCCTTTACGAGGAGGGTATTCATGTTCCATTGGTGGTTCATGGTCCCAAGATCGCATCCAACAAGGTTCGTGATGATCTGGTTGAACATATCGACATAGCTGCAAGCTCACTTGCTTTTGCAGGCATCCCGGTCCCCCAGTATATGCAAGGTAGGAATATTTTCGCGGTGGATTATAAACCCCGTGAATTCGCATTCAGCGCCCGGGACCGAGCCGATGAAACCGTGGAGCATATCCGTTCCGTCCGTTCGGAAAATTTCAAATACATCCGTAACTACCTCAACGAAAGGCCTCATCTTCAACCCAATGGCTACAAGGACGGCAAGCAAATCCTCATCCGCATGAAAGAGCTTTTCGAACAGGGAAAACTCGATCCCATCCAAAGCCAGATTTATGCAACCAAAAGACCGAAAGAGGAGCTTTACGATCTTCGTAACGACCCTTGGGAAATCAAAAACCTTGCATCGGACCAAAAATATGCCACCGAACTGGAAAGGCATCGCAAGGCGCTTGCAGATTGGGAAGTCGCAACAAATGACATGGGTCGGGTTCCTGAAACTGAAGCCCAGTATGATAGCGACATGGCGGAATATCTCGGTCCCAAGAAGGGTGCCAGCAAAAATGCCATCCTGATTAAAAATATCGAACAAATGAAACAATGGGCCAAGGAAGGCAAGTAAGGTTTTCTCATCGGGGATCAGCTTACCGGGTTGATTGAATCTCTGGATTCCCATTTTCATGGGAATGACTCGAGCAGGGATGATAAATCAATCCTGGCTTATAAAGCCTATTCTCCCACCTGCGTCATCCTCGCTGAAAAGCGGGGATCCACTTCCCGGGTTGATTCAAAGAAAAAGATTTATCCCAAACTGTTGATTTTCCAAATTGGGGCTCGATCTCATCTTTTTTCAAACAGATGCTTGCCTAGCACTCCTTCTTGCGATTACTCTATAACCAATCGAGGCAATGTTTTTCTCCCCTTTGTCGGAGTTCTTATCCATGAGCTTTTCAAACCACAATCTTAATCGAAGGAATT
>SYCV01000143.1 GCA_005786805.1 Planctomycetia bacterium | reverse complement strand
TTAAGTTTAGTGGAGGCGCGGGGAATTGAACCCCGGTCCCGAAGCCCTTCCATGCCGGCGTCTACGTGCGTAGCAAACTGATCTGGCAGTCTTTCTCTGCCATGTTCACCCGGGTAATTCAAATTAAAAGCAAATTTTTAAACAGTGTTATTCAGCGAGGGACACTCCGGGAGGAAGCTTTTGCCCCTTCCAAAACATGAGTACCATAAGTTATTTTCCCGGAAGCACCAAGGTTTAAGTGACCTCCATTTTTTCGAAGCTGAATTGATCCAACATGTGTTTTAAAACCTGCTTTTCCATCAGGGGATTTTCCATCAAGCTCAGAATTATTTAAAAAGACGTAGTCGACTCCAGCAGTGGTTTCAATCTGGATCCCAGCGCCATTGGCAAACCAGGAGATTTTGGGAACTGCTTCAGATTTTAGTCGGGGGTAAATAAATGCACAGATTGCGCCTTTTCCCTTTAAACTTGCAACCAGTGCGGTCTGAGGCAATTCAATCAAACCTTCCTTGTTATTACGCCTTCCCATGGCTTTTTGCACGGTGGCCTCGGTTTTTAATCCAAGCTTACTCGCGTCATGAAAAAAAACATCCAAATCAACATCATCTTCTCCCTCGATGGTGGCGCCTTGGGAATGAATTTTTATTTTTTTAGTCATCAGCCAAAGTCTCCAGGTCGCCTCCGAATCAGCATCATGGTTATCCCGAATGAAAAACCCGGTAGGCCCGAGAGGGTCCGGATCTTTCACAAAAGCGATTTGCCTTTGCCATGCACCTTTCCTACCTGAGACATAATCCAAAATCTTGCCGGGATGGAACGCCTCAATCACCATGTTGGAATCTGATTCAACAGCACTTGATGTGAGCATGCTATGCCACTGGGCCGGGTGACGACCAATATACCCAAAGTCATCCGCCAGAAGTCTGCCCTTTCCCCAAATCACAATACTGCCTGAATCGATGTCATAGTGTTCATGTTGGGAACCAGCAATAAGGTGAAGATAGGTTTCCCTGTCGGAACCAATGGTGTTGCGAAGGACCACCCCTGTATTCCGAAACCATTCGCTCCCATATACCGGCGGTTTCGGCTGGACTCCATGTGCTTTAAGCATGGCACGATAACCTGAAAAAGTTCCAAATGGCCCAAAAAGACCGATCGGGGGCGATCCATGCTCATCGCACATCCATTGCATTTGAGCTGCAAAAACCGGGTCTTTTTCTTTCCAAAGGCCCGCCATGATACCAAACATGCCTGTCCCCTCGCCCATGTAAGTGTTACCTATCGGGGGATAATGACGGAACCCCCCGGTACGAACATCCCGGGGAGTTGAAATTTTAGCAAGCCACTCACTCACTTTTTTGACACGGTCCTCAAGAAGATAATTCCCAAAACCCGCATTCTTTGCCATGAGAAATGCACCGATCATATGATCAAACGCAACCATCGCATAATGAGGTGCCTCAAGCCACCCGCCATCCTCATCAGACCAAGAAAAAAGCTGTCGTCGTAATTCAGTTAAGCCCCTTTCCGCCCATTCTTTCGCCTTTGGGTGGGAGGGAACAAGCGAAGCCAGCGCGGTTTGGAATAACGCCACCGTCGTTGTCATGTTGGGATTTCCAGCAAACCCCCGTGAGGGAGACCAATAATCATCACGACAAACCGCGTATCCCAGAAAGGCGATTTTCGCGAGTATCTGTTTCCGCTGGTCAGTGGAAACACCCGGGGCACCAAGCATGGCATCAGTCAAATTAATTGTGGGAAGTAAAAGCACGCTTTGCATGTGTGGTGCAACCCCCATCGTGACACGATTATTCTGCTCCAGAAAATCATCCACGACGGTTTGCAGCCATTCCATGTTCTTTTGGAGTATCATTTTTTCAAGCTGCTGGTTTTGGGAGGCGAAATACGCATTAAGGGGCGCATCGATATTATACTTGTCTATCGGTTGATCCCCACTCCATCGTTTGACCTCGGCGGGATCATTTTTCAACTGGGACCGCAATTTTGGCAACTCTTTTTTTCCAATAAATAATCTTGGATAGTTATCATGGTCACCATTCCACTCAAGGGCGTAATCCTTCACCAACTCCAAAGGAAAATCCCCATGCTTGATCAAATACCTTTGTGGAAGAGGCGCAACCCGCGAATTTTTGCCGGTCAATGGGGCAACGGATTCCGCATAATTCGGGACTCCCAGCATCCATGTGCGTGTTCCACCCCCCAGAGGCATTTCAGCAAAACATCCATCCTTGTCATTCATCACCGGGATCATAAGCGGGGAAAGTTCAGATTTACCTTTCCATTCTGGATCTTTCCATTCACTGGGCTTCAACGCCCCCATCATCAACAAATCCTTGGAATCATGCATGGCAAACCAGTTTCCCTGACGCTCACTCATCCACCAATGAAGCCATGGTTCCAAGGCAAACGCCCTGCCAGGATTAATTTTCCAGGAATCAAGTTGTCCAAGATTTCCCATCCCTTTTCGATAAAGGACATCAGTTGGCTTGAACGCCGGACCTGTCAAAGCGAGTTTTATCAACCCTCCACCGGGGGCATCAAAAGACTCTTTGAAAAGGATAACCGGCTCCGCCCGCATGATGCGGACATGAATGGACCATTTACCTTGGTCAACAAAATGGACTTTGCAAAGGGCCTCCGCAAACACCGGTCCACTCGCCAAAACCTCAACTGAATACCCGGCCACCCGGGATCCACCAGAAATAGTCGCACCAGAGGTAAGGGCCCCTGAACGCAATTGGATTCCCGCAATAGGAGCCTCATTTCCTTGAAGTTTTTTTCGAAGGGAAACCCCGATTTGCCCATTTCCAAGAGTAACCTTGTCCGGGCTCTCCTTGATAAGATCGTCAAGCGATTGTTTTTTTTCAAATTTACCAAGTTTATAAAATTGGGTCGCACCCGCGGAAAGGGATACCTGAAAAGCAAGACGCGGCTTGCCATCCAACTCAATAAGCTGGCTTGGCAAAAGATTATTATCTCCCTCAACAACCTGATATCCCTTCTTGACCAATTCAAGCTGTGCGGGATTTAATGAAAAACTTACAAGTTCATTGGTCCAATTTCGCCCCAGATGCTCCCGAATAGTAAACTCCTGCCCAATCACAGCGTCAATTCGAAGAAGAAATATTAAAGCTGAGGTAAAAAACAGGGAGACGGATCTATTAACAATTTGATTCATTGAAAGCCCCCTTGGGAAAACAATAGCCGAAAACTAATATTTCAAATATCGTAAAACTTTACAACCAGTATGATGGAACCGTAGTATCCTATAGGCCTACTGCTAAATCCAAAAAATTCATCAGGAAAATCATAATTTCACAAGATAGATTTGACTTGTAAAATTTACCACGACAAATGGCAATCATTGGAGTCGCGGAAATAAAAAAAGGTTCTGGATGACCAGAACCCTTTTTTAGTGGAGGCGCGGGGAATTGAACCCCGGTCCCGAAGCCCTTCCATGCCGGCGTCTACGTGCGTAGCAAACTGATCTGGCAGTCTTTCTCTGCCATGTTCACCCGGGTGGATTCAAATTGCAAAGCCACTTCGAGCTAACCGAGTGTGAAATCTAGCAGGGATTGCCCTCGATATCAGCCACTTGCGTGACTTCTAACCCCCACGATCCAGATTTAACTAGCGCGCTGGGACCTCTCTGGCTAAGCTCCCAGACACGCGACTGCTGTTTTATTAAGCAGCCATTGAGAACTGCGGTTCTGCAGTTAAGATTTGATCAGATATTTACGTGGCCATCTGATCAACCACGGCACGCAACCTGCATTTCCGTAAGCCCGGTCGAAACCGGATCGCCCCCGAAAACTAGGAAACAACTTACATTTCCATTATATCTCTCGAATTCCTTCTTGAGATATAGTATTTTTCGTACTTATGGAATAAATATTTCAACTATTCTTTATAAATCAGGAAAAAACATGATTTCCCTGCCTACTTTTCTTTCTCTTGCATTACTTAGCTTCCATGCGGAACCACAAACCATACCTCTTTGGCCAAATGGCGCCCCAGGAGCCATGGGCACAGAGGACAAGGATAAACCCTCACTCACTCTTTATCTGGCGGCCAAGGAAAAAGCTAATGGCACCGCAGTGGTGGTATGCCCTGGTGGGGGTTATGGCGGCCTGGCAATTGGTCATGAAGGGAAAGAAATTGCGGAATTCCTGAACCTACATGGAATTTCCGCATTTGTGGTTAAATACAGACTTGGGCCCAAATACAAGCACCCAGCTCCCCTGATGGATGCGCAAAGGGCGATTAGAACTGTAAGGGCCAACGCCAGTACTTATGGGATTGATCCAAAGAAAATCGGTATCTGGGGTTTTTCCGCGGGGGGACACCTTGCCTCCACTGCTGGCACGCAGTTTGATGATGGAAATGCCGAAGCCGTTGATGCCATCGACAAGGCAAGTTGCAGACCAGATTTTCTTATCCTTTGCTATCCGGTGATCACACTTGAACCGCCCTATGCGCACATGGGTTCCAGAAATAATCTTCTGGGCAAGGATGCTGATGCCAAGTTGGTGGAAAGTCTAAGCAACCACAACCGTGTGACCGCTCAAACCCCGCCCACTTTTATTTTCCACACCGATGAAGATACTGCTGTTCCCCCTGAAAACAGCATCTTGTTCTACCTCGCATTGAAAAAACACAAAGTGCCCGCGGAGCTTCACATTTATGAGAAAGGAAGACACGGCGTGGGACTTGCGACAAAAATGGGTGAAACCTCAAGCTGGCCGGACCGATTGCTTGGATGGATGAAAAACAGGGAACTGCTTAAAGCCAAATAAGGCGAACCCCACTGGGCAAGAAGATTTGTACCTGCTTCCCCTATTGACGGATCGATTAATATTCAAATAAAATTCGTAAACACTATGTTTAGGCTTTCTTCGTGCTAATGAATACCAACGGTTGAATACTCTTTTAAGCCCCGGTGTCGATTTCAAGGACGAAAGTGACATTCTGAAATGCGCATTGTCTCCATCAAGGATGGGTTGCAGGTTTGGGCCGATGCCAAGCTGAATTTCTTTTTGGAAATCTCGGGGAAGCGATCCGATGGATATCACGAATTAACAACATTCATGGTGCCGGTGCAGATACAGGATGTACTTGACTTCCGCTGCGATCAATCAGGCAAAGTTAATCTATGGTGTGATTCAAGGGAATTGTCCACTGGCCCTGACAATCTGGTGATTAGGGCAGCCCGGCTGATGCAGGAGGAAACCAGGAAATCAATCGGGGTGGATATACGGTTATACAAGCGTATTCCCTGGCAAGCAGGCCTTGGAGGCGGGTCTTCGGATGCAGCTGCCACGCTACTCGCCTTGAATAGTTTATGGAACCTAAATCTTTCCCATCAAGCACTTGGGGAAAAAGCTGCGAAACTAGGCAGTGATGTGCCATTTTTTCTCGCGGGAAAGGCAGCATGGTGCCATGGCAGGGGTGAAAAAACCTTGCCTTCCGATTGGCAATGTGGTTTAAGTATACTTGTTATCAAGCCTGTTTTCGGTCTCTCCACCGCAAGTGTTTACTCTCGTTTGAAAATTCCCATCTCTCCAATGAAACAGGAAGCAGCCTCCAATTGCTTTTCTGGTTCAAGCCTTGAAGAATTGAACGAGGTTTTATTCAACAGGTTACAGGCCCCGGCTTTTGAAATGGAGCCCGACCTTGCATTATTGTTTGAGGAATTTAAAAAGGCTGGCGCAAAAAAACCCATCCTGTGTGGAAGTGGGTCAGCGATATTCGCACTGTTTGAGAATGACGAAAGGGCCTTGGAAACCGCAAGATCCCTTTGGAATGGGGCCTCCAGGAATCTTATTAAAAACACATTCATAACCAAACAGGCCAAATTTTCCAGCAACCATCAAGGAGAGATGTTGTGAAGATCACGGAAGTTCGAATCAAACTAATGGAAGCAAACAGTGAAAACGAAAAACTACAGGCCTTTTGCTCAATCACTTTTGATCATTCATTTGTGATCCGCGACTTGAAAATCATTGAAGGTCCACGGGGTTGGTTTGTGGCAATGCCCAGCCGTAAATTAATGGATCGATGCCCAAAGTGCTCGTGTAAAAACCAACTTCGCGCCCGTTTTTGCAATCAATGCGGAAACAAGTTGGCGGAATTCAGAGGAATGGGGCGGGATGCCCACGGGAAGCAAAAAATGCATGCGGATATCGCACACCCAATCAACCCAGAATGCAGAGAGAACATTCAGCAGGCTGTGCTAAAGTCATTTCATGCGGAAGTCGAAAAATCAAAATTGCCTGGCTATGTATGCAGTTATGATGACATCGATTCGGATTTCGAACCAGCAAACTTCTCAGAGGAAAAATCCAATCAAAGACCTGATTATCAGGTTGATGAATAATCTCAATATTTTAAATTTGCAACTGTCAAACAGTCTCTACCTGTTCAACCCAAATTAACCACTTTCGCAGGCTACCAAAATATTTTTTAAGTTCAGTATACCGTACAGTAGCGAACTGACACCTCGGTTGATTGATTAGTTTTACCTTTGCACAAAGATGCAAGGATAGGTTGGGCATGGTGCCCTGATAGATCCATGATGCTGCTGGGGAAAGGCAAAAAATCTGGCAAATTGGGTCTGGCAATTTTCATCAAGGTTGGGGTTTAGAATCTTGATGACTCTTTCTGCTAAAAGAGATGAATTGCAAAACTATTTGGTCAAACCAGCCCCGCTGAAAACTGGCGTAACTGAAAAATACAATTAGATGATCGCCTTCGGAGAATTCGGCCCGGTTGGTTTTTTGAAAGGCTGGGAACCTTTCTTATAATTCCCGGTTATGCGCCTGAGGATACCCCTCCGCTCGCGAATAACCGGGTTTTTTTACGCAAGTTTGACTTAATAACTCGCTTTTCTCTTGCCAGTTCTTTCAGAAGATGGAATATTAAAGATAGACGGTTTCCTAGTCCCTACCCATGGTAAGAATAATGACAAATTTCACACTTAAAGCAGGTTCATTGGTTCTTGTCCTAAGCTTTTTCACCTTGCTGGCAATTCCCGGACCCGCCAGGGCGGAAGGCATGGAAGTAAATTTTAAAACTTACGATGGCGTGTTACTCTCCGGGAAATTCTACCCCAGCGCCAAACCAAAGGACGGAACCTCGGTAATCCTGTTGCACGATTTCACTTTCCGCAAAGGTGGGGACAGCTCCCAGGATGGCTGGGAAAAACTTGCGCTTGATCTTCAGGCCGCCGGACAAAGTGTGTTGAGTTTTGATTTCCGGGGTCATGGTAAAAGCGTCACTGTAACACCAAACTTTTGGGAACAACCCCACAACAAGACATTGCCCGCCGCAAGCCTTCCGAAAAAGCCCGGTAAAATCAACTCCTCTGAATTCACAGCGGCATACTACCCCAATCTCGTGAACGATATTGCTGCAGCAAAGGCTTTCCTTGATGTCAAAAATGATGATGGTGAGGCGAATAGCTCCAATATCGTGGTAATTGGCGCGGGAGAAGGTGCAACCCTGGGCGCACTTTGGATGGCCAGCGAATGGCGAAGACTCCCCTGCGAGGTGGTTGATGTGACCCCTGGTGGCGGCATATTGAATTTGAAGGCCCCTGGTCCCAAGAAGATACTTCTCAAAGCCATGCCCGCTGCAGATCCCGAAGGCAGCGCCCAACTCTCCGCAATCTGGCTTTCAATCAGCCCCACGGTCGCAGGCAAAAGTTTCGCAACCCAGTTACCCCTTTGGCTCAAGGACATCACCATGCCAAGGTCCAGGCGGGTTCAGATGGTTTTCGTCACCGGAACCGATGACAAGACCAGGGATGATTTCTCTGTGAAAATGCTCAAGACTGTAAAACCCAGTTACTCCCGTGAAAAAAAGGAAGCTGAAACCAAAACAAAGGCAAGTCCCAGCGTGGATCAAAAATTCACCGGGGAATTCAAGTACAAATCCAAGAGCGTTGGAAGCAAGTTGTTGGATGACGCGAACGATGACATTGTGAAAAACTACATGACGCCCATCACCAAGAAAGGTGACAATAATCTGCGTAGTTTCAGCAAAAAGAAAATTGAAGACGCCTCTTTCAGTTGGTTTTTCGGCCCGCTGGACAAGACCGGGAACCCGGTTATACCTCCAACTCAAATTGGAATTCCGGCCAAGTTCACGATTGACCAAGACAGAATCCAACCTCTTCCACTCAGATTCATGGGCGTGAATTAAACCACCCCTGTATACGAATAAAAAAGGCCTCCTAGGTAATTCCTAAGAGGCCTTCTTAAATTTATTCTTCCAATCAACCTGCCATTTCCTTCCTTACAGTTTCCAGTAATTTCTTGGTTGCACGGATACCATCCGGTTCACTCAATTTACTACCTTCGTATTCAATACCAACAAAACCATGATAATTCGCATCCATGACTATCTTCATCATCTTTCGATAATCAGTCTTGGTTTCGTTACCGCTCGCGTCAAAATCATGGGACTTTGCACTCACCCCTTTGGCATAAGGCATTAATTCCATCACACCCTTGTAACGGTCATACTCCTCATCCTTGCTGACACGGAAATTCCCAAAGTCGGGAAGTGTGCCACAACCGGGATGACCAGCTTTCTTGATGGTGGCGGCAAGCCAAGCCCCATTGCTGGACAAACCGCCATGGTTTTCAACAATCACATTGATCTGCATTTTACCCGCCCACTCGGAAAGCATCCGCAAACCGTCTGCCGCGCGATTCATCTGCTCATCGTACGAACCACTGCTGCCCGCATTGACACGGATGGAATGACATCCAAGAGCCTTGGCCCATTCAACCCAGCGATAGTGGTTTTCAACGGCTTGCTTGCGTTTCTTTTCATCAGCATCACCCAACTGGCCCTCACCATCACACATGATCAACACACTTTTAACATTTAGGTCATCGCACTTTTTGCGAAGTTCCTTCACATAACCATCATCCTTTTTTTTATCCTTGTAGAACTGGTTGACATACTCGACCGCATTGATGCCAAACTCCTCCTTGGCAACCTTGGGGAAATCTCCTGCATCCATCTTTTTGCCAAAGATCGCCTTATGGAGGGACCACTGCGCCAGGGATATCTCAAAAAGTTCTTTTTTCTGGGAGGTAAACCCCAAGCCTGGAACAATTCCTGCGACCGCGATACCAGCGACAAACTCTCTTCGATTCATTGTTTTTTCCTGTAAAAAAGGGAGATGATTTACAATTCAAACCACTATGATTATAAAGTAGCAATGCAGGGATGCAATGAATAAAAACCAAAGGCGGCGACCATGTACCCATCAACTCTTCAAGAATCATGCATGTTGGAAGCTATCGAGGAAGCAAGAAAAGGAATTGCGGAAGGAGGCATTCCAATAGGCTCTGTACTTGAGCACAAGGGCAGAATCATTGGACGGGGACACAATCGCCGTGTGCAAAAAGGTAGCACCATTCTTCACGGCGAGATGGACGCCCTTGAAAATGCGGGCAGACTACCAGCATCGGTTTACCGTGAATGCACACTTTACACCACACTATCCCCCTGCCCCATGTGCACCGGGGCCATCCTGTTGTACAAAATCCCAAGAGTTGTCATTGGGGAAAACAAAACTTTCATGGGCGAGGAAAAACTTCTCGCCAGCAGAATGGTTGAAACCACGGTGCTGCAGGACCCACGCTGCATTTCCATGATGATGGAATTCATCCGGGACAAGCCTAATCTTTGGAATGAGGATATCGGGGTTTAAAAATCCGATGACAAATCACTTGGATACTTTTTTCAGCATATCCGCAATTTGAATGTTAACACCGTTTTTGCTTTTGCTTTCCTGGGCGGCCTCCATGAAAGCAAGTATTTCCATGGTTTCCTTGATGCTAACTGGAACGGGACCACCCTTGAAAAATTTGGCTATCTCGATGGCTATACCCTCATAACCCATGTATTTGTCATTGGTGGGAACAACACCCTTTACAGGGACCCCATGACCGTAGACCCCGGTAACGGAAACCCCTTTTTCACCGAAAACCGTGCCACTGTATTTCACAGCACCTTTTTTAATCCCCCTGTAGGTTGCAAGCCTGCCATCCGACCAGGTACCGGTGATTGATTCCGCTACCGGTGTTGAAGTGCAGGAAACAGAAACACAGCCTGTCCCCATGATGCTGTAAATCGTCTCGATACTATGAAGCGCATGCCAGTAAAGCTCTGAATGATGGGGCACGGTTGGACATCCACCGTAAATTTCACACCCAAGCACATTCCCCACCTCGGGATGATTTTTCATCCCGATGAATCCCGGGCTGAATCTATGTTGGGAACTAGTCCAGCAGGGGGTCTTGGTTTTTTCAGCAAGGCGAAGAATTGAAACCGCATCTTCAAAATTGGAAGCGATCGGGCGACCAATATAAACCGGCTTACCCGCCTTTAAAACCTGTGTTGCCTCGCCAAGGTGCCTTCTTCCATCAAGGCTCATTATCATCACCACATCACATGAGCCAAGAAGTTCATCCACCGAACCAACCATCTTGACACCATATTTGACCAAGGCATCCTTCCATTTTGGAAGACTGTCCACACTTTCGGGAATATCACTGCTTGCTATCGATGGAAATGCCGCCACCACTTTCAACCCCGCGAGGTCCCCAATTGCCTTGGGATCATTGAACAACTGGGTGTAGGCAACCGACTGGTAATTATCAATTCCGAGGATGCCAACTTTAACGGTCTTGGACTCCTGGGCAAAAAGTGATCCAAAAAAGAGAACAGAAACCAAAAAAGCAAAACCTCGTTTTGTGTTAAAGCCACTCATTGAAATATCCTCATTTGAGTTTAGGAAGGAAAAATCAGCTTAATAACCAACCTGATTAATGAAAAGAAAAATCCAATTAAAGTTTAACCAGCGTCAAAAAGGCACATTATTTGGGTAAATTAAGCAGTCAGGCATCAAAAAACCGAATTATTTGATGTTTTTTAATTCTTTCGGCCTTCAACTTACGATATATTTATGGGATATATACACGCCTTGGTTTGATACCGCACGCTGTTGGAGCAGAATAATGCAAAACCAAATCACCAATAGAATTGCCCGCCGTAGTTTTCTCAAAATAGGTGCCTTTGGTGCTGCTGGTTTCACTTTGCCCCAGCTTTTACAAGCCGAAGCAAAGGCAGGAATCAAATCATCCCAAAAATCAGTCATCCTTATATACCTTGTGGGCGGCCCGCCTCATCAGGACATGTTCGATCTCAAGCCAGATGCCCCCAAGGAAATCGCAGGGCCATGGAAACCAATTTCAACCAATGTGAATGGCATCAAAATATGTGAGGCCTTCCCACTTCTAGCGGGCATGATGGACAAACTTACCATCATCCGCTCCATAGTTGGAAATCAAGATGGCCATGATGCCATACAAGTTTTTAACGGGCACCATCCCAAGAAAGGCACCCCCGCTGGTGGTTGGCCACAATTCGGATCCACGGTTGCAAAAATTCAAGGCCCCGTCCATCCGGCAACACCACCCTTTATCAGCATGTGTTATACCTGCACCCATGGACCTTACAATGAACCAGGCCCCGGATTTCTTGGCGCGTCATACTCACCATTCCGCCCCATGGGGCCTTCCAAAAAAGACATGATCCTTCAGGGAATAACCCTCAACGGCCTGGCGGAAAGAAAAAATCTGCTTCGAAGCTTCGACAACATGCGCCGCGATGTCGATGCCAAGGGAATGCTTGAAGGCATGGATACCTTCAATGAACAGGCATTTGGTTTGCTGACTTCATCCCGCCTTGCTGATGCCCTTGACTTATCCAAGGAGCACCCTCAAATTGTCGAACGCTATGGCACTGGCGACCCCACAAAACATATTGATGGCAACGGCGCTCCAAGAGTTCCACAAAGCATGCTTATCGCACGAAGACTTATTGAAGCGGGCGCCAGGGTTGTCACCCTGAATTACAGCAAATGGGATTGGCATGGCGGAAAGAACGCTGAAGGCCGTGCGGACAACAACATCTTCCTTCGTGAAAAAGAAGATTTCCCGATCTTTGACAAATGCGTCAGCGCACTTATCGAGGACCTGCACCAACGCGGTTTGGATAAAGATTGCAGTGTGGTTATCATGGGTGAGTTTGGCCGCACGCCCAAGATCAGCAATATCGTTGGCCGTGACCATTGGCCCCAGGTCAACTGCGCCCTTGTCGCGGGGGGTGGCATGAAAATGGGCCAGGTAATCGGAGCAACAGACCGAATCGCGGGACAAGCAACACAAAGGCCGGTAAAATTCGGTGAAATTTACTCAACCCTTTATCACAACCTCGGCATCAATGCCAACGAGATAACATTGAATGACTTCAATGGCAGGCCCCAATATCTGGTTGAAGACAACGCGCAACCCATGCCGGAACTGGTTTAATCAGCGGCCCTTATCTCGTGAACTCCGCCTGGTAATCCTCATTCAGCGAGGCGGAAGATTGAATTGTGGATCACTCCGCTGAATTTCTTCCCGTCCTCTGCGATCAAAGAATATTTGATCTCCATTCCCCAGGTAGGCTCAATACCATCAATTTGAAGTTCAATTGTTTTATTATCAGAGGACAACTTTGCTGAAGCAACCTTCAGTGACCTCTCATCAATATGCTTTGATCCATATTTTTCGCTGCGTTTCAAACCCCAGATCTTCACCGCATAATTCTCCGGATTAATGGCGGACTTGGAGTCAACCGCGCCACTCAACTTGATTGAAACACCCTTCTTCATCGCATGCAACTCAACAGGGACTTGAACAGGCTTGCCTGTATAGCGAATGCGATAGAAACCACCCGGAGCAGTTTGATTACCCGCCCAGGCAAACATGCCACAACAATAAAGCTGACCATCCTCGGGATTGAATCTACCCCTAGAAACCCCGGTGGGGAATTGGGGCAAAGGCAACGCGCACATCCCCCCCTGCCATTCGCCTGCAACTTTCTCATGGGGGACAACATAAACTTTCCCGTATCCATAGGAAAAATTCAAAAGCGATCCCTTGAGCGGTCCCCAACCATGACCAGTGACCCACACCAATTCCGAGGGCGAACGATCAAACTCATTGGTGATCCAGCAAAGCGGATTTTTCATCGCGGCATCGGAAGAATCCGTTATATCGTGATAGCCCCAGAAATTCCCATGATAGCTCCCTTTTTCCACAAGGTTGATTCGATTCTTGGGCATCCAGAATCCCTCCTGGTCCGTAAGGAAAAAGGTGCCATCCGGGTTAAGGCAGACCCCATTCGGGGCCCTGAAACCGGTGGCCAGAATTTCTGTCTTTGAACCATCCTTGCTCACCTTCAAAAGTGTCCCATGATGGGGAACCACCGCCTTCAACGCATGGCATGCGGCCTTGGCATAATAGAAGTTCCCCTCCGCATCGGTCTGAAGCCCCATTGCGAACTCATGAAAATGCTGGGTCACCTGGTGGTCATTATTGAAGCATTCATAAAAATCAGTCTCGCCATCATTGTTGAGATCGCGCAAGATTACCAATTGATCCCTGCATGTCACATGGATTACATCATTGACCAGCTTGATACCAAGAGGCTGAAACAAACCGGACGCGATCCTTCTCCAGTTCAGGCCATTCTCAATCGCGTTCAGACCTTCAACAAGCCAAACATCACCATCCCAGGTGCAAACGGCTGCCCTTTTTGAATCCTTGAAAAAATCGAAACCTGTAAGCCTCATCTGGCAGTTCCAAGGGTTGTTAATCGGATGGTTCAAGAGGTCAATTGCAAACGCCTGCTCATTCGAGCCAACCACCCCCTGGGTTTTGATCACATCCGGCCATCGTTTTGGCCCGCCATTGATAAAAGGTTCAAAAGATGTTGCATTTGTGGCACTTTTAGCAAACGCCTGCAATTGATCCAAAGGCCCGTCCGATTGCAAAACCTTGATGAGTTGGGGGGCATTTGAGGCAGGAATTTGAAGCACCGTGTAACCATCTTTATCAATCAATTTGGCATTCGCGGCAACGAGGGCGCAAGGTGTTCCAACTGGCGCGACCCTCATGATTAAATCTTTGGATGATTTCCCAACATTTAAAGCACGAGTGTAAACCACCTTGCCAGATGATGCGATTTCGTAAGCAGGCATCTCCATGATTCTGGCATCGCCCACCGTATAAGAAATTATGGCTTGATTCCCATAATGATACATTCCCAAATACTTTGACCAGGACTCGGGAAGAGGGCCATAAGGCCTGCCATCACGCCCCTTGAACCTGGGATCTTCGAACGATCCGGTTTCCGGATTGGCCCAGCCCGGCCCGACAGGGTTTGCAAACTTGATGTTTCCAACGACCCTGGGATGAATCTGGTGCCTGCCATTGAAATTGATGCCATTGTAATCCATGAATGAATCACCCTCCCATGCCGCAGCCATCCGCATGGTGTCGTGATCAAACATCATCCAATGCCTTCCACGGGTAATGCCTCCGGGCCCATTATCCAACCGCACTGCAATTCCCTTGTAGGC
>SYCV01000142.1 GCA_005786805.1 Planctomycetia bacterium | reverse complement strand
TCACAAGTGGGGCCGAAAACCGCACAAAGTTGCTTGGCTCCTTTTTTGAAGCTCTTCATGTGATAGATGCAGTGGTCAAAAATGATGCCAGAGTATGTGTGGTAAACGCCATCATTCACATAATAACAAAGCTTGTCGTTGCGCATTGCCTTGCCAATGATCTTTGAAACCGCAGTCCCAGCAGAGGCTACAAGGAAGCGCCCCGGTTCGGCAAGTATCTCGATATCCTTGGGGAAGAGCCTGTTGATTTCATGGTTGATGCTTTTGGCAAGAACGCTTATATCAGGCACACTGTCATCGTAAAGCGCTGGAAAACCACCCCCTATATCCAGTAGTTTTAGATTGTATCCAGCGGTTTTTGCCTCTGAAAAAATACCTGAGCAAAGATGCAGAGCCTGAATGTAGTTCTGGGGATTGGTGCATTGGCTGCCGACATGAAAGGAAAGCCCCTCAACTACAAGACCATGGTCGTGTGCGAATTTGATAAGACCAACCGCTTCCCCAGGTAGTGCCCCAAACTTGCTGGAAAGTTCGACCATTGAGCCTGTATTGGGCACCCGGACCCTCAATGCCAGCCCCGCGTGAGGCGCATGCTTCGCAATTTTTAGGACCTCTTCATGGTTGTCGTAGGTGACCAGGGGTTTGTACTTGTCAAGATCCTTCAAAGTTTCAACTGGCTTGATGGGGTTCGCGTAAATTATTCGGTTCCAGATGAAGTCCTGCCTTTCCTTTGCTGGAAGGTGCGCTATGAGTGAATGAACCGTGTTGAATTCCTGCACACTTGCGACATCAAAGCTACTGCCCAGTTTGTAAAAAGTCTCAACAATCGCAGGATCACTATTCACCTTGACGGCGTAATATATTTGAACCCTCGGGAAGTTCTTGCGAAACAATTTGTAATTTTTGATGAGTTCCTTGTGGTCCACGATGAATAATGGCGTGCCATGAGTCTTGGCAAGTTTTAGAAGGGTTTTTTGATCCATGGATGCTAGCTCACAATTCTGGGAATTAATCGGACAATCACAATCAATGATAGGGCTGGATTGCAAATACAAACCAGCCCCATCCCAAGACTGGCTTAATCGCCATCGTTAATGAGGAAGTTTTTAAACTGCCATGGATCTGATAGATCCTGCTCGGGTTTGTTGTAGCCGTTGAAAGCGTTGGAATAATCCCTTAGAGGCGTCCAATCGGAAGCGACGGAAATAAACTTGCCGAGGTATGGTTTTGAGATTTTAAGGACGAAATCGTGTGGCAGGTCATCGGGAAGAACGACTCCCTTTTCAGGGTTTTCAATCATCCACATGAATGCTGCAACAACGGAGATAGCAACCTGAAGAGTGGTCGCGTTTTGGTGTGGAACCTTCCTTCGCGATTCCTCAATGGAAAGATCCGAGCCACACCACCAGGATTTGTAGGGATGCCCCATCACCAAGGCACCCAGGATATCCTCGCCTGAGGTTATTTCATCAGTCATGATCCGGATTTTTGGCTGCAGATTATAGCGGTTGCTTTTGAGCTCATGCAGGGATGCAATGGCTGCGTCACAAGGACAGTACGCGTAGTGAACGGTTGGCCTGTAGACGGTTTTGTTTCCCTCACGGACGGTGAGTTTTTCAGTGATGGTGAACGCCTCACCATGCCTTACCACCATTCCGACAATGCTGTAATTTGGAACCCAACTGTTCACGAAGGTGTTGATGCCCATCCTGGCGAGGCAAATCTGGCTTCCCGGGCCCTCCTTGTGCTCATAAGCGAAAGCAGGCAGTTCTTTTTCATGGGTGCCCCAGCCAAGTTCCGCTGTTGTTGTTCCCTCTTCGCGGAAACCCTCAACGCTCCAGGTGTTCAGGAATTCGTTCACGAGCTTGGGTTTGTCAGTGATTTGTGTGTCGCGTTCACTGCAGTGAATTACCTTTACACCCAGTTGATGTGCAAGATGGTTGAATTCAAGATTCTTCGCGTGGTTTGCAATAAGCTCGGCCTGTGCGCCCTTGAAAAGTTTGTCATCAAGCGCATGGCCTGCGATATCCAAAAGTGCATGTTTCGTGAAATGGCTTATCAAACCCGGGTTGGCACCATGTTCAAGAACTGCGGTCACAGAGGGCTTTTTCCATGAGGCGGTCAGTTTTCTTACTTTCATGTGCCTGTGATAAAGCGTGCGTTCGGTCGGGTGTAGCTTCTCGGCATTTTCATAGGGGTCCCATACTTCAACAGAGGTGTTGATGTACATGACACCATGTTCATGGCACCAGTCCAGGATTTCACAACAATCAATATTCCAGGCAAGATCGATGATTGCATCGCCCTTCGAGACATATTGCTTGAGAAGTTGCCCCATGTTGTCACGGGTGATGCGATTTTTTATGAATGTCACACCTTTCTCGATCCAGGGGCGCAGGGCATCATCGTTTGAATCAAAATCCATGATCGTGATGTTCTTGGCTGGGATTTTGACATGGTCAAAAAGCACGGGAATTGAACAACGGGCCACTGCGCCAAAACCCACAAATAAAACACGGTTCTTGAATTCAATCATGGATGTTTCCTGAAATACCTGATTCCGATGAAATAAACTTACCCGTAAATTCGAGCAAAGGATTAATATATAAACCTTCCGGGCAAATTAGCAGATTGAACCGCACGGGGCAAGCAAGTAAATCGTTGGGATTTTATCAATGCCCAGCACCTGATGTTTTCATGGGATTGTTTTAGTTCCCCGATAGACAAATAAAATTCAAAGCGTACCCAAGATCCGGGCCAGTCTTTTATCTTTCAAAATACGAATTTCATATACGGCGCTTATTGTCATCAATTTGCATTGTCTCTGGAATAGTAAAGTATTATTGCGCTATTTAATATAGTAATTAAAGGCAAGATCCTTCTTGAAGGGTGGGAATTATTGATGGTCCTCTTGATTTGGATGGTCGCTTTCAGATTGGTCAACTTGATGAAGTTTTTCTGAATGAAATAAAAAACCCCGGTGTGTTATATCACCCGGGGTTCTTCTTGAAGGCTGTCTTGGAACGAGGACGACGGGACTCGAACCCGCAACATCCGGCTCGACAGGCCGGTGCTCTAACCAGTTGAGCTACGTCCCCAACGAATTAAGCCATCGAAGAATTATTAGGACATTTATTGCCATTTGGCAACTAGTATTAGTGATTTGTGGGGTAAATTGTGGGATTGGAAGTCTCAAAATCGTCCGCCCATCTCAATATTCTGTAGCCTTTTCTTGCTAATTCCTGCCATTCTGACTGTTTTGCTTCTATTATTTCATAAAAACTTGCTTCCAATCTTCCTAATTCGAAGCTTTCTTCGCCATCCCATGCCAAAAGCCGGTTCCCCTCCACTCTTGCGGGCAAAATCAAGCCATCCATCATGCATCGCAACTTCATGTCATTTCTCCTATTAGATTCCCGCCTTCCAAGGCATTGATTTAAAAACTACCCTCAAAAATATATTTCGCAAGCCCGGCAGGTATTTTCTTTTAACTCCTGTATAAACACTTATGATTGGTTTGAGAAAATTTTTTTTATATGGATGATTTAACATGAGCCAGAATGATTTTAATAACCCTTCCCCTTTTCCACCTTACTATCCTGTTCCCCAACAGCGTTCCTCCTCATTGGTGGGTTGTTTGCTTGCGATTTCGCTGATAATGAATGTCGTTCTGGGTGGATTTGCTTTTCTGGCCTGCTTGGGAGCGGCGGCGGTGGGTGGTGGAGCCTCCACAGATTTTTCACCCTCTCAACTTTCTGAAATTCATCATTCCGGGAGCACTATTTCCAAGGATAAGGTTGCTATAATCAACCTTGAAGGCGTAATCATGGAGGGTGCATTGGGGTTTGTTCACAAACAAATCTCCCAAGCCTCCAAGGACAAAAATGTCAAGGCGGTTGTGCTTCGTGTCAATAGTCCGGGTGGAAGTATCACCGCAAGTGATGATTTGCATCGCAGATTGATGGATCTCATAAAAGGTAACGATTCAAAAAAACTTCATGCGGTTCCACATCTTGTGGTATCCATGGGTAGCTTGGCGGCATCGGGAGGTTACTATGTCGCAATGCCTGCCTCCAAGATATTTGCCGAGCGTACCACCATGACCGGGTCCATCGGCGTTTATGCCTCCTTTCCCAACATGGAGGGGTTAAGCAAGCAAATTGGTGCTGGGATGATCACCATCAAGCAGGGCGAAATCAAGGATAGCGGTTCGCCATTTAAAGAAATGAGCCCCAAGGAAAGGCAGGTATGGCAGGATATGGTTGATCAATCTTACAATTTATTTTTAAAAATCGTGGAGGATGGCCGCCCTGAACTTAAAAATAAATTGCTCGAAAAGATTACCATTGAGCCATTGCAGGCAGGGCCCGGGCCGAAAGTGGATGGAAAATCCTACACCCGTTACAGGGCTGATGGGGGAGTTTTCACCGGTGACCAAGCCCTTAAATATGGTCTGGTGGATCAGATTGGCACCTTGGATGATGCCGTTGCCGAGGCTCGTAAACTTGCGGGGCTTCCTGATGACAACAAAGCTATTCGTTACGAGAAACCCAAGTCTTTTACGGATTTAATCTTGGAAGTGGGAGCAGGTAGACACTCCCCGCAGTCAAACTTCAATATGTCTAATCTTTCTGATGCCATGATGCCCAGGCTTTGGTATTTGGCTCCTGGGGCTGAACTATCTGGAATTACCTCGATTCTTCGAAATCCTTGATGCTTAAACCAAGTGTCAGATAAGTTTGGTAATCGTATGAAACGATTTAATAGGGCGTTTATAGTTCATTATTGATTTTTATCAAAGTGGTAAAATCAATATAAACCCTATACTTTGCACTTTTGTCTTTCTAGACCTTTAAAAATAAAAAAATCATTAAAGTTTCTTTTATTTTGCGAACTCTTCCAGAGTTTATGGCGTATATACTTTCGATGGCAGGGCCGAAAGGCTGAAATAAACACCAAATCATCGTGATTGCTGTGTTGTTATTTCACGGTGACTTAATTTCCTGCAACAGGCGATTAGATTAGAAAAAAATAAGGACTATTTAGGAATAAAGGAAAAGAGGTGGATCATGGCTCGATTAGATGCTTTGATGCAATTACACAAGACACTGTTGGCTCGAAGGGCTGATTTGCGTGCCAAATTGCTGGGTGATATAGATTCCCTGCACTCCAAAGATGGGCGGGATAGTGCCGATGAGGCTTTTGACGCTGGTAATGAAGAAGTCAACTGCCAACTCGCTGAGCTTGAATCAGATGAGCTAGCGCAGATTGAGAGGGCTTTGGTGAAATTGAAAAAAGGGAAATATGGCACATGTGAATCGTGCCAGAAGAAAATTCCCGTGGCTCGTTTAAATGCCCTTCCTTACAGTGCTTTTTGCATATCCTGCAAAAAGGAAATCGAAGAAGGCCGGGGCTGGGATATGAAGGGTGGTTCCAACAGTGCTGGTTGGGCCAAGATATCGGATAGTGATCTTGGATTGGTTGACAGCATGGAATCAGTAAACCTAGCAGACTACGAAACATAAGTTTTAAGATCGAAACTTTGATGAATTTTTCTGGCCTGGGAATATTTTCCCGGGCCAGGTTCGTTTTATAACGAATAGGCAGGGGGGGAACTTTCATGAAACCCTCTCACTTTTATCATTTTTTTTAAATCAACAGCTAGAATTGGACAGGTGCTTTTCTTGGGTTTTTTGTTCCATTCAGGAATATTTAAAACTCTCCTTTCTGTTTGCTTGGAAACTTGGGGATTATTATGAAATCATGCATGTTGGCCCTTTTTCTGGGTTGTTGTGCTTTTTGTGGGGGGATAGTTGGCGCAAGATTTCAATCTAATACCATCCTTCATGCAGATGGAGATAATAAAGTTGCTGTCGCACCAGGGGAATCGGTTCGCCTTGGCGAGCGCTTTGAAACTGTCTCCAGAAAAATATCCCCCGCGGTGGTTTCAGTTGAGGCCCTTAAGCCCGGCAAAAAAGGTAAATCAGTTGATGAATCGGGGTCAGGGGTTCTTATTCGCGTGCCCGGGCAAGCCGGGGTATTTGTCATAACCAATAATCATGTTATTTCCCAGTCCCAACCCCAGCAAATCACGGTTACACTACATGACAATCGCATTCTTCATCCTGTCCAGGTTTGGTCGGACCCCGAATCCGATATCGGTCTGCTGAAACTTGAAGATATTGAAACCTTGATAACCGCGCCTCTTGGTGACAGTGACCAAGTTAAAGTCGGACAGTGGGTTCTGGCTTTTGGCAGCCCCTTTGGTTTACACCAAACCGTGACTCATGGGATCATCAGTGCCCGGGAACGAGGCCAGGTCAGCCTGGGAAACACCATCCGGATCAAGGATTTTCTGCAAACGGATGCCGCAATCAATCCAGGTTCCAGCGGCGGCCCCCTCGTGAGCATTGATGGCGAGATAATTGGTTTGAATACCGCGATCGCATCCCATAGCGGTAACAACAGCGGTGTTGCCTTTAGTATCCCCATAAACATGGTTAAAAAAGTGGTCCGTAACCTTCTGGACAAAGGGGTGGTTTCCCGGGGCTATCTTGGTCTTCAAGTCGCCCCATCATTTGAATCCGCTGACGCCCAAAAGCTTGGGTTGGAGAGACTGCAAGGAGCCTTGGTTGAGTCCATTTATCCTGAAACTCCTGCCGCAATCTCTGGAATTCGAAAAGGGGATGTGGTTTTGCAGATAGATGGAATAGTGATCCGTAATGAGAATCATTTCATCAATGTGATAAGTTCGATGGATCCGGGTCGCCAGATCAAACTAAGAATATGGAGAGAAAGGGTTGCCAAAGAGATAACCGCTGTTGTCGGGGACTGGAATGCGGCCCAAGCTAAATTAAAGGTGACCCAATAAAAAATGTGGGGCATCCTACCCCTGGTTAGCTTCCGTGCCAGGCTCCATTGCAATACGATGAAGTTCAGCTGAAAATTTCACATGAACCAAGAATGCAATGCTGAATTCATTTGATTGAACCTATGTAATGTTCTTCTTGAGACAATGCAAGTAATCAATTTGAAAATTTTCAAGAAATGTGATTTGCACTAAAAAGACGGTGTGATTTTTTTCATTCCGACAGATTCCCTCACAAGATCAATAGTGGCCCGTGCTTCGTTTCGCGCCTTTCTCGCGCCTTCCCTGAGGATTTCCTCGACGAGAGCGGGATTAGCCGCGAGTTCTTTGCGCCTCGACCTGGATGTTTCAAAATAAGCGTTGATCTTCGCAAGCAGCGATTTTTTGGCTTCGCCGTAGCCCATGCCACCCGCCCTGTATTTTTCAGCAAGCGCGTTTTTTTCCTCATCAGATGCGAAAAGTGAATAGAGGGTGAAAACATTGCACTTCTGTGGATCTTTGGGGTCCGCTACAGGCGTGCTATCAGTGACAATGCTCATCACTTTCTTTTCAAGTGCTTTTCCTTCCGCGAAAATCTCTATTGTGTTCCCGTAGGACTTGCTCATTTTCTGGCCATCGATTCCCGGGACCTTGGATTCCTTGTCAAGCCTGTATTCAGGGATCGGGAATATGTTTTTGTAGGTTCT
The DNA here is from genome assembly GCA_005786805.1 of Planctomycetia bacterium. Taxonomy (GTDB): domain Bacteria; phylum Planctomycetota; class Planctomycetia; order Gemmatales; family Gemmataceae; genus UBA969. The sequence goes on along the minus strand of SYCV01000142.1, from coordinate 3,249 downwards.
GTTGAATTTTCCTGCGATATCCTGGGTCATTTCGACATGCTGGATCTGGTCTTTTCCAACCGGTACCAAGGTGGATCGGTAAATAAGGATATCAGCTGCCATAAGGATGGGGTAATAAAAGAGTCCCACGCTGGCATCGATACCTTTTTCGATTTTTTCCTTGAAGGAAACAGCCCTTTCCAAAAGGCCCATGTTGGTAACGGTAGAAAAAATCCAAGCTAATTCGGTCACTTCCGGGACATCGGACTGCCTGAAAAAAACCGCCTTTGCGGGATCAAGTCCCAGTGCAAGATAATCAAGGGCGACATCAAAGGTGTTTTCCGCGAGGGTTTTTGGGTCATGGATGGTCGTGAGGGAATGATAATCAGCGATGAAAAGAAAACATTCAGCACTGTGATGGAGTTCAATATGTTGCCTGACCGCGCCAAAATAGTTCCCCAGGTGAAGTTTGCCCGAGGGTTGGACGCCACTTAGAATGCGTTTTTTTGGCTGATTAGTGCTCATGATTTTGTTCCTTTTGGTGTATAAAGAATTAGTTTAAGGTTAAGAGGGAGTTTTGGCTCGCTTTAATGGAATTTTGCGGCTTGGATGCATGGGCCTGACCCGAGGTGGTTGATGAATCATGAAACAGATATGCTGGTTGCCGCCCTAAGGAAAGTTGTGGCTTCAGGGGGCGAACACTTGTTGTTTAAAGTTTCGAAGCAGGAGGGGATGTTCGCCGCGAAAACCGGCCTTGCGGGGGAAGTGGCGCAGACCGCCCTGGATCGGCAATTCATTGAGTTGGTTCGAAGTGAGGGAGAGGGAAAGAAATTATCCCAATGGGTGAAAATCACCGCCAAGGGTATTAGGTTTTTGCATGAAAGAGAATCGCCTGTCCGAGCATTGGACGAGGCGATGAATCTGCTGAAGAATGAAAAAGAGGTAACCGCGGTAGGGGTGGTCAGGATGCAGGAAAGGTTACAGGAAATATCCGACAAACTATTGCTGGAGGCTGCGAATTGGACACAAAAAATTGAATCACTTGAGAAGCGGATTTTAGATGCCCTGTCCAGGCTCGAGCAGGCAGGCCCCCTTGTTCCACCAGCTCTTCTCAAGGATGTGCCATGGTCGATCGAGGTGGTGCGATACTTGCAATGGCGCAGGGGCGAATTGGATTCTGGGAAATGTCCACTACCCGAATTGTTTGAAATGTTGCAGAACGCCTACTCCTATCTGGACTGTTCCTCTTTTCATGAGGGATTAAAAAAGTTATTTCATGCGCGTGTCATAAGGCTGGAGGGGGTTTCAGATGCATCTCTAATGGATAAACCGGAGTTTGCCCTTCTTGATTCGGGGCAGGTATACTATTTCGCGTGCCGTTGAACCATTGATGAATATAAATCTTTGTTTGAATTTTAGTTTCAATTCATAGTGGAGTATTGTCTAGTAATCAAGTAGGATTTATGAATGACCAGATTGAAATAAACTAGGAAAGTTGGATGAATATCTTGATGAAGGATTCAATGGAAAGCAGGGGAAATCCCGGGTCGGTCAAGCCGATGGAGGTTGATTCCTCCGTGGTTGGATTGATCAATCGGATGTGCGAGAATATTTCATCCGTCTTCTTGGGGAAGTCTGAAGTTGTACAGCTGGCAACAGTAGCACTTCTGGCGGAAGGGCATCTTCTGGTCGAGGATGTTCCTGGTATCGGGAAAACACTCTTAGCCAGGGCGATGGCGAAAAGTCTCTCTTGCTCATTCAACAGGATCCAATTCACCCCCGATCTTCTTCCCAGCGACCTTCTTGGAACCAGTGTTTTCCAACAAAATAGTGGCGCCTTTGTGTTTCAGCCGGGCCCTATATTTTCCCAGATCATACTTGCTGATGAAATCAATCGCTCCAGTCCCCGAACCCAGTCAGCGTTACTCGAGGCGATGAGTGATAGGCAGGTTTCAATTGATGGTAAAACCCGGTCCCTGGGTTCCCCGTTTTTTGTGCTGGCCACCCAGAACCCGCGTGAGTTTGAAGGAACTTATCCACTCCCTGAAAGCCAGATGGATCGTTTCATGATCCGGGTTTCCGTTGGCTATCCTGATCGTTCATCTGAAAAGCAAATTTTGGTTGGCCATCGTGATGGCGAGCCGGTGGATGATTTGAAACCAGTGCTTTCGAGTGAGGGCCTGGTTGAATTACAGCAAATGGTTTGCAAGATCGCTGTTGATGAAAGCATAGCGGATTATCTCCTGGACTTGATCGATTCAACCAGAAGGCATCCCGATATTTTGCTGGGTGCCAGCACTCGTTCCGCACTGGGCCTTTATCGTGCATCCCAGGCGATAGCCCTGATTCGTGGCAGGGGTTTTGTGGTTCCTGATGATGTCAAGAATCTCGCGAAGCATGTTCTCGCTCATCGAATCATGCCCAGGTCCGCTGGGGGTACTGGGGCGATCCGGGTTGCTGAGCAGATATTGGGCGATATCCTAGAGCGTCTTGTGGTTCCGGAATAAGCCATGGCGGATTTGATGACCGCACCTGCTGAATTTGAAATTAATTCCATGGAAAGTTCAATCAAGCCAAGGAAAAGAGCACTTCTCCCGCTTGGTAAAATTTTTTCTCTGTTCTCCGCCCTCATTGTTTTTATCGGGATTTATAAAAGCATCAATCTGCTTTCACTGATGGGCTATTTTCTTTTTTTCGCACTTTTCTTCAACGCGCTGTTCGCATCCAAAAGACTTAGAAACATCAAGGTCAGGCGCTATTTCCCCGACCAGCTTTATGCGGGTGTGCCTGGTATTTACCAGATCGAGGTAGCTAATTTTAAAAATCTGATCATTCCCCCATGGTATTTGATTGACCGTTCTTCCGATCGTGGCAAAGGTTGGGCGATCCCTTCCCTCGGGGCGTTTGCCCGTTATTACCTGCAATCAAGGATCATTCCCCAGCAGAGGGGATATTTGGAACTTTCAAAACTGGAATTAAGGGGAAGCTACCCTTTTGGCCTGGTGCAGAAACGAATTTGGGCTGAGGAAAAAGAAACAGTGTTGGTCCTTCCCAAGCTTGGTTTATCAAGGCCGGGATTGATGGAGGGATTTGTTGCAAGGTTGTCGACATTGGATGACACGGGCAGCATAGCGCGATATCACCCGATGGCGCAGGAGGAATTCCACGGGTTGCGGGTGTACAGGCCGGGTGATAGTCCCCGTGCAATTCATTGGCGCACATCTGCCAGGCGTGGAGAACTTATGGTCAGGGAACTCGAGGATTTTCCCG
>SYCV01000141.1 GCA_005786805.1 Planctomycetia bacterium | reverse complement strand
GGTCCAAATTCCTGGCCGACAAGCATGGTCAACCTCTTGGGAAGTGATCAATTCAACGACTAAGGCCAGGCAATGCCTTAAATTACGACTGCGCGTAAAACTTGTTTGCTGCCCCGACCGCGGCACCCGGATTCACCTTCACACCCTGGTTTGCAAGGGCCTGTTCAAGGGCGGCAAGCGCCAGGAGAACTATCGAGGGTTTGCTATTGTAGCCCATCAAACCAATACGCCAGACCTTGCCCTTGAAATCACCCAGTCCCCCTCCAACCTCGATGCCAAATTTTTCAAGCAGGAACTTTCTTCCCTTGAGGTCATCGACCCCCTCCGGGATACGGACCGCATTCAATTGGGGCAATTGGCAGGACGCATCCGCGGTATAATGAAGGTTCAACGCCTCTAGCCCGGCTTTCAATGCCTTGTGATTGTTCCAATGCCTTTTCCAACGGTTTTCAAGCCCTTCCTCAAGCACCAACCTCAGTCCCTCATGAATCGCATAAATCATGCTGATTGGGCCGGTATGATGATACACGCGGTCCTGCCCCCAGTAACTCATCACGGTGGTCATGTCCAAGTACCAGCTTTGAACCTTGCTTTTGCGATTTTTAATAACCTCGACCGCGCGATCGCTGAAGGAAATGGGTGACAGGCCCGGGGGGCATCCCAATCCTTTTTGCGAGCAACTGTACACAGCATCCACCCCCCAACCATCAATATCCACCTCGACGCAGGCGAGGCTTGTCACCGCATCAATCACCAATAACGCGCCATGCTCATGGCAAATATCTGCAATTTCCTTGATGTGCGGCTGCATGGCACCTGTCGAGGTCTCGGCATGGACAATCCCCAGGACCTTGGGCTTCACCTTGGACACCGTGTCACGGATCTCATCGAGTGAAAAAGTTTTGCCCCACGGTGCCTGGATGGTGGTAACCTGTGCCCCTGTCCTGCCCGCGACATCAATCATCCTCTGGCCAAAAAATCCCATCGCGCAAACAACAACCTTGTCACCGGGTTCCAGCAAATTCACCAGGCAGCACTCCATGCCCGCCATCCCAGTCGCGCTGATGGGCAGAGTGACCTTGTTTTTTGTTTTTAAAACACCACGAAGCATCTCCTGCACCTGGCTCATGATCGAAACAAATTCCGGGTCCAGGTGCCCCATGAGGGGATTGACCATCGCCCTGAGAACCGCGGGATGGGCGTCACTGGGTCCCGGTCCAAGGAGTGTTCTTGTGGAAGGTTGTAAAGGTGATGGAATTTGCATTGTTTCTTCCAAATCTAGGATGTTACTTGTTTGATGAGGCATTCCCAACGGGACCAATTTGCCTCATTCTTTCCTGGACCATTGCGCTGATTTCCTTGAAAACCGGGTTGGCTGCTGTTTCAAGCAATTCATACACGCATGTTTCAGAAGTTACCAAAACCGCCCCGGCCTGCTGCATTCTTTTCAACGCGATCTTGACATCAATAGCATATCGGCTTGACACCGCATCGACACATATAAACACATGAAATCCTTGGTTTAATAAATCCAACACGGTCTGCATGACGCAAATGTGGGCCTCAATACCAACCAACACAACCTTGATCCGGGCATCAGATTTGAGAAAATCCAAAACTCCCCCCTCACGAACCGCCGAAAAAGATTGTTTTTCCCAAACTTTTTCAATCAAACTCCTCAACGGTTCAACGGTTGATCCCAACCCTTTCGGGTACTGTTCGGTGGCAAGAACGGGAACACCAAGGGTTTTGGCAGCCTGCACCATGAATGTGGCGTTTCGAGCCACATCATCAGCATTTATTATCTTGGGCAACAGCTTTTCCTGTAGGTCCACGACCAACAGCGCTGTGTCTTCAACTTTTAATCTGAATTGATGATTCATGAACAACCCGCTGCGCCAAATGTTTATCCAAAACAAAACCTACCTTATACACTTGATTCTATCATTCATACCAACGCAAGAAAAAGTGCTCTATCCACCAAATTAATAATGCCAAACTTCTGTCCCTGTCATCCCTTGAGGGATCAAACTCGCTTATTCCCACCCCGATAATTTTACCGGGATCAATCGCCTCGATGATTCTTGCAATGAAAGTGGGCGGCAAACCCATGGGAACAGGCCTTCCCGTTGCTGGAAAAAACGCGGCATCCATCACATCACAATCTATATCAATGAATATTTTTTCAGCCTTGTTGGTAATTTCAAGGACACGCTTGAATGCCAACTCCGGATTAACCGCGATTTCCATGGATGAAACATTGTCCTTGTAAAAAGAATCAATGTGATCCTTGGTAAGAAGCTGTTCACGGTGCCCGACATTGACTATCGGCACCAGGGGGCGTTTGGCAAACAGCACAAAGTTCCCATGCGATGGTGTTTCAAAGGTGCCTGCAAAATGATGGATATCCAGGTGAGCGTCAAATTGGAGAACCAGCGTGTTGCTTTCGCACAAGTGATCATAAACAGGAAGCAAGGCCAGGTGGTTTCCACCAAGCCAGATGAATTTCTGGTTTTTATTTCTTATGGAATCAAGGCATCTTGATGCGGTATGACGCCAGTTTTTCAATTTGGAAAAATCATCGAGGGAAATCTCCCTGAGCCGGATGTGATCGCGCCATGATAGGGCCCGGGTTGGAACTGTTTCCCTGAAAGAATCCCTGAGAACCTCGCGGATTTCATCAGCTAAAATTCTCGCTCCCTCGCCCGCCCCGGAGTTACCAAACAGGTCAAACGGAAAAACAACCACCCGGGTAGACATTGCTGTATTTCCTTTTCCATGTTAGATAAAATAACCAGAATGCATTATTTTAGTGTTTCCTGCTCCTTTCGCCATGATAGGGCAAATAAACCCGGGAAGCTTTACCATGGATCATCATTTCTATGTCGCTGACGATGCGGTAATCACTGGTGATGTCAAGATCGGAAAAAACGCGACAATTTGGTTTCAAACCATCATTCGAGGTGATGTTGCCCCCATCCGGATAGGGGCGGGAACCAACATCCAGGATTCCTCCATGGTCCATTGCGAGTACCAGTGTGAGCAGGTGATCGAGGAAAATATCGTCATCGGTCATAAGGCCATTCTTCATGGAAGAAAAGTGGGGGCGGGAACCTTGATTGGCATGGGCGCCATACTTCTTTCCGGAAGCATTATCGGGGAGGAATGCATCATTGCAGCGGGGGCGGTCGTGCGCCAAAACGAAAAGATACCCAGAAGGTCCATGCTTGCTGGAGTCCCCGCAAAAGTCATCAGGCAAGTAACCGAGGACGACCTAAGGATCAGCAGGGATATCTCAGCTCGCTACATCGAATTGGGAAAAAAGTACGCCCAAGGCCTGTTGAAATGGAATGACAGAACTCATCAAATGAAGGTTTATCCTGTCGAAGGTATTTAAAATCTTTGCAATTTCATTTATGATTGCCTTATGAACAGCGAAGAAAACAGCATTTCCATCCAGGATAAGATTTCCTCTCTTGTCAAGGAACGGGGTTGGAACCAGGAGGAATTTGCGCGGATTACCCGCCTGAACAGGCACACCATTAGAAAAATTCTACTCGGGCCGGCCTTCAGGCTTCGAAACGCTACCATTGAATCATGCGCCCGCGCATTGGGAATATCTGTCCACGATCTACACCATCGCCCGCTTGATTCCCTACTAAGCCAGATAAGACAATCAATGATTCCCGAGTTGGGCAGGCACTTCCAAAGGCTGCAGGACCAGACCTATCAACCAGACCTCAAGTCATGGATTGAAAGAAACCCCGAACGCGCGAGAACCCTGTCCTCTAAGGATGCTGATGAACTGGTGCTGTTCCAAAAATCGGGCAACTTCAACACCTCATCATTGGAGGCGTTTATACTCAGGCTGGAGAGAAAAAGAAGGCTGCTCGAAAAAATCAACCACCTTAAAAGCAGCAGGCACCTGGAATTGCTTGAACAAATGGTCGATCTCATGCATCAACAAAACCCTGTGAAAAGTGAACAGGCATGAGCGAACCCGCGACATCGCAAGATCACTCAAGCATGGAAAACCGAGGCGCTTTTTGCTCCTTGAAACACCGCAATTACAGCTATTATTTCTTCGCGCAGCT
>SYCV01000140.1 GCA_005786805.1 Planctomycetia bacterium | reverse complement strand
CATCCATGTAAACATCCGTGACCGTGGGTCTGCCAAATCCACCCAGGTCAAACTGGAATCGATAATCAACATTTTCAGCAACGGAACCAAACGCTGTCAGTCTTGCCCTTCTTATACCTGTTCCATCGGGTTCCACCCCGGTTGGATTGTCACTATTTTTAAGGACTTCACGGTTGCCTTCCGTCTGTGAATAAAAAATAGAGGTGACTTGGAAAACCCCGCCCATTTGAACAAATGGATATTTGTTTCTTGATCCCATGATGGGGGGAAAAACCATAGGCTCGGCATACTGGCTAGGCCTGGGCCCTTCAGGTGGCATTTGAATTGGATTTGCCTGCAGACGCTCTAAAAGAGTCACAGGTTGAACCAATGCCGCATTGATTTCAGCCTGGACCTTCTCCTGAGGTAATGGTTCTTCCATTGGATCTTTTCCAATGGCAATTGATTCTGTAAATCCTGTGAGAAACAGAATCAGGAGAGCAAAGCAAAAGTTTAATCGAATCGGATTCATTAATTACAAAATAATAAAAGTAAGTTGATAAATTATCACAATCAAAATAATCGGTATATTTTCTCTATTTGTTTAAAAAACCTTCAAGTGAATTAAAAACCCAACAATTTTAAGTAATTGGGTGAAGATGGATAAGTAAACGGTAAATGGTTTCATTAACACAAACAGATTCACCGATAAGATAAGCTAGTTTGGCAATTTAAGTTCCAAATCAAATAAAAGCTTCAGGGTCCATGATTTAGAGCTTGAAGATAACTATCCGATTTGTTTTTCAAGGTGTTGGTCTAAGAGTACAGATTTAAATAAGGTTACCATGATTAAAATAGTTTCATTATTTTAAACTTACAATAACAGCCAAAATGTTGACAATCCATCAGTGTTAAACTAAAAATAATATATCCAGAGCGATTTGGGCGATCTCTCTTGGGTATCCGGGGCATCGAGGTAACTCGATGCCCTGTTTTATTTCCACAATTATTCTTGAAATGATAAAGAGTATTCCAGAGATGCCTTTTGAATCAACAGGGGCATAATAGCGAGTTTATCTCGTTCAATATTTGCAATTCCTCACGGGCAGTTAACACCAATATTCTGGTCTTTGAGTTTGCAGCGGATATATCACAGTCAGGTTTGCAGTTGTTATTTAGTTCGGGATCAAGTTCCAGCCCAAGAAAAGCAAGTTTGGCAATGACTTTTTCCCGGATGACTGGAGAGTTCTCACCAACTCCCGCTGTGAAAATCAACCCATCCAGTCCACCCAGAGTCGCGCTTAATGATCCGATTGCTTGTTGCACCCGCAGGCAATAAATTTCTATCGCAAGCTTGGCGCGCTCATCACCTTGCTGTGCCAATGAAATCACCAGTCGCATGTCGGCACTTTTTCCAGACACTCCAAGCAGGCCTGAATTTTTCAGCAGGGATTTTTCGATTTCAGCGGTTGAAACATTTTGCCTGTGTGCCAGGTGGAATATTATTCCCGGGTCGATCGTGCCGCTCCGCGTACCCATCATCAGACCCTCAAGCGGGGTAAGCCCCATGGTGGTGTGGATTGATTTTCCATCGTTGACAGCGCAGGCGGATGCGCCATGCCCCAGATGGCAGATCACCAGCCTGGTTTTCCCGGGCCCCAGCATGAGTCCCGCCTTGGTGCTGCACCACGCATAATTCAAACCATGAAAACCATACCTCCGAAGCTTGAAGTCTTCCGTCCATGCATGGGGTATAGGGTAGGTATAGGCTGCCTTGGGCATGGTGGAATGAAACGCGGTATCGAAACAGGCCATCTGCTTTATCTCGGGAAGAAGCTTGAAGGCTTCATGGATAATTTCAAGCGCGGGTGGATTGTGCAGTGGTGCGAAAGTGGAGGCATCCTTGATTTCATCTAGGGTATTGGAATCCAGTATGGTGGCATGGGCCAGGTTTCCCCCATGGACCACCCGGTGTGCGATGATGGCAAGCTGGCTGACTTCGTTTTGAAATCGGGATTTTAAATCGTTCAGGAGATGGTGGAAACAAGGTGCGGCGCCTGAAAATGAGAGGGTGGATTGGAAATCAACCTCTTGCGATTGGAGTTTGTAAACGCATTTGTCACCTGCCCAGTCCGCCATGCCATGGGCAATGATTGTCTTGTTTTTCACATGTGCCAGGTGAAACTTCAAACTGCTGGAACCGGAGTTGAGAATCAGGGCGATCATGAGGGCTTCTCATGATCCTTGGGTTTCCAGCCGGGCCATTTCCAATCCTTGACAATTGGCATGTCATCCCCATGCTTGCGGATGTAATTCGCATGGTCGATCAATTTGTTCTGGAGGTCCTGGTTGATATAGGCTGCCTGGTTTGAAAGTGATTCAACCCTGCTTACCACTGCTTCAACCAGGTGAAACCGGTCAAGTTTGTTCAGGACGGTCATATCGAATGGCGTGGTGGTGGTACCCTCCTCACGGTAGCCATGCACATGGAAATTTTCATGGTTGGTTCTCTTGTACGCAAGCCTGTGAATGAGCCATGGGTAGCCATGATAGGCAAAGATGACTGGCTTGGAAGTGGTGAAGAGAAAATCAAAGTCACGATCGGTCATGCCATGGGGGTGCTCGGAGGGAGATTGCATTTTCATCAGGTCGACAACATTAACGACCCGGATCTTAAGGAAAGGGGTGAGGGTGCGCAGCATGTCGACGGCAGCGAGGGTTTCTAGTGTGGGAACATCGCCACAACAAGCCATGACCACATCAGGCTCGGATCCGCGGTCATTACTCGCCCAATCCCAGATTCCTATGCCCATGCTGCAATGCTTGATCGCTGAATCCATGTCAAGCCATTGGGGAGCGGGTTGCTTGCCCGCGACGATTACATTGATGCAATCCCTGGTTCGCAGGCAGTGGTCGGTCACGCTGAGGAGGGTGTTGGCATCGGGGGGGAGATAAACCCGGATGATCTCTGCCTTTTTGTTGACCACATGGTCTATAAAGCCTGGGTCCTGGTGGCTGAAGCCATTATGATCCT
>SYCV01000139.1 GCA_005786805.1 Planctomycetia bacterium | reverse complement strand
GTGGAAATTTTCATCATACCGGGATTTGGTGCGACTGGGATCACAGGTATCCTGCTTGTTCTTGGAAGCCTCGGCTTGGTGGCTTACGGTCATTGGCCCAAGAATCCCGATGAATGGATCGGCTTGGGCAAGGTGATTGCTCCTTACGGTATAAGTTGCATGGGTGCGGTTATTGCGGCTGTATTTCTTGCGAGATTTTTGCCCTCGCTTCCGATGACCAGCAAGCTGTTTCTTCTGCCCGCAAATAATGAGGGTCAATCATCGTTTTCCGATTTTGAATCTGATCAGGAACTAACTGGCTTGATCGGGGCGATTGGGGTTGCTGAAACATCCTTGCACCCCTCAGGAAAAGTTAAAGTTGGAGACCAGTTGCTGGATGTGGTATCTGATGGAGGATTTGTTTTACAGGGTAAAAAAGTTAAAGTTTGTCAGGTTGAAGGTGGTAAAATTGTTGTCAGTGAGATTTCGTGAACTATCACCCTTCCAGTATGGGTGGTTCTTTAGCCTTCATTTAATCTCAGTGTTCTAAAAAGGGAGTTTATCTCGTATGGATTCAATGAACCTGACACTTGCAGTGTTTTTGGTTTCTATGGGCTTTGCTCTGTTTGGACTTGAGTTGTTTTTACCAACTGGTGGAATTCTGGGCATGCTTGCCCTTTCAAGCATGATTGTGGGGATTACTTTTGCATTTAAACAGGGTTTGATCCATGGTGCGGTATTGCTTGCGGTATCCTGTGTTGGGGTTCCATTTAGTTTGAAATTGTTCCTTTGGGCCTGGCCTCGCACTAGCATGGGAAGAAAGATGACAGTTCGGAGTGCCGCGGCTGAGGAGACCATTGGAAACATGGATTCCAACAAGGCACTTGAGCAATTAATTGGTAAAACAGGTAAAACGCTTTCAGAGTTGCGCCCTTCTGGTATAGTGGATTTTGAGGGTCGTAGAATTGACGCCATCAGCGAGGGGATATTGGTTGCGGAAGGTTTGCCCGTGATTTGTATTTCTGCCCATGGTGGCCACATCGTGGTAAAACCTGTTAACGCTGATAATCTTGGCGCCCTTGAAAACACGCAGCTTTCAAACTTGGATTTCAACTAGTGTTAAGTGCGGTAAAATTTTGACGAATTGGAGATCTAATGAACGATTTTATTTTTGCAGCGGGAGAGTCTTTCAACAATTTTTACATTGTCCTGGGTGTCATTGGTTTTGTTGTTTTTCTGCTGGTGGCTTTTTTTCTTTTGAATTTCGTGGGCCTTTGGGTTCAGTCTTTCCTGACAGGTGCGGGAATCGGTTTTGTTGACATGTTGAGGATGAAATTATGTGGATTGGATTACGCCACCATAGTGAAGCAAAAAATCGCGCTTGTCCAGGCTGGGGTCAAGGATGTGACTCCGCAGGACATGGAGGCCCATGCGCTTTCAAGGGGAAATCTGCAAAAAGTGGTGGGTGCCGTGATTGCGGCTCATAAGGCGAAAATGGATTTGAAATGGAGTGCCGGGGCTGCGATTGATCTTGCGGGCCGCGATGTTTACGAGGCTGTCAAGAGAAGCGTGGACCCGAAGGTCATTGATTGCCCCGATCCATCCAAAGGCAAGCAGACTCTTGATGGTGTTTGCAGGAATGGCATACAGTTGCGTGCCCGAGCCCGTGTGACGGTTCGAACCAAACTTGACAGGTTGGTTGGCGGAGCCACCGAGGAAACCATCATCGCACGCGTGGGTGAGGGTATTGTGAAAGCTATAGGTAGTGCGGATCACCATACCGATGTGCTTGCAAACCCCAACCTGATATCGCAGGCTGTGTTAAAGAACGCACTGGATTCGCAGACAGCTTTTGAGATTGTCTCAATTGATGTCGCGGAAATCGATGTTGGCGTGAATGTTGGTGCAAAATTGCAGGAGGAGCAGGCAGGGGCAGATCTCAGAGTCGCACAGGCAAATGCTGAAAAACGCAGGGCCCTAGCTGTTGCCTTGGAACAGGAAATGCGTGCCAAGACCGAGGAAAACCGGGCCATGGTTATCCTTGCGGAATCCGAGGTCCCCAAGGCGATTTCCCAGTCCATAAGGGAAGGGAAAATGGGTTACATGGATTATTTTCAAATGAAAAACCTTCAGTCAGACACCCAGATGCGCAACGCAATTTCAGGTTCTTCTGAAAGGGCATCCTCCTGATAATTTGAATGGGAAACCATATGGAATTGATGCTTGCGATTGGTTGGGAAGGGTTGGTAATTCCAGCGATTGCTTTTGCGATCTGGTTGTTCAGTTCATTGTTTGGGGATAAAAAAAAACCTGCTGCCCCAAAAGGCGGAGTTGGAAGAAAACTTGGTGCTGGTAACAAGGCTCAGTTGAATGACATTGAGCGTTTTTTTGAAGAGGCCAGGTTGCGCAGATCGAAGCCTGTTTCAAACGCACCCCAGGATATTCCAGTTGCCGTAAAACCTCTGCTTGTGAAGGAAAACCCTCCTCCAGCCATAATAAGGAAAAAAACAGGCAAGCAACCCAAGGGTTCTGCGCTTGATATCCCATCCTCACCTTTCATGGTTGAGCAAAAGCCAAATGGTTATGATGCGTCATCCATCCAACCTCCGCCTTTGCCACCAAAGCAGGAACCAGAACTTCAGCCAGTTCCAACTTTCAATAACAAAAGTGAAGAAGGCCGTAGATTCATAGTCAAAGCCAATCCATTCATCCTCGAGGCCAGAGGCTTATTAAAAAGTCCCAAGGCGCTGGGCACGGCGATTGTTCTGCGGGAAATTCTGCAACCACCCCTCTGCATGCGCGGTCGAAATTCCAGGCGGGCTTAGTTGTTTAGGAATTTCCAAATCTCTGTTGCCGCATGAATCTTATCGGAAGGCTTGCCAGCGATGCGTTTGTTAAGGCTTCCTTTCCCACCGGGCCAATGGTGTCCCAAGTCGTCCACGGTGATTGTTCTGAAGGGGGTGGAATTTTCGCCACATTTTCTGTCGATGATATGAACTCCATTTTGATTTGTGACTTCAAACGAGGTTTTGACACCACCCAGGGCATTTTGCCAGGATTCAATTGTTGATGATACCGATGGTCTGGTTTCCGGTAGTTTGGTCCATGGGGATATGATATCTCCACCCTCAAAAGGCATGAGGGGGTCGGATCTGCCCATGATATAAATTGTGGGAATCTCAAGTTTTGATGATGGCTGGCATTTTGGAAAAAGGCCTGATACCGGGGCAATTCCCTTGACCTTATGTTTTCCCTCGCAGGCATGGCGAAATGTCATTCCTGCCCCATTGGAAAAACCTGTCATGAAAATTTTTCCCGGGCTTGTAATCTTCAAGCTTGTTATATGCTCGATCAAATGATCAAGGAATTCGACATCGTTGACACCTTGCTGGCCCATGGAGGCCCGGGGCGAGCCATCGTTCCAAACCTGGGGATTTTGAAGAAATCCAGGGCCGCGAGTCATGTCTTCCCGTGTACCTTCTGGAAGCAGCAAGATTATCCCGCGTTCATCAGCAAATTTATCGAGCTCAGTTTCGTCGAGGGTCCAGGAGGCTGTTCCGCCCGCACCATGAAGAATGATTAGCATCGGGTGCAGTTTTTGAAAGTTTCGTGGCTTGCGGAGAAGGGCATACCTCCGCATGTTTCCACTGGTCAATTCGATGCGTTGAGACTGTCCCATGTTTGAATCCGGACTAGGCGGAGGCGAGTTCAGCCCAGAGCTTTTTGTAATTTTGCAAAAATTCAATTGTTGAGGCTTCATCAGCGAGGGTTTTACCAACTTCGATCATGGTGACCCTGTTGTAACCAGATTGCCTGAATAATTTGAATAATTCACGGTAAGGGTAGGCGCCCTGGGTGTTTTTTTGAATGTCATTGATGTGACATGATTTAATCCAAGGTTTCAGCATCTTGAATGATTCCTCAACACTTCCATTCTTGATGTCATCAGGGTTTGAATTCCATGTTACTCCCACCGATGCATGGCCGCAATGTTCCATGATAGTTTTCATGTTTTCAGGCTTTGCTGTTCCGGGGCCATGAACTTCAACCCATATTTCAACTCCCGCATCGCTCGCGGCTTTGCCGCAAGGGATAAGTGCCTTGCCGATTTGTTCCAAAGTTTTGGGGACCGGCACTTCCTTTGGAAGCCCGTTGGGCCTGACTTTCACACCTTTGCCGCCGATATCCCGGACCAATTCAACAAATCTCTTGCATGTCTCAATGTTTTCCTCGACTTTTTTCTTGTCAATCGAATGAAACTCACAAACCGATCCAGCTCCCCAGATCTCAACGCCCGCATCTGAGAATTTTTTGCGGACTTCTTTTCTTTCGTCAGCGGAGAGTGATGGTTCCACCTTGTGGGCGTGAGTGGTTCGAAGTTCCACCGGGGAGATCCCTGTTGCCTTGCAGACCCTTAAGAGTGCGGGGATATCAAATTTCGCACCTAAATTGTATGTTACCAACCCAAGTTTGAAAGGGATGTCACTTGTGGGGTTGTTTGCATTTTGTGATGCAAATAAAGGACTAATTCCTGTCAAAGCTGCGATTGAAGGGGCGTAGGTGAGGAAATTTCTGCGGGTTGTAGTAAACATATGGGGATTCCTTTGGATTTTGGGACAGGTAAAACAATCTTTTGGCTCGTTTCATCGTCTTGTATTCAGGGAATACTACTCTTGTTGGTTGGTATTGTCCACCTTTGGTATGAAAAAGTATGAAATAGTAAGCTTTTTAGATCTAAAAGACGAAGTTTTAGGAAGTATTGATGGGGTTTTTAGCTAAAATGATTTAGGTTGTTCTAATTAAACCGGAGCATAGACCGCAATGGCCACCGAATTAAAATCGCCCCCAACAATCCGACCTTCCCGAAGTGTAAGGGCGGTGGAAGATCAAATCGAAAGAATTGAAAAACAGATTCGCTGGATTGATGTTGGGACTGGTGCTTTTGGTCTGCTGGTGATGTTGTTCAGTTACGCTTTGGTTGTGATTTTATTGGATCGTTTTTTGGCACTGTCCTCGCTGGCCAGACAGGTTTTGTTTGCAGGACTGGTTGCCTCAATGGCTTGGTGGGTTTACAAGCGAATTTTAACCCCTCTCGTCAGGTCTATTAATCCTGTTTATGCCGCGCTGATTTTGGAACAGTCGATTCCCGATGCAAAGAATAGTGTTGTAAACTGGGTCGATTTGAAAGATGACCGCATCCCCGAAACCGTTAAATTGGCCTTGGGTAAGCGGGCAGCCAGGGATTTGAAACCCCATGAAGGTGATGAGTTTGTCTCGAGTAAGCAGCTTTTCTTGGTTGGCACTCTCGCGGGTTTTTTGTTTTTTGGGTTGGTTCTTCTTTTGGTGTTTTTTGGAAAAGCTCCCTTCTTTTCGATTTTAGGCCGTACTTTTACCCCTTTCGTAGAAACCACTATTGCCACCCGGAACACTGTGGCGGTCGTCACGCCTGAGCAGGGTAATATTACCATTGCAATGGGGATGCCCGTTGACATAGTCGCCAAGGTTTCCGGAAAACTGCCACCCTCGGGCAGTGCCGAGTCTCCCAGGTTGCTGATGCGCTACCATGAGAATGAACCTTGGCAGACGAAGTTTCTTGAAGTTGGTGATATTGGCGGA
The DNA here is from genome assembly GCA_005786805.1 of Planctomycetia bacterium. GTDB lineage: Bacteria > Planctomycetota > Planctomycetia > Gemmatales > Gemmataceae > UBA969. Next base: position 900 of record SYCV01000139.1, on the reverse strand, counting down.
GAACATAAGATTCGAATTCCATCAAATGAGGTTCGAAGTGGTTTTAGTTACCTGGTGGCTGCTGGAGATGCAAGAACCAGGCCTTTTCAGGTTGATGTCAGGCTGACTCCGGTGATTATTGATTTTCAGGCCGCTTACAAATACAGGCCATACACTGGTTTGCCTGAATCCACCACTGCCCAGCGTAAGCTTTTGGCCCCAGTTGGAACTTCTGTCAAACTCAGGGTCCGCGCAAATTGCAATGTCAAGGATGGAACCGTCCGATTCTTTTATGAAAAGGATAAAACTGACAAGGTTTATTTGATCCGATCTCCTTCTGACCCCTCCGTTTTGGAGGCTTCTTTTGTCCTAACCCAATCCGGATCATACAAGATTGAATTCACTTCCACATTGCGGGACGAATATGTGGATGCGATGCCCGCTCCAATTGAGGCGATCGTTGATTTTCCACCCACGGTTGATCTGCTGGTTCCTGGCAAAGAATCAACTTCCGCAATTAACGGAGTCCTTAATCTCGAGGGGAAAATTATCGATGATTTTGGTGTGAATAAAGTGGTGCTGAAGATGATAGCTTCAGGCGACCGCCCTTTGCGTTCCCAAGTATACCGTGATGAAAAAGCCCTTAAGCTTCCCTCTGGTGGAAATATTGCCAGCCTTAATTACAAGGATTTTATCAAAATTGATTCGTTGCATGCTGAGGATGGACTTCCTTATAAGCCTGTTTCTGGTTCATACATCGATTATTGGGTTGAAGCTGAAGATGCATGCGATTTTTCAAAGCCGGGACTGGGTAAAAGCAAGGTTTTTAGATTGAACCTCGCAGACCAGGCACCAGAAGAACAGGTTAAAAAAGAAAAAGAAAAAGCTGAGCAGGAAAAGAAACAGAATGATCAGCAGCAG
>SYCV01000023.1 GCA_005786805.1 Planctomycetia bacterium | reverse complement strand
GTGTTTTTGGATCAATCAGAAGATTTATCTTCTTTAATTGATAGTTTCTTGCCGGACATCCATATATTCGATTTGAGACATTGATTATTAAGAAAATAATTTTTGGATGGATTGTATTTGAATGAACCAAAGTCCTGAATTTATAAAAACCAGCAGTGTTTTATTTAATAAATCAAAACTATGATCATATACCAAAAAATGATACACCTTGATTTTTTGACTCGTGAAAAAACAAAATTCATCAACCCGAAAACAACACTATTTCAAACTCTGGCTTGGTTAAATTAATTCAAAATACTTTTGGATTCATAAAAGGTTATTAATAAATTTTTAATAATAATTATGTAGTAGTTTTGGGCAGTTTGGATAATTTATTATCTAGTTATTTTATAAAGAACTATCTAATACTCAGTAAGGTTATATTTTTTATTAACACTACTGGCATGTCAGAGATGAGATGGAGCGCGTAGTCAATGCAGGGAAAATATTAACAAGTCTGATATTAGTTTGTTCAAAATATTTCCCCCGGTTGATTTTGACCAAATCGGTTCATAATATTGGTCGTGGTAATTTGGTATTTGTTTTTAATAAAGAACTCAAAATGTACTGACACACAAATTATAAACAATTAAAAGATTTTAATAGTTATCAAAAATAATTTAGTTAATATGCCAAATATGGGCACTTGAAAAAGGATTTTTCTCGTATTAATGAAGGCTATATTTCATTCAATAATTGAGAATAGTCCCATGATTGACTATGACATTGAAAATAATTGGATCGGAAAAAGAATCGCTGAAAGATTTGATATTATAAAATCCATAAGTAATGGTGGGATGGGAATGATTTTTCTGGCCTTTGACCAGAACCTGCAAAAAAGAGTTGTTGTCAAAACCCCTTTAATTAAAGATATTAAGCACAAATCCGAGATCACTTCAAGATTCCAACGGGAAATCTACTGCCTGACCAACCTGGAACACGCTTTCATCGTCCCCATACTTTTTACCGGGTATCATGAAGAGCATCCTTACATTGTTACAAGATATATTGACAATGGAAATCTTCGTGATCGCATCAATGATGGGATTGTGAAACACCAGACACCTGCATTTGAATCCCTGCTCGATTGGTTGCCCAAGGTTGGTTCCGCCCTGATTTTCATGCATCATCATAATTGGATACACCGGGATATAAAACCGGATAATTTTTTGTTTGATTCATGCTCAATTTGCTATCTGACAGATTTTGGAATCTCGAAACACTTGACAATCAGTCCCTCAAATTGCCTGACATCCGCCAATTCATTACTGGGAAGCCCCATGTACATGGCACCCGAGCAGCATCTGGGTGGAAAAATATGTGCCAAGGCGGATCAATTCAGCCTGGCCGTGGTTATTTATGAATTTCTAACCAACAGGCTGCCATTCCATGGAAGAACCAAATCCGGCGTGCTGCTGGATATAATCAGGCAAAACGCAATACCCGTAAAATCGCGGGTTTTAGACAAATCACTGCCCGCCTCAGCCAGCGATGCTATCATGAAGGCCCTTAGCTTTGATCCAGACCTAAGGCATGAGTCTGTCGAGGTTTTTCTCCAGGAATTATTCCATGACTTGAGAATCAAGATTGAATTTAATGGCTTTGTCAAAAAATTCATTCCTTCAACCTACCTGGACACCCAAAACAGCAATTTGAATATTGAAAAAATCCAAAGGAAAATCACCACGGATAAAATGGAGGTATCAGGTTTCACCAAAATGCTGCAGGATGAGATTCAAAAAATGCTCGACCAAATGAATGAGGATAAATCTAATTTCAATCCCGAAACTTTGACCACCATTCTTAAATTATTCGCTGAGGGGGAGATGTTCAATAAATCCAAGGCCCGGGAAATTATCAACACACTTCATTCCCTTATCCATGTGGATATGAATAAAACCAACCCAGGCTCAGTTTAAACTAAAGAAAAGAGAAAATGTCGTTTTGAGAATCACCCGTGGATGGGTGTTGAACAATCAATACCCATCGATCACTTCACCTCCGCGTGCGGACCCCATTCCCCTCCAGGTGGCAATTGCGATGTTATTTGTCACAAACCGGATGGAACCATCCACCATCCCAGCATTGACCCCGCCCGTATGCTTGCTTCGGGCGTATTGATTGGTGGGGTTGCCCGCGGTCGCGGTCGTACAAGGGGGATTGGGCATGTTGGCATCACAATTCTGGGGGGGCGTATCCGGCGTGCTGGAATTGGGACCTGCAAAAGTGGTGAAACCAGTCGCGGGACCCCACCAGCCAAATCCCCTTAAATCGGCCCGCTGCCCCTGGATCACTTCCGCAACCAACAGGGTACTGGATGTTCCATCAGTGATATGGGTGAGAGGAGAACCAGAATTAGGCTTGAATGGAGCTTCACCAAATGTAACGGTGACGCCACCCACTGTGATCGTGGGCACCTGGTAAATGCTGGTGTTTCCAAAATTGACCGCGTAGTTATGGGATGTAATACCGCCCAAGGGGGCATTGGGGGAGTCCTCGGTGGGGCAGGTCAAGACTTGATATCGCCTTTGAGTCACCTGCAAATTTACACCAGCGGCATACCTGGGGCCCGTGCTGTCATCACCACCGTAGTTTTGATAAATTTTAAACGCCGCTTCCTGTTCAATAAAAGGAAGGATGGCGACCTGCCAGGTTCCCCAGCAGCAATAAAGGTCTCCGTAATTCACAGTGCCTGGGGACATACCCGGGGGTAATTTTTTATGAACATCGTGATACGAATGAAAACCGAGTGAAAGCTGCTTGAGATTATTCTGGCACTTCATCTTGGAGGCGGCTTCCCGTACTTTTTGAACCGCAGGAAGAAGCAATCCTATGAGGATCGCGATGATCGCGATGACCACCAAAAGCTCGATAAGTGTAAAGCCTTTTGATCTGCGTTCAGGTGAATTAGACATATGAGGCTCCAACCGGAGTGGGAAAGAATTCAAACAGATTATTTCAGATGGAAGTCGAAATTATTTTGGCCCTTAGGCAGGACCTCAACGGTAAGAGTCGACTTTGTATTATAAATTTCAGGGATCAACTCCCTGGCTTGATAGACTGCACCCGGTGCCTCATTGGGGTCGGGTTTCTTGCCCTTGTAATCCGGGGAAGAAATAAGAACCTGGTATTTACCGGCAAGCAAGCCCTTTTCAGCGGGAATTTTATAGCGACCAGCCTTGATAATCGCACCTTCAAGAAAACCCTCCGAGGGCGCGAGCGGATGAAACTGGATGCTGCCTTCCTTCACAGCCTGCCCATTAAGGGTGATTTCCCCCTCGATTGGAAATCGCTGCTTTTCAGATCCACACCCGAAAAGGGAGATCAAGGCAACGATTGCAAGGGCTTTCATGGATAATTTTAGTGGTGCAGACATTCAAACCTGTTTGATTGAAGATTGGATAAAGAATTAATCGAATCTACTCATATTAATTTCATAAATTAGATAAAGCAATAACAATCGGGCTTGATGAAAACAAAAGGAATGGATCAGTCCACATCAGACGGAACTATCATGCTGGCCAGCACTTTCTGCCATATTCCGGGTATCAGCGAAAAAACCGAGCAGGCCCTTTGGTCTTTGGGGGTTCGGTCATGGGGATCCCCTCTTCCCACAATTGGATTAAATCTTCCCCAGTCAACCCGCGATATTTGGAATGAACAGATCCATGAATCGATCAGCCACCAGCAAAACCTAACCCCCGATTACTTCGCTGCCAAACTTCCCAGCAAGGAACTATGGAGACTTTTTTACGATTTTCAACAAGTCGCTGCCTTCCTTGACATTGAAACAACCGGCCTGTTCGGTGGCGACATCACCACCATCGCACTTTACGATGGCGTTTCCATCAAACATTATGTCAACGGCATCAACCTTCATGAATTTCCAGGCGACATCCTCAACTATCGTCTTTTGATAACCTATAACGGCAAGTCCTTTGACATTCCGTACATTGAAACTTATTTTGGCATCAAATTACCACACGCCCATATCGACCTAAGGTATCCCCTGCGAAGCCTGGGCCTGCAGGGTGGCTTGAAGGGCTGCGAAAAACTTTTGGGCATCAACCGGGATGAATTGAATGATGTCAACGGGTTTGACGCGGTGTTACTCTGGAACGAATACCGCAAAAAAGGAAACCCGGAAGTCTTGAACACGCTGCTGGCATACAACATCCAGGACACAATCGTCCTCCATACCCTGATGGTGCATACCCACAACGAAAAGATAAAAGTCACGCCCTTCGCAAACACCTATTCCATGCGAAAACCAATCCTTCCGGAAATCCCATTCAAGGCGGATTTCAACATCGTGCGAAAAGTTCGGATGGGTTCTACCGGTTTTTAATAAGGCATTAAACCAACAACGGGGAGAAGGCCAATCACAGCCTCCTCCCCGCAGATGCAAACATTCAGCCAATCCACACTAGACTTTCTTGGGCACCATGAACCCATCACGATAAGGCCTGGAAAGAAGCGCGTTGGCATCGGCATCGGAAGTGAACTTTTCACCAACTGCATCAAAATCCAGCTTGCGGCCTAGCTTGTACTTCATGCCATCCAGCTTCAGCCCATTGCCCTTGGTAAGATGTTCCTCCATCCGGCCGATGGTCTCGTAGGCGATTTTGTCATCGCCAAAGGCCTTGGTTTTTTCCGAGAATGGGACATCAGTGCCCAACCTGACAGAGATGTTGGCAAGATGACAACAAGCGCTGGAATAGTGTCCTTCGAGAACCTCGGCGTCGAGGGCCTCCTGTTTACGGGATCGAACAGCCGAGATAAAGTTACCAAAGATGCCACCGCCAATGCCACGCTTGGGGGCTTCGACTGAGACAAGTGGTTCACCCTTGTCGGAACCCTTCTTGAAGAATTTTCCGCCTGCGACGGTGCCATTTTCAAAATGAAGGATGTTGCCAACCTTCTCACCCATGAGCGAATCGGTTTTCAAGCCACGAACCTCAAAAACAAGCATGGTCTGGCCGAAATCAAGAAAGCTTATCTGGGTGTTTGGAGTTTCACCCTGGTCGGTATAACCAAACCTGCCACCCAATGAGATGACGGATTTGGGGAGGGTTGCATTTGGAATAAGCCAGCGAGCGACATCCATCTGATGGACGCCCTGGTTGCCGATGTCGCCGTTACCGAAATCCCAGAACCAATGCCAGTTGTAATGGACAAAGTTGGAGTTGAAGGGTCGAGAGGCTGCGGGCCCGAGCCATAGATTGTAATCGACCTCGGTAGGCGCGTTGGAGTTTTCCTTGATGCCGATGCTGCCACGGGATTTGTAGCAAAGTGCGCGTGAGACGAGCAATTTGCCGTAGGTTCCCGCCTTCACGATCTCAGCAAGCTTTGCCCAGCTGTCGTTCGACCTGCTCTGGGTACCATGCTGAACCATGCGCTTGTATTTGCGGGCGGTTTCGACAGCGATGCGGCCTTCATGGATATTATGGCTCATGGGCTTTTCAACATAGACATCCTTGCCCGCCTGGCAGGCCCAGATCGTCATGAGGCTGTGCCAGTGATTGGGGGTCGCGATGGAGACAGCATCGACATTTTTATCCGCCAAAGCCTCGCGGATATCCTGCACGGTCTTGGGCGCCTTGCCTGACTTGCCTTCAACCTCCTTGACCCGCTTGGGAAAAGTGCGAGTGTCAGGATCAACCAGGTAGGCGATCTCGACACCTTTTTGGGAGACATATCCACCCACATGGGCGGCCCCTCTGCCATTCAGGCCCGCGATCGCGACACGAACGGTATCATTCGCGCCAAGGACCTTGCCCGAGGATTTTGTGCCCGCGATGGTGACGGTTGCAGCGGCAGCGAGCGCCGCTTTGCCAAACTGCCTGCGATTCATCCCGCTCATATTATTTCTCCCATGAAAAAGAGTGATGGTTTTTATCGGCGCCACTATTCAAACTTCCAAGCATCGTTGAAGAAGCCCGCGGTCTTGACCTTGCCCGGAAAACGGGCATTGGGCGCGATGTTCAAGTCGATAACCGCGTAGTCAGGCAACTTTGCAATCTGCCTGGCGTTGTTCAGGTAATCATAATCCCTGAAGGTGAAACCGCTATTTAGCACAATATATTTGCCTGGGTTTTCCGGGTTGGGATGAATCATGATCAACGCGTGATCAGCGGAACCATACTTTTCCTTGTTCACCACCAATTCAGAATCCCACTTCACAGGAAGCTTGGAAGCGATCCTCGCGATAAGCTTGTTGCTGGTCGCGTCACCCCAGAGGACCAGGTGATGTTTTTTGATATCTTCCTCGGTGACCTCGGTGTCATTTTTGACACGGGCCTCGCCCCGGAACTGCTTGCGCCAATGAACCAGTGAACGATCCATTTCAGATTTCACCCAGGCCTGAACCTTGGGGTTCTTGGATTCACCCGTGGGACGGACGACCAGGAAACTATCCATGAAGGCATCATCAATCGGGCCGGAAAGTCCATGCACCTTGCGTTCACCCGGCGGGGTGGGATGGGAAACAAGTTTCCACGCGCCATTTTCCTTTCGGAAATGGGCGGCCCAGGACCGATCCGACTTGGGTTCAGGGCAGGTGATCTCAACCCCGTCAAGGATGACCTTGGTTTTCTGGGTGACATCCAGCGGGCATAATCCACTGGGCATGTTGAAAGTCAACCCCTCGACATTGGTGGTGGTGGCCTTGATGGTCTTAGAATCGACTATCTCAGCATCCACCAGCGCTTTTTCCCAATGCTGCTTGAGAAGATCCACCTGCACCCATAGCATCTGGTTGTAACGCAGGGTATAAGTGGAAAATCTAACCCTCCTTGGTATGGTGGTGCGACCCTTTTCAACAATCGAATCAATACGCTCGCTGATTTCCTTTTTAGCCTGCGGATGATAGCTATGCCCGGTTTTTGGCCCGATGATATGGCGAAGTTCGATACCTTCCTTCCTCATGTAGGTTTCCATGATATCAGCGGCTTGTTTCTGGCTGTCTATCTCACCGCTGTAGGCGACCACGGGAAGGTTGGCAAAGTTGATGGCCCAATCGGTGCAGTCATACCAGTGGAGAAGTTTCTTTTCCCAGGCGTTGGGGGTGATGACTTCCTTCTGGAAAACCCTGAGGAATTCTGGAGTCTCTGAAAAACCTGCACCGGGTGCGGCTGCGGCCCATCTGCCCGGGTAATGCGCTGCAAACTGCCAGCATGCCGCGCCACCCATCGAGAAACCTCGGATAACGACGCGGTTTCGATCTATCGCGTAATTGTTTTCGACATGGTTCATGGCCTCGAGACCGTCGATCTCGCCTGCGAATTTATTGGCGCAGCAATATCTGCCATAAAGCTGAAGCACCATGCCACCGGGAGGAACGAACTGTCCCGCGCTTCGCATCACACCTTCAATGAAGTTCAATTCGGAAAGTTTTTCGCCCCTGCCATGGCACCAGAGATCGAGCCTGCGCTTGCGATCGTTGGGGCCGGTGTAATCCGCGGGGATCGCAAGGCCGTAGGGCTGGACGGAATCATCAATCTTGGAACGATAACCACGGGCCACCAATCCAGTGGCGGTTGTCCAGGGCGCCTTGCCTTCCGCAAGGGACTTGGCACGATCCATGCCCAGTTGCAGGTGCTTTTTGGCAACGGGAAATTCCTTGGCATCATAAAACTCATTATGGGCCAGCGCATAACGGACACTGTTATGAAAAATCTCGACATCGGGGAGAAGATCATATAGGGGTTTCCCCGCGAGGGATTTCTTTAGCGAGTTGATCTGTTTGCCCAGGTCATCAACGCCTTTTTGCAGTTCGGAACGAACCTCGGCGGGCACCATCACCCCCTCGGGCGGGACAGGTCGCACTTTTTCAGCGATGTTATCCTGCGGGCCGTCCGCGAGCACAAAAAACACGGATGCAAGAAAAAGCGAGGAAGCCAGGAATCTCATGGTAGAACTCTCAATGGTGTGAAAGAACCCACCCTGCTTTCACAGGGTGGGGAAAATGACCGACGAAAAAAACAAACAGTACTAGAGTGAATAACCCTTGCGGTATTCAAAATGAAGATGCGCATTCGCGCCGGAATTGTTGGTGAACTTGAAGTTTGGACCATCCCATTCAAGCTTCTTGCCGGATTCCTTCATGCCGACATTACCAAGCAGAATGGCCTCGGTAAGCATGCCGGCGTAATTGAAGTTGGACATCGCGATTGTAGGGTCATTCTTGCGGATGGCCTCGACCCATTCGCCCTTCATGCCGGAATCGCCCTTGCCATTTCGGGGAAGAACCTGGTCAACCTTTGGTTTTTCCATTGCGGAACCATCAAGGTTGTAAAGGCGGAAGGCAGCACCGTAATCATTGGGTGAATAAATGATGCCTTTGTCACCAACAAGGATGGAACCTGAGGAGACAAGTTTTTCCTCCTTGCCATCCTTGCCCTTGGCGAGGATCTTGGCCTGGAGTTCCTTTGGAGGATGAACCAGCACACCATCAAGCTTGCCTTCGTACCACCTGAGGGTGACGGGGGCCATGGTATCGCGTGCGGGAAACTCAAGCGCGACCTTTGCCCAGCCGGGATAGGTTTCGTTGTTGATCTTCTCGCATTCAGCCATCACTGAGGTGGGGTATCCAAGCTTCAAGGCCATGAATGCCATGTTGGCTGTGTGACAAGCCATGTCGCCGAGGGCACCGGTGCCGAAGTCCCACCAACCGCGCCATGCGAAAGGATGATATCCGGGGGCGTAGGGGCGCATGGGGGCAGGGCCGATGAATTCATCCCAATGAACATGCTTGGGGATTTCGGTCGTGCCGGTTGGGCGGGAGGTCACCTTGGGAGATTGTGGCCAAATCGGCCTGTTGGTCCATACATGAACTTCCTTTACCTGGCCGATGACACCTGCGCGCACAAGTTCAACCGCTTCGCGAAGTCCGTTTTCTGCAGTACCCTGGTTGCCCATCTGGGTGCAGACCTTCTTCTCGACTGCAAGTTCACGAAGAACACGGGCTTCCTTCACGGTGTGAGTGAGTGGTTTTTGAACATAAACATGCTTGCCCATGCGCATCGCCATGGCTGCAGCTGGCGCGTGGGTATGATCGGGAGTGCCGATCACCACCGCATCGATGTCCTTGCCCATTTCCTCAAGCATCTTGCGAAAATCATGGAACTTTTTGGCCTTGGTGAACTTTTCGCCCTTCTTGCCAAGGGTGTTGTCATCAATGTCACAGATACCTACGACTTCGCCAAATGTCCCGGCTTGGTCGATATCACTACCGCCTTTGCCACCCACGCCCACGCCTGCAAAGCGCAAGCCTTCGAGGGCGGATTTCTTTTCCTGTGCGGGAGCGATTCCCCCTGCAAGCCAGAAACCTGCTCCTGCGATTGAGGTCTTTTTGACAAAACTACGACGATTCAGCCTGCTTGACATTGAAAAGGCTCCTTTGAAAAAGAAATAAAGACACCCACCCTAGTGAAAGGGTGGATGTGCGGTTTTGGATTGATATCTAGTTATAAAGTCTAAAGCTGGGAGAAGGGCTGTGCAACAGGTTTTACTGTTTTTGTGAGAGGCTGGGACTTGGGAGGCATGATATGCATGCTATCGTGGTCGGGCTTTTTGCCATTCTTAAGTGCCAGTGAATGATGTTCAAAATCAACCCATGCCAGATAACCCATGGTGATGCACAACGACCATGCAAACAGGTTGGCCATGATTGAAGGGCCGAAAAACTTGACCGCGCTTCCTGCAAACTGGTTCAACTGCACCGACATCCCATTGAAATCCACGCTGCAAAGCTCATCCAGCACGAGATGCGAAAGGAAACCCACCATGGCGCTTGCAGCCATGTACATTCGAAGCAGCATGCTGTCGTGGGTGTAACAAAGGAAAACCAGGCAGCCTGCGATGATCATGGCGGGAACACTATGGAACATCCCCCTATGAACACTCAGATGCTTGAAAATATTCGAAAGCCCGAACCTGATAAAGACATAAAGAATACCCAGGACGGCAAAAGTCTGGTCCTCGGTCATTCCAAAGCCCAGCATTCGCTTGAGTAGCATGAGTGGTACAAGCACGGCGGCAAGGTTGAACATCTCGCGCACGGGAACCCCGCTGTCACTATCAAGATCGGGAAGCAAACCACTGACCGCGGTGATACCCGCCGCCATCAGGCTGGTGCCCCAGTCGAGGTTGAAATAAAATGTGGCGAGCAATCCGTTGGCGACCGCCAGCATGGAAGAAAATTTAAGATGTCCGCGATAACTTGCCATAAAGCACCTCCTTGTACCTGGCATAAAACATGGATCAACCGGGCTTCATGCCCAGATTTTTAACGAGAAATCCGAACTGGTCCGCAACCTCATCAAGGATCTTTGCGGTTGGTTTACCCGCACCATGGCCAGCCTTGGTCTCTATGCGTATCAGCACGGGGTTGGGACCCTGGTTACATTCCTGAAGCATGGCTGCGAATTTAAAACTATGGCCGGGCACCACACGGTCATCGGTATCAGCAGTGGTGATCATGGTCGCGGGGTAGCGGACACCCTTTTTAAGATTGTGGTAGGGCGAGTAGGCATAGATAGCCTTGAATTCATCTGGATTATCCGCGGAGCCGTAGTCATCAACCCAGAAACGCCCAGCGGTGAACTTATGGAACCGAAGCATGTCCATAACACCAACAGCGGGCAGGCAGGCACCGAACAAATCGGGCCGCTGAGTCATGCAGGCACCCACCAACAATCCCCCATTGCTACCGCCCTGGATAGCAAGCTTGGAACTCTGGGTGTATTTTTCATTGATGAGCCATTGGGCCCCGGAGATGAAATCATCAAAGACATTCTGTTTTAAAAGCTTGGTTCCGGCCTTGTGCCAGGGGTCGCCATACTCGCCACCACCCCGAAGGTTTGCAACCGCGAAAACGCCACCCATTTCAAGCCATGCGATCCTGCTTGCGGAAAACGAGGGTGTGAGGGAAATGTTGAACCCGCCGTACCCGTAAAGCAGCACGGGATTATTGCCGTCTTTTTTCAACCCCTTGCGATAGGTGAGAAACATGGGGACCTTGGTGCCATCCTTGCTGGGGTAGAACACCTGCTCAACCTGGTAATCATCCGGGTTGAATTTAACCTTCGCGGCACGATAAATTTCGCTGGTTCCCTTTTTCAGGTCATAGCGATAAATGGAAGGCGGGGTCGCAAAGCTGGAGAAAGAGTAGAAGGTTTCGGTGGCGTTCTGCCTGCCACCAAATCCACCCGCGGTTCCTATTCCGGGTAATGCAAGCTCGGTGGATGCCCCGCCATCGATTGAAAAAATCCTGATGAGGGTGCGGGCGTCCTTCAAATAACTTGCGATGAACTGTTTCCCAAAAAGGCTTGCACCCTGAAGCGCCTCCTTGGCCTGAGGGATGATTTCCTTCCAGTTCGCGGGTTCAGGCTTTTCCAGCTTGATCGCCACCACCCGGTGCAATGCGGCCTTGTAATTCGTCTTGAAATAAAGGGTGCTGCCCTCATTGCCTATCAGTGAATATTCATTTTCAAAATTATCGATCAAGTCGACAGGTTGGGAATCCTTCTTGGAAAGGTCGAGATAAGTGATCCGATAATTGTGATCCGTGCCCTTCCAGGTGGTGATAAGCAGGTATCTGCCATCTTCAGTGACCTCGGTTTGAAAACCCCATTCAGGATGATCAGGGCGTTTGTAAATAAGTTTGTCATCAGCTTGCGCGGTTCCAACCTTGTGGAAATAAACCTTCTGGTTGAGATTAAGGCCCTGGAACTTCGCGCCCGCGGCGGGTTCATCAAACCTGCTGTAATAAATGCCACCGGCATCAGGTGTCCATGCGGGACTTGCAAACTTGACCCAGCGAAGCTCATCAGCAAGTTGGGCGCCCGTTTCAACATTCAAAATCTTCCAGACATGCCAGTCGGAACCCGCTTCAGCAATGCCAAACGCAAGAAGCTTGCCATCATCACTGGGAATCCAGGAGGAAAGAGCGACTGTGCCATCCTTGGCCATGGTGTTGGGATCGAGAAGAACACGGGGTGTTCCCTTGGGGCCATCCTGCACGAAAAGCACAGCCTGGTTTTGCAAGCCATCATTGCGGGTGTAGAAATACCTGCCTTCCCGGACAACGGGTGTGGAAAATTTCTCGTAATCCCAAAGCTCCGCAAGGCGCTTTCGAATCCCCGCCCTTTCGGGAATTTCAGACAGATAGGCGTTTGTCACCAGGTTTTCAGCATCCACCCAGTCTTTGACCTCGCCGGAATTGCGAACATCATTCTCGAGCCAGCGATATGGATCAGCGACCTTGACCCCATGAAGATCATCAACCTGTTCGATTTTTTTTGTTACCGGGTATTTCAAGGAAGGGCCCTGCGATTTAAGAAAATGACTGGAGTAAAAGAAAGCGACAATCCCGACAAAAGCCAAATAATGATGATTCATGTTGGTGCACCAAAAAACATAAAAGGCCAAGCCGAAAGGAGAACGCTTTCGATAGCAATTGGCTTTGATGGCATGATTATAAGATCACTTGAAATAACGGGTAAGACAAAAACCGTTAATTTGCCGGTGGGTCGGCTTTTTCAGGAGCGGGAGGAGCAGGGGGCGCCTGTGGAGCGGGTGCCCCATCCTTGGTCAACTTACCCGGCCTTGCGACCACTTTGTTCACAGATTCAGGCGGGCCACTGGGTGTGGTAAGCCTCATGTAATCCCAAAAAAGAAAACCTCCGCCAATAAGCTGCGCAAGAAGGGATAAAATCAGAATCCCTGTATAGGCGTCACTCCGTGCACCGGATGAGGTGGCTTTAGCCTTGGCTGCCATTTTTGGAAACCCTCCATGATAATTTTCTTAAACCCTTGATGATCAACTTCCAAGAATGCGACTTGCAACACGATCACCCACAACCGGCTTGTCAGCCAAAGGCCTGACCGGCTGAGCAACAGCCTCATTGGGAGTCACATCAAGAATGCGAACCGTTCCAAGATATTTGGACTGAGTAGCGATGGCTGAAAGCCTGAAAACCTCAAGAGTGTGGCCCTTGGTAAGCCCGGCATCGGAGCCTATCGAAATTTTGATCAAACCGCTGGCATTGGCATCCTTGACCATGCCCTCAATATTGTCTGGGGGCGGATTCTTGGTGGCCTTGTTGACCTGGGCCAGGGCCGATGTTGTACCTGACTTGGCACGCTCCATGTCCTTGGCCATCTCGCGAAGCTGGGCTTCCAATCTTTCATTGGTTGACTTGAAAGTCTGCGCTGATATTCTCTGGGCGATCTCATTGGACCTGCTAAGCTCCAGTTCCTTGGAAATCTCAGTGTTACGCTTGACTTCAGCCTTGAGAATCTCCCTCATCTGGTCATTTTGTTCCTGCCTGCGGCTTGATTCCGCCACCGCGGTCTGAAGGACTATGTCTTTTTCATTCAGCTTTTTGGAAGCCTCGTTGTATTTCTTGTCCAAGTCATCCTTGACCCTTTTGAAATCCTCGATCTCAGTTTTCAACTTGACTATTTCAACCTCTTTTTCCTTGACGGAGGAGGAACCGCTTTCCTGAAGGGTTTTATTTTCCTCTTGATAGGTTACATTGCTCGCCTTGAGCACATCTCTTTCCCGCTGAACCTTGATAATTTCCATATTTTTGTTCGTGTCCGCGGTGAATACCATGAGACCCATGGCACCCACGAACAGGCTGAATACCAAATTCACAAAGACCAGAATTTTTCCCACAGGTGTCATGACCTGATCCTCTTTTATTTAATTGGATTTAAATTACAGCCAATTACCTTCACTTTAATGATAACAGAAACCATTTAATCCATGTTGAAAATAGCAATATTTCCATCCGGGCGGGACTATGCCTAGAAATTGAAAGCTTGTCAACGGCAACAACGCCCATGAAATGAGAAGTTTCAGCAAAAACACAACATTAAACAAAAGGAGGGAAGGAGGGGGAAATAAGGGAAAAACCACAAACTAGGGAATTGTGGCGAGCCCGGAGTTTCTAAGTTCCACAAAACGGGTTTTTAACTCAGCACGCCTCTTGGCGAGATCAAAGTGCTCCAATGTCAAGTTGACATAAGCCTGCTCAATCGCATCAAACTCCTCGGCAAATTTCTTTCGCTTTAATTTTTCCTCCTCGATGATCGTCTGCAATCCTTTCACCACGACAATGGGTTTGCCATCGGGGCCGTTAACTATCTTGCCGTCCGGGTCTTTTTGGAATTGATCAGCCTGCAGATCAACCAACTTCTTGTTTTCCTTGGAGGTTTCATCCAGTATTTTTTGCTTGGCCCTGATCTCATTATCGAGTGCTTCTATCTTTTTCCCCAAGGCGCTGAGATTCTCAAAGGTGTTCCCATCAATGTCTTTTATTTCCTCAAATTGCAAGGGTATGAAATCATTTTTGAGGCGGATAGGTTGCCCGTTTTTCAGGGCGATATTCATTGCGGGCTCTTTTTCAGAAGCCTTGGTCTTTAGAAACTCAAGCTGATCAGCATAGTATTTCTCAGATTTTGCGACCTGCGATTCGAGGTTAAGCATTTTCGCACGGGAAGCACCATAACGATTCGCAGCAATTTGTATGGGGCTTGGACCATCCTTTGCATCCTTGAACCAAGAATCAATCTTCGCCTTGCGCTGTTCAATTTCCTGCCAGGAACCTTCCTTGGGTTTTCCATCAGGGCCGATGACCGGGGTGAGCACCGGGGTGAAAAAAAGCGAGATAGCCCAAGTCGCAAGGGTGAAACTGCCCAGTGCGAGCAGATAAACCATCTTTTTTCCAATATTCAAAGCCATGGCTTCCCTTTAACCTAATCCGTGACCTAGTGGTTTGCCTCTACCGCACGAAGCTTTTTTTCCTGGTCTTCGTTACCCACCCTCACACCCTGCAAATTTTTATGCACCGTGAACAACCGCTCGCTGATCAGGTGGAAATTACTGACCAGTTTATCTGTCAATTCACGCTGTTCCTCAAGCTCCTTCTCCAGCTTGGCGAGCAATAATTTTTCCCGCTCAAGTAAAGTTTTCTGGGTTTTGATGCGCTCATCGTATTCAAGCTTGAAACCCTCGATCTGCTTGATGCGTTTAGACCTGCGTAACATCTCGGAAAGTAATTCGCGATGCTCGGTAACAAAATTCGCCTCTTCGCGGTTCAACTGGCTCTCAAGGTTGTCAAAAGCACGGGTAAGCACCACCGCATGGCCATCAAAGGCTTTTGAGGCATAATCCGGACCCACAACAACAACCAATCTTCGAAGCGATTCTTCCGAGCCATCATCCACAGCCTGATAAAGTGAAAGCAACAATGCGGCGATCGCTGTCCTTGACTCCGACTTGCTGATGATGCTGGCCTGCTGCGGAAGCCTGCTTTTCTCACGCGGTTCCGAGGACAAGAATAAATTATCCACACTTTCACGAAGGGCGGTGTATTCATCCGAAAGGGTTTTTGGATCAGCCTTGTTGATCAAGTCATCGTACTTGCGCCTGTCAACATAGGTGACCGCATTTTCAAGGAGCACCTTCGCTAGAAACCTGGCTTTCTTGTCGCTGCCTTCGATTTCCTTTTCCTTGTCATCAAGCTTCTTGTGCATGCGCTTGACTTCATCAACCTGGGTGAGAACAACCTTGCCTTCATGCTTCAGAGGGCCGCCGGCATCCTGGAAAATCCCATTCAGGGCACCATTGTCCAAAGCCTCTAGATTGGATTTGATGTTGATATTAGTCTTGGTGGTCTCATCCTCATCCAAAGGAAGACCATTTAGAACCAGATCCTGCCTGAAAACAAGGTAACTCCAATTTTTGCGGACCCCCAGGTCCTGCAATAGGACAACACCCAGGCCAAACGCAAGCAGGGTATTCAAAAGGACAAAGATTTTTCCAAGTAGGGACATCGATCAGCCCATCTCTTTTCCATGGGAAGGATTACACCACGGATTCCATCCGTTAATTATATACTTCCCCATAACAAGCTGTTAGGCCAATAAAATGTGAATGATATTCAAGGGAAGATGTATGTATTAATCCTAATAGGATGACTATTCCGAATGAAACTATTTCAACTTGACCATTACCCTTCATTAAGAATTCGAGAATTTTGAATCTTAAATCGCTAGTGGCTTGAATCTGCTATAAAATGATATCCATGAGTGAGCCAACGGAAAAAACCGAGATCAGCAAGCCCCAGGGGTATGTTCAGCCCCTGGGCAAGATCAGCCATTACGAGCTTTTGAAAAAAATCGCCGAGGGCGGCATGGGTTCCATTTACATGGCCCGCAACATCAAGGATAAATCCGTGGTTGCGATCAAGGTGATGTCACCCAATTATGTCCATAATCCAGTGTTGCTGAAGCGTTTCGAACAGGAATACAAGGTTGCAAGCAAGTTTACCCACCCGAATTTGGTCAAGGCACTGGACTTCGGACAGGATAACGATGTGCCTTTTTTGGTCCTTGAATTTGTCAATGGTGAATCCCTTGGAATATTGATTAGCCGTGATGGAAAATTCGAGGAACTTGAGGCAATTAAACTAATCGCCCAAGTGGCAAAGGCATTGAACCAGGTACACAAGGACAAACTCATCCACCGGGATGTCAAGCCTGACAATATTCTTGTGGGAAAAAACGGCGTGGCAAAATTGACCGATCTCGGGCTTGTCAAGGAAGTGTCGGTGGGAGATTTGAACCTGACCCGTTCCGGAAGGGGATTGGGC
>SYCV01000022.1 GCA_005786805.1 Planctomycetia bacterium | reverse complement strand
GTGATCATGGCATCTTGCACAAGCCACATTCAAACCCAGGAAGGTGCTTGATAATGTGTGGATGCGCTCCTCCCATTCCTCCGCAACCACGGTCTTGATTATATCCACAGGTAGTTGGAGTTCTTTCCAATAAGAAGGACTAAGCCCGAGGAATCCGAGTGCCGCGCGATCAGGCAGCGATGAATTCATCTGGTCCGCAGCCAGTTGCAGGATACTGAACTTGTCAAAACCCAGGTCATCATTCATGGCTTTGACGACCCAGTCGCGGTAGAGGTAGGATTGCCCCTTGGTGTCAGCCCATTGCTCGAGAATGTCGCAGTAGCGCGCAAGGTCAAGCCAGGTGCGACCCCACCGTTCCCCATAATGGGGTGAGGAAAGCAACCTATCAACCAGCTTCTTGTAATCTTCCTCGGTTGGGTTTTTGAAGGCATCAATCTCAGCGGGAGTGGGTGGCAGGCCGGTGAGATCGAAAGTCACCCTGCGTAAATACTGTGCGGAGGTTGATCGAGGGGCTGGTTTTAATCCTTGTTTTTCCTGCTCTGATAGAAGAAAGGAATCGATCCTGGTGAGGGGCCAATCTTGCTGTTTTACTTTTGGGGTTGGTTTCTTTTCCAAGGGTAGAAACGACCAGAACTTTTTTCCTTCCTCGATGCTTTTGAATTTTTTAGCCTCGGCTTTTTGGGTTGAAGCAGGGTAATACCCGCCACGCTTCACCCATTCCTCAAGCACTGCGATCTCCCTTGCTTGCAGCTTTCCCTTGGGTGGCATCAACAGAGTTTCGTTGTTTCGATATTGAACCGCCTTGATAAGCAGGCTTTGATCGGGTTTTCCCGGAATTAAAGCAGGGCCTGAATCGCCCCCCTTGGAGATGGATTCAGCGCTGTCAAGTTTCAAGCCACCTTTGGACTTTTTTGCCTCCACGGAATGACATGAGTGGCAATGCTCCACCAAAAGCGGGCGGACTTTTTGTTCAAAAAAAGTCGAGTCCTCCGGGGTGATGGTCTGTGACCGGAGGGGCAGGGTGAATGTCAAAAGGATGATCAAACCGGGCAGGGATTTCATGCTTAAATCATAGCCTTGGTGTTCTTTACAGGCAATTGATTTTAACTCTTATCATGGATAATCACATGATCATGGTGTGCTTGGAATGATTTTGGCGAATGTTCGTATCCATATGGTTGATCAATTAGCCCCGCGTATGCTTTAGGCTGGTTTACCGGATCATCACTTTGTGCTGTTGGGTTTTGGCTCGCGCACCTTGGGTTCCACCGCGTCCGGCTTGAACTGTGAAAGATCATCAAGTTTTGTCAGTATCCCTTCTTTGGGGATTTCACCACCTGCACTCCACACAATTCCATTGATGATGCACTTGCGCATATCCTCCTGTTTCCAATTGCGGAAGAAGTGTGGCATCACGATGGCGAAACCCCGCCCGCCATCTTTTCTTTGCGTCGCCCAGGCAACCACCTCCGCGCTTGGTTTTTCGGGAGGAAGCATTGCGGTTGCGATCGCGGTCACATTGGCCGCGAGCTTGTTGCCATCCTTGCCAAAGTAATTGTTGATGTAGGGCTCATCGTTGATGGTGTATTCTTTCCAGCCCCGGTTGATGGGGTGGTCCTTCGCCGCGGGCGTGATCGTTGATTTCGGGAAAATCCGCGCGATGCTTTTATGATGCTTGCAACCCGTTGCAAAATAGCCACCCATCCAGCGCAACAAGGGGTGGTCGCCATCTTCCGCGACATCCTTTGCGGTCAACCCGGTGGCATAATGCACGCAGACAATACCGCAGCCTCGATCCATCATGGCGCCGATATCCTTGAGGATCTTTGAAGTTTCCGGCATTTTCATCGGGGGAAAAACATCGCCTATGAAAACCAGGCTTGAATAGGATGCGAGGGATGATGGGTCATCGGGCCATTTCGCAATCACATCCGCGTTGATGAGGGTGGTGTTCGAGATATTTTCAAGGCAATGCTTCATCAGCCTTGCGCCCGCGGCAACTTCGTGGGTTCCAGGGGGATGTGCTGATGGCCCTGCCACGATAAGAATGCGTGGTTTTTTATCATCTGCACCCGGGGTGCTGGTTGCTACTGCCAAGCTGGCTGTCACGGTTCCGACAAAAGACCTGCGATCCATGGTGGTACCCTTATTAACTGGTGAAATATGATTGAATTGTAATGATAGAAGCCATGAAAACTCCAATGTTTCCTTTCCTATTCCATTATTTCTTGACAATCCAAGTTCGTCTACTTAGATTATTATCTGAGTTTAATAACACAGGATTTTTGGCTAATGTGTATTTCCACACTATCTTTGAAGCCTATCTTTGCCATTTCTTTGGCGACGAATCCTGTCGTTTTTGGCCAGGGTTTTTCCTGAACCAAATAACACTTCGTGGCGGCGTGTCCGTTTCACTCGTACTGGCTAAGCATGGATTGTCTTTAAAACCAGTTCGCACCCTGTAAACCATTATTTTTAAAAATATCTTATTGCACCGTTTTTGAGGAGTTTTCACTCATGTTTTCCAAACATATTGCTTCTAGAAAAGCATTTACTCTGATTGAATTGTTGGTTGTCATCGCCATTATCGCCATCTTGATCGGTTTGTTATTACCTGCGGTTCAGAAGGTGCGTGAAGCAGCTGCTAGAACCCAATCCAAGAACAATTTAAAGCAGCTGGCACTTGCTGTTCACAACTGCCATGATCAATTTCAAATCACTCCCCCCATGTTTGGCGTGGTTGGTACCCAGCCTGCCGCGGGTGCTGGCAATGGAAACCAGGCTTCATTTTTCTTTAATCTCTTGCCGTTTATTGAACAAGAAGCCGTATATAAGTTAGGCAGGGATGCAGCCCGCAGCGCGGTAATCAAAGGGCTTAACAATCCGCTTGATCCAACCTGGTCTGCCAACAATGGTGTTTATACTTTGCCCGGTTCTGTTCCTCTTTGGATTGCAGGAGGCCCATCCAATCCCTGGCCCAACTGGGCAAACCAGGCCAATGCCACCTCCACCAACAAGTGGGGCCTTTCCAGTTATTCTGCCAACTTCCAAGTCTTTGGTGACAAGGGTGCCAAGTTTACCGGAATTTCTGATGGGCTATCTCATACTGTTATTTTTGGTGAACGGTACGCTGTTGCCTCCCGAGCGCCGGGTACTTTCCCAAGTGAGGGTGCCGGTCTTTGGGCTTATGGCACTCCCCCTGTGGTTACTAGTTATGAACATTCAACCAATCCCCTTAACCTTTTAAGACCATCAACTTATTCAAGTTCCTATTGGTCCAGGTTTGGTTATGTGAATCTCTCAGGCCCTAGTGCTGGTTGGACCACCAACCCCGCATTGCAAACCCAAAACTGGAATTGTGAATGTCATATGAAACCTGAATTCAATCTTCCTTCCAATAATGTTCATCCCTTGAAATTGCACGGCATGGGCTCTGCAATCAACATGGGAATGGCTGATGGTAGTGTTGTCACCCTAAACTCCAATATCTCCAGTGAAAATTTCTATTTTGCTGAAACCCCTCAGGGTGGCGATATGTCTTCCGATCCCCAGATACCTTAAAACCAATTCAGGTACATAAAAGATAGACCCACGAGTTCAAATTCGTGGGTCTTGTTTTTTAATCATTATAATCTGGGCTATATTGGTCGGTTTCGCCCATTTTACCAATTCATGTCAATTTGATTAGTTTGCGGAAGGTGCAATCTGTAACCCTTCCATTTATTTCTTTATTTCGAAATTAAAAATTATTTCTTAAGTTATTCATTCAAATTATTTCTCCCATTTGCCGATCATTCATTAGCAACCCGTTGTTAGCATCGATTTTTAAGCATTGGAATGCTTTATCGGGGGGCCTTGATTGGGATCCAATTTATTGGAGTATTGAGATGCGTAATTTAATAAATAAACTGTTCAACCTTAAGAAGCCAAGCAAAAAAAACAATTCCGCCAAGCTGGAACTTCTCAATCTTGAATCCAGGCTCACTCCATCCACCGCCCAACCTATTATCGTGGGGCAGGGATCCTTGAATGATTTCACCGCGGTTGGCACCGATTCTGGTGGTGGCCCACTCGTTACTGTTACATTTAGTAACACTGATACCTTGGGTAACGGACCCCAATATTTATCCTTCTTTGCCTATGATCCTTCCTTTACCGGCGGTGTAAGGGTTGCTCTTGGCGATGTCAATGGCGATGGCAATCGCGAAATCATCACCGCTGCTGGTGTTGGTGGTTCTCCCCATATCAAGGTGTTTACCATTAACCAAAATCCAAGTAGTGGCGATTTTACCGTCAATCCTCAACCCATCGCCCAATTTTATGCTTTCAATCTTCCCACTTTCAAAGGCGGTGTTTACATCGCTGCTGGCGATACCAATAACGATGGTTTTGATGATATCATTTGCGGCGCAGGCGCGACCGGTGGGCCACGCGTTGAAGTCTATGGTGGTTCCGCAACCGGGGTGAATACCACATCCCCTCTAAATAATTTCTTTGCATACCCACAAAAGTTCAACGGTGGCGTCGTTGTGACCGCTGGCCAGCGCAATTCCAACGCAGGTGAGGAGGTCATCGTCGCCCCTGCCAGCAACGCGGGATACAACATCCGATCCTACGATGTTAATGGCTTGGGTAGTTCACCCAAACTTGTTGATGATTTCTTCGCATTCAATGATTTCAAGAGCAGGGGTGGCTTGAGCATCGCCGCTGGAAACCTTGACCAAGGCTTGGGCATCACCGACCTTGTCGTGGGCACTACCAACAACCAATTTGGCGTCATTCTTAATAATGGCCCAACCGGCATACCGGTGACCAATGTGTTTAGCGGATACACCGGCGCGATCCGTGCCGGAGTTGCAAGGGATGCCAATGACCAGGAAGTCGCGGTGGCTCTTGCAGGTCCGGGTGGTGCCCCACGCGCCTCCATCTTCAGCTTCCAAACCTATGGCCTTGCTGAAAGTGAAAGCACTTATATTGTTCCACCAAAAATTTCGCTGGGTAGCTCGACATTATCAACGATGCCAAGCATTTCAACCGGTTATTTCACTGGTGGCCTTTTTGGCACGCCAACCTTGTAAACTTTCAATCGCCCTCGCAGAAATCAAGCTTTTGTTTGATGCAGGGCCTTTGCAACCGCTTTCCTCGCTTCGGGGAACGCTTCCAAAACCCTCATCAAGAGTTGCAGGAATTTCTGAGTGTGAAATTGAGGCAGTTCATCTGCCTCTGTTTTTTTACCTGCCCCTTTTTTCCCCCATTCAATCCCTCCTTTGCAAGGCCCGTTTTTCAACCATTCCAATGGCTTATCATTGAACGCCGCAATCTCGGCTCTCAGTCTGGCCTGTGCGTGCGCCTGCTCAACCGCCTTGTAAAAAGTTTTGAACACTTTCGGTGCTCTGGTTGTTTTTCCTTTCGCAATCCAGCGATTAAAAGTTTGCTCTGAAATCCCCGCGGCTTGCGCTGCGATTTCCGGGGTGCCCCCCGCCTGCAAGTATGAGGTGATCGTATGGGTGATTTCAGGTGTTGGTGATTGGTTCATGCTGATCCCTGATGATCAAACTTGTTGGGTGCGCATTAGGTCGCGGGCCAATCGCGCTGGCATTGCCGCGCCGATGTATTCAAACCCCGCTGTCAATCTTGTGCGGGCGTGGCTCAAGTTCATTTTTCCCGATCGTTGTGCAAGCGATGGCGCCCTTCGTAATTGCCAGTTGGAACCGCGTATCCTCGAGGCAATTAAGCCCGGGTGGGTTGTCGTGCTGATGGCCCGCAAATCGAGGCCTTTGAACATCGATGCGATGGTTGAGGATAATGCCTGCCCTATTCCAACCCCTTGAAAATCAGGCAGGCATACGGTCCGGTGTTCTCTCCTTGTGGGCGGGCCTTTGCCCACGAACGGCAGCCATGCGGAAAACGCGACAGGTTGTTTGTTCCAACTTGCCAGGAAACAAATTGCTGAAGGCGCAATGGCATTGCTTAAATAGTGATGTGGTGCGAACAGATGCCATGCGGATGCTTTTGTGCGAATGATCTCAAGCTCGATTTCTGGCCTTCGCCGAAGGCACCTCCAGGTGAATGTTCCCTCATCCACACGGTAGATCCAATCGGGCTGCAACCATTCGATGATGTCATCATGGCAGGTGACCGCGACAAATTGCATTTCCATCCTGCGGATGATTTTTGCGAGCGCGCTGGAACCAATCCGAGCCACGGTGCGGTCCACCACCGAGGTAAACTCATCAAAGACAATGGGCATTTTCGAAGCCCCTGCTTTTGCCTGTGCGATCAATAACGCGAGTGTCGCGCGGAATTGCTGCCCGTTCGAAAGGGATGAAAAAGGCCTCAGCCATGCGGGTGGCGAACTAAACCCACCCGAGGATAATATCTCCACCACTTCCTTGATTCCCAATTCCATGGGGAATGAATCGAGCAGCGATGCGGCATGATGCCAGGGGTTGGGTGGTGCCACGGTATCGGGCCAGAGTACCCGGGCGAGCGTGCTTTTCCCCGAACCACTCGGCCCGGTGATCAGCCCGATGTGCCAGGGATTTTCCTCGATCGCAAGTTGATGTTCGCGAACATGATGATCAAGGGTGGATGGGGCCAGGTCGAACAAACCACGCACCTGTGCGACGCGTGGCGAATCAACCAGGGTGCTTTTTAGTTCAACAACAACCTTCATGATTTCTCCCGTGTGTAGGAAAGTAATGCCTTGCATTGAAACTGTTGTTTTTTGAGGGAATTAAGAAGGTTCAACTGTTGTGCCTCGGACTCGCACTCCACCAGGACAAGGAATTGTTCCTTGAGAATTGGTTCTTTCTTTTGAGCAGCTTGCTGGAGTTCCTGTTTTGTTTTTTGGCTTGTGGAATCGATGGAATCCCAGAGGTTTTGCAGGGCTTCGGATTGTGTTTGGGTCACTTTTCGCAGGGTATCGAGTGTTGGTGAATCGAATTGCGCGAGGGATGCGAGGGGATCGAGCGATAATAAAAGCGCCTTTGCTTCCTGTTCATTGACATCAAGGATTTCGACCATGACTTCCTGGTCATGGAAAAGCTCCTTGCGTAAATGGCCATCGATGAGTTGGAGTTTGCCTTCGGGTGTTTCGTAGGCAAGCAGGCTGCGGGCGAAGCCGATTTCCTGAAGGATTGCTGTGAGGGCTGATTTTTGCGCATCGGGATGGACGCGTGGGTTGAGCGGGTGAGCAAATAGGTCGCTTGCGCGGACTTTTCGGTGCTCTCGGATGCGTGATTGGTAGTGGGGTTGGGTGTTCATTCCTGAAGGGTAGGACATCCACCCGCATCAGGTGCAGATCAGAATGATAAAAAATATGGAAGCTTAGTTTTGTATAGTGCGGTGATTTATTAAGCCGCATCCCCTGCGCTTAATTTAAATAATACATATGTCAGCCCCGCCATATTGCGGCATTTTAATGATAGATAGTAAGCCCAGCCACTGCGCTGGCTGGGTTTCTTAAATATGTCTTCAACCCCAATCCTAAATTGTGAGGATATATCTTTAAGCCCAGCCACTGCGCTGGCTGGGTCTCTTCCCCCTAAATAATCCAGTCCAATTAAATCCTGAACAATCCTGTAAAGAGCTGATCAACTAAGGTTTGTTGGGTTGTTGGCCTTAGGCTCGATGAAGAACTTGTATTGCTATTGGAAGGTCCATTGGGAACTAGGGAATTCACCGGGGAGTTAGAACCACTCCGCAATAAAGGTGGGCTTAAAATGGGCATTACTGCTGTGGTTGTTATTGGAAATCCACTGCAACCGCAAGGGCATAATCTATTTGAAATAGGAGTTGAATTTCCCGTTGTTGTGGGTGTATTTAATATTGGAATCGCAGGGTTAAACATTGCCATGCTTGCAACAGGATTGGTGACATTGATGGATCCCCCAGTGGTACTGGCAAGGTTGGTGATGGAGCCTAGCTTGGTGTTGGAAACCATGATCAGTTTCCAAGAGATTAGTTTGCCGACATCGCCCCCGGCGGTATCCGCAATGCTAAGAGTCCAGGTGCCTCTGGCATTTTTATCATTAAGTGCAGATAACACGGTTTCCGGGCGGAAAGACCCGGTAAAGGGTGCTGTGCCTGCAGCAATTGCAGTAGTGGCTTGATCATCAAAAACGGTGTTGACTAGATTATCAGCCCAACCGCCTCTCTTGTTGAAAAGAGTAATGACTTGGCCGGTGGGTGAACGCAGTGTAATGACTAAATCAGAAAGGGCGGTATGGTTCAGGCTTATCTGAACATTAAGATCTTTGATATTTATATTTTGATTGATGGTGATGGTGGATGAGGTGATTGCTCTATCCCTGATAAGGGTGTTGGTCGGAGTGTTGGTGAAAGTATAGGTGGTGAAGAGACTGAAGGATCCTAAATATTGATCCTGGATGATTTCGCCATTCATGCCATCGGTGTCGGATTGAGCCGAAGGCATTGTATTACGACGAGGAATAGCTGTAAGAAAACCAACGTTAAACCTAGTCGATAGACTCTTAACATATGCAACTAATTTTGTTGCATCAGGCATTAAAGGAAGATTATAGTACAGACGATCGGCAGAAGAAATTTT
>SYCV01000021.1 GCA_005786805.1 Planctomycetia bacterium | reverse complement strand
CTGTCGAAGGGCCAACTCACGGTCCCTGAGCCTGCCGAAGGGCCACGGTCCCTGAGCCTGTCGATGGGCCAACTCACGGTCCCTGAGCCTGTCGAAGGGGCCTACCAATTAACTTTGGTGATTTTTGCAGAAGGGCGCGACCTTGATACGAACTTTCTCAAGTGATTTGTTATCCAGTAAAAGCCCCAGTCTTGTTCGCTGGTATAAAAAGTCATCAGGAAGACATGCCATTTCAAAATCCCGATGAAATGCGAACTCACACATAAGATCCGGTAGACTAGGATCGATTCTCTCAGCCAGTTCCTTGTTTTGAAGACAATAATTCGCTACTAGGCCTGCCCTTTTGCCGTATCGATCAAGCAAATGTATTGCATCGATCAAACTTAAACCGAATCGCCAACCCAGTTCCCTGGAACCATTAGATTCAAATACATTTCTTTTAACAGAAAAACCACCTGGCAATAGGGCGTTCATGGTGGAGCAGGCATTGGTAACATCCAACTTTTTACATAGAACATCAGTGATTTCTTGAGCCATTGCCCTATAAGTGGTGTATTTACCACCAACTGCTGAAAACATACCACTTTGCCCAAGATGCAATTTAAATTCCCTGGACCTGGAAGATGGCGAAGCCTCAGCATTAAATAATGGGCGTAAACCCGCGAACGATTGCATGACCTCGGGCTTTACCGCGGGTTTCAAGAAGTGGTTAAAACCCTCCATGAGATAGTCTATATCATCATTTGTGGCAGATATTTTACCCAATTGACCATCCCATTCAGTGTCAGTGGTGCCAACAAGAGTGCGATTCATCCAAGGAATGATAAAGAATACCCTCCCATCTTTTGGGTGAAGCAGCAACATCGCAGTTTTTAAGCCAAAATCACTTAATACAATGTGCACGCCCTTGGTGGGCTTGATCAGATCAGGCCCTGATTCCCCTGCCAATTTTCTAAGTTGATCCGACCATGGGCCAGTCGCATTAAGTACAACCCGGGCCTCGCATTCAACTTGTTCACCCGTGAGACAATCACGCATTTGAATCCTTGACAACCTTCCCGGAAAAAGATCCAAGGCGGTAACCTCAAGATGATTTGCAACTGTTGCACCCATTTGCCAAGCAGCTTCAATAACCTCCAGGCAAAGTCTTGAATCATCCATTTGTGCATCAAAATACTGAAGACATAATGGCGGAAATTTCACCCAGGGAAGATTTTGTTTTCCAAGCTCAATGGGAGAAATGGTCTTGCTTGGAGCAATGTTTGCAAACCCCGCAAGCAAATCATATAGTTTCAAGCCAGTGCGCCATTTCCAACCGGGAACTCTGGAATCTGCATATACTGGCAGAAAGAAAGATAGCGGTTTCACCAGATGAGGTGCATTTCGTAGCAATCTGCCACGCTCCTGCAATGATTCATAAACCAAACCGATTTGTCCATGTTCAAGATAGCGCAAACCACCATGAACCAACTTGGAGGAGATACCTGAGGTTCCTGATGCAAAGTCTTTTTTTTCTACAAGCGCGACCTTCAAGCCTCGGGTTGCAGCATCATGCGCAACCCCAGCACCAGTTATACCACCGCCAATGACCAACAAATCAAACTGATTGTTGGCAATTAAGTTTAATTCTTTACGCATGTGGATATTTTGACCAAGATGCCAAATTTAACAATACCAACTCTTGCTGGATTCCAACTTAATATTGGGTTATGCTGAATTTTTAGATTTTTAAAAATATGGAATGTAATTGAAACAAGGCTTGTATTTTTAAATCAAATGAAACTCAGGTTAATTAATGCAGCAATACTGGCTTAATGAACCCGGAAAAGAAACCAAAGGGCCATTCTCCCTGATAGAGTTGGAGGGGTTTGCGAAAAACAATAGTTTATCCCCCCGAGCCAAAGTATGTCTGGTTGGAAAAACGGATTGGATTGATTTAAAAAAGATAGTGGGTGTAAACACCAAGCCAGTCTTGATGAATCCTCCGCCAATTCCATCATCCCCCACAGCATCCGAATCATTATTACCTCCCCCTATTCTGACTCAAGGTGATAAATCATTAAAATCCTCATCTCTCTCTACTAATTCAAATATAATTCCAAGCTTACCAATTCAGGGTCCTTCCTCGCGGGCAGTGCCAATCGTTGCAATTTTTGGACTGATCTTCGGACTATTTTTACTTTTGATGTCCGGACTCATGATATTCCTGATTGATCTTAAAAATGGGAATGAAAAAGGGAAAAACAAAACCGAGGAATCGGGAAATCTCACCAAGACTGATGGTGATAAAAAGAACATCATCCCCAGCAAGGACAAGATCATCCTGGCCTCATTGGGTAAAAGACAAAAAGTCTGGGAATTGAAAAATGAGGTTCTTTTAAAAACACTAACTTTGCTGAACAGCGATGAAGCCAACAACGCTCTGCCAGACTTGGCAAACATCAGTAAAGAAAGTGCCGAGGAAAAAGTAAGGGTTTTCTTGTACGAAAGGCGAGGCCAGGGGTTGCTTAAAAAAGCCGCCGAACTATTGGGTGAACTTCCCCAAGATTCCCTGGCAGAATTCAAAAAAATGGTTCCAGAAGACCTTTCTCCGGAAAATATCGTGCTCGACTGGTTAACCTACGAATCCCTGGGCGATTTTGGGTACCTTTTAAAAATATGGCAGGGAAAAGGCAAGGAACCATTAAAAGACAAGGCAGAGATAACGGCATTATTCAATGGATTAAAAGAAAAACCCTCATCATCCAAGGGTATTGAATCGGAACACGGCCCCAATCAATCCATCAAGGTCAAGCTGTATGGAGCTTCGTTTGAGGAAAAAATCTCATTCGACGAAAATAATTCCCCCCGACTTTCATCATCCTTTCAATCCATATGCAAGGAAATAGGCAGAGTGGACCCAGTATCGGGAGATTGCGATTTTTCACTCCGCCCGGATGGAAAAATTGATTCCAACTTCTGGCCAGCTTTGAAGATTTTTGCAAACAACTCCAGTAAATCTCCCTGGTTATCTCCGATAGTCAAGGATTCCGCAAATGCAGCAGCGACTTTAATTGTCAACAAGAGCCCTGCTGACACAACGAACAACATCATGGGTACTGCGGTTCCAGGAAACCAGAAACTCCCCCTTCAGGAACTTTTTTCCAGGCTCTCCCCTTCGGTTCCGTTAATCATCAACCCGGGAATCGGTTCTGGTTCTGGATTTCTAGTTAATTTCAAAGGCAGATATTATGTCGTCACAAACAGGCATGTCGTTGATGGGGCGAAACAAAAAGGTGTGAATGTCAAGTTTTTCACCGGTGAAAAAAACAACTCAGACAAAAGCTTCGATATCAATCCATCCATTGCAAGAATCATAGATTTTCATCCCACCGCTGACCTTGCGCTAATTGATGTACATGGAGCCCGCAACATGCTGGAGGAAAAATCAATAAAGCCCGTGCCCCTCTCACCAAAAAAACATTCGCCCATGGTTGGGGAAAATGTTTTCGCAATCGGACATCCCGGTGGTGGGAATAAGATACTCACTCGCACGCTCAGCAATGGAATCATATCCTCGGTCGGCAGAAAAATGATGAATGCCATGTTTTTGCAGATAACCGTTCCTTTGAACCCCGGTAACAGTGGAGGGCCGCTTTTTGATGATTTTGGAAGAGTGATCGGAGTCAACACCTTCATCATTAGAAAAAGTGCGGACCGGGCGGGCATCGCTCTTGAAGCCCTCAATTTTTCATTAGAAATCCCGCATGTTTATGAATTGCTTGAAAAAAACCATGATAACCTGGCAATGGACCAGGATGACCCTCCTAGCCAAAATGACAAGCTAAGTTCCAGCAAAAAAATGACCCCTGCCATAGCCCTCTTGACTGAAAAAGGCTACAAATTTTTAAACGGAACCCAGGAAAAAAGCTCCCAGTCATTCAACCTCGGACCGGGAGGCTCAAGAGTCATTGAATTTGACTCGGGAAAAAGCGCCCTACTCGCCATCACTTCCGGATCTGTTGGCTCGGAAGACATCGACCTTGCAGTGACTGACAAAAACAATGAGCAAATCGCGATTGAGGATGATGTTGGAGATGCCCCTTCCCTTTCATTCCGGAACAAGGAACCCGGAATGCTTTCCCTCATCGTGTTCAATCCAACTGATAAACCAACATTTGTTTCCGTCGCATTTTTAATGAAATAGCTTACTTTCTTGAAACCATGGCGCTAAGTTTTGCCCCAAGGGCATCGATCCTTTTCTTGCATTCCTCCCTTGCGGCGGTGAAGCCCGCAATGGTTGGCTTGTTAGACTTCAAATAATCCATGATCACTGCTTCGGCAGCCATATATTCTGCGCAGGCATTTGCAACAAGCGATGCGGTTCCCGGAGGTATGGTCGTGACACCATTCCGATCAGCATGGATTATATCCCCGGGAAAAATCGTGACCCCGCCAACATGGACACCAACCCCAATGTCAAGGATTTGGCAATAACCATGGGCACAAGCTGTGCCAGAGGTAAAAACAGGGAAATCAATAGCAGCGACCTGGTCAAGATCTCTTCCAGTCCCGCTTGTGATCAAACCAGCGGCGCCAAAAGTTTTATAAGTGGTGCACATTACCTCCCCAAAAGTAGCCGAAGCTGATGGGTCATCAAGGTCCTGGAAAACTACAACAGCCGGGCCTGGATATTTTTTAAAATCCTCAAGTTGGCCTGAAAGCCCCGCATAAACATTACCTCCCCGGGGTGGAGATGCGGACCTGAAAGTAGCCGTGCTTGCATAACCCACCATGGGGGGAAGTGATGGAAAACATGCCTGAATTCGTTTATCCATGTAACCTGAGGACCTTGGCCTCAAATCGAGCAATTCAACCACATTACAAATTGTGGGAGTGTCATATTTTCTTAAAAGAGCTATCAATTCAGGGGTGAGAATTTCAACTTGCATCTTAATCTCCATGGGAACGATTTACATGAAAATCAATTATTACACATCTGGTGTACAAACGATATAATTTTGATTGTACCTTTAATAATTTGGATGGATAATAATGAAGTCAGATAATTGTGAATTGAGAATTTCAACATGAATGTTTTTCTGGGTTTGATATGGATTTTACTTGGTTGTGGGCTGTTATTATTTGAGCCCATCACCGGAAACCCCGCCCCCGGGATCAAATTGGGAGAAACAACCCTTAATGCAGGTTGGCTTGCCTTGTTGCTTGCAGGCTGGAACGGGGCCAGGTTGTGGTCTTCATTTTCTTACCAAAAACATGAGCTAATGAGAAAACATGCCCTCATGCAGCGGGATAGAACCAGACAAAGTGAGGAACGGCCGGTTCATGAGGAATTTCGCTTTGAAGACAAATGATTTCCCTTTGCATGAAGGTTATCAGGAAAAGACTTGAAAGATTTAGCATGACATGAAGTCAAGAATACCCATTAAAAACAATCCCTCCTTGCGGCCTATGAATAAATATCAATCGGATAGAAAGCTATAAGGCAAGATAAGAAAACAATGATCAAAATTTCAGGATTTGGAATGAGAAAAATCGCTAAGAACATGACAAAGGCAGGTGTTTTACTTGCTTTGATATTTTTTATCCATGGTTGCAAAAAAGAGGAAATCACTTCCTACGAGGTTAATCGTATTGAGCCAATTGATAGAAATACCCCAACTGGTGAACCTGTAAGGTTGCTTGCTGCGATTTTCTCAAAGGGGGATTCCACTTGGTTTTTCAAGCTAATGGGACCTTCTGGAAAACTCTCCGCAAAGTCGGGCGAATTTGACACCTTTATTCGAACCGTTAGGTTCAATCCTGAAGGCTCATCTCCCCCCATACAATGGAACGCCCCGCAAAATTGGAAAACCGGTAAAACCAATGAACTTCGATTCGCTACTTTCCTCGTTGATCCTGAAGAAAATCCAAAACTTGAACTAACCGTCATAAAATTGGGGAAAGATGCGGGTTCCATACTGGCAAATATCAATCGTTGGCGTGAGCAGGTTGGCCTCGGACCAGTATCTGACGCCGACCTTCCATCGGTAATCAAAAAAGAAACCATTCAAGGGGTTGAGGCTATAATCGCGGATTATACCGGTCCTGGTGGTAAAAAAGGGCCGATGATGCCCCCATTTGCCAAGTCATTCCCCAAAATGCCTTCAACACCTCCCGCAAATTCATCCTCCCCATTGCTAAAGGAATTTAAAAAGCCTGAAACTTGGGAACAAGTACCCAACTCAGCAATGAGTATCGCAACATTCAAGGCGAATGAATCAGCGGGAAAAGCGGACATAACCCTTACTCCGTTGGCAGGCAAGGCAGGCGGTCTCGAGAGCAATATAAACCGCTGGAGGCAACAATTGGGGCTTGCACAACAATCCCCTGAGATGATTACAAGCGCATTGACCAGACTTCAAACCAAGTCAGGGGTCGCGCTATGCATCGATATTGATGGGGGCAATGATCGCATACTCGGGGCAGTGATAAGCACACCTGAAACCACATGGTTTGTTAAAATGAAGGGCCCCAGCACGGTTGTTAAAATGCAGAAGCAGAGTTTCGATAACTTTGTTTCCTCTCTTAAACTTGATGACGGAGCAAAATAATGGATAATTCCGGGCACTCTGCAAACCATAACCAAGTTTTAAAATCAAGATTCAGTCTAATGGGTATCTTGAAGGCCCTTGCTTCCCTTCAACTCACTGTTGTGCTTTTTATTTTTTCTCTTGTTTTGGTTTTTGCAGGAACACTGGCCCAGGTCGACAATCCAATTTGGACGGCGGTCAGTGATTACTTCCGATCCTTTTATGTGTTTATTCCCAACCAGGTATTTGCTAGATTTTGCCAGACCTTCCGATGGGTTTCACCAACAGCTCAATGGCCTGGTTCCTTTCCTTTCCCGGGAGGATGGACCATTGGCGCATTACTGCTGGCAAACTTATTGGCTGCACACGCAATAAGATTCAAATTTTCATCAAAGAGAATTGGCATAATTTCAATCCATGCAGGCCTTATTCTGCTCATGCTGGGTGAATTGATTACCGGTATTTTCGCAGTCGAAGGAAACATGACCATCGAACAGGGTGGCGCATCAAACTATCTTGAGCTGAAGGAAACATCCGGGTTCATGGGGAAAGTCAATGGCCCTGAACTCGCATTCTCCGACTTTTCCACTCCAAAGAAAGAAAAGGTCGTGGTGATACCGAACCACCTTTTAAAGTCTGGCGGAAAAGTATCCAACCCCCAACTTCCCTTTGATATTGAAATCATCAAGTACATGAACAATTCCGCTGTCGAGGAGTTAGACCCTGAAAAAAACAAGGGCCTAACCAACCTTGCCAACGCGGGGGATGGTTTAAGAATCAGGGCGATTGAAAAAAGCGAGGCATCCGGAACTGATAAGGACCAAAAAATTGACCTCCCATCCGCTTATATCAACATCCTTGACAAGAAGACTGGTGAAAGCAAGGGTATTTACCTGGCCTCAATCTGGCTTTCCCTTTCCACCCTTAAACCAACCCAATCAGTCCCCCTTGATGAAAATAACAAAATCGAGATGGCGCTGAGGTTCAAAAGGTCATACAAGCCATTTTCCATGGAACTTCTTGAATTCAAGCATGAGCGTTACCTGGGAACAAACACCCCGAAGAATTTCTCAAGCAAAATCAAGCTCATCAATGAAAACAGCAATGAAAACAGGGAAACCCTGATTTCCATGAACAATCCGCTTCGATATGACGGGGAGACTTTTTATCAATCCGGGTTTCTACCAAATGACAAGGGGACCATACTTCAGGTTGTCAGGAATCCAGGATGGATCATGCCCTACCTTTCCTGTCTGGTGGTTTCTTTCGGAATGTTAATCCACTTCGGCATGCACCTGAACACCTTTCTCAAGCAGAGGGCGATTTCAAATGAATAAACCAGGCGTTTTCATACCCGCAATAGTATTGGTAATCGGGTTTGTTTATTTTTACTGGCAGGCGGCACTACCTGCCGACCCTGTTGACGGGTTTCACTTCCAGGAGTTTTCCAGGTTGCCGATCATCGATCGTGGTCGCATCAAACCGATGGACACTTTCGCCCGCATTTCCCTCATGGTGATCAATGATGGATTCCAAACTTTCAAGCCGGAACTCAGTGAAAAAGAAAAATCTGAACTTGCCAGCCTGAAAAACAAAAGCAACCGTTCGGCTGAGGAGAACAAATCCCTGGTGGCGTTGACTGGCAAAGAAAAAAGACAACCCGCGGTACGCTGGTTGCTTGATGTGATGACCAGCAGGTTTTCAGACAATCATATCGCTGAACGACACAAGGTTTTCAGAATTGAAAACGACCAACTTCTCGGGCTTTTGGGATTACAACCAAGACCCGGACTGCGTTATTCAATCGAGGAATTCGCAGGCCAGATGGCAGAATTGGAAAAAGCAGGAAAGGCGGCGGATCAAAAAGAAAACTCAAAGAGAGACGCTTTCGACAAAAGCGTTCTGCAACTGGCCCATCATCTGCAATCATTCATGGAGATAGCCGCACTGCAAACCCCTTTGGTTATCCCGGCGGGCAAAGGTGAGGACTGGAAACCTTTCATGCAGGCCGCATTGGAGTCCCGCAACGCTAACCAAGCTGACCCAAATATTTCAATGAACCCTGCCGTTAGTTCTTTCGGCCAAATGCTCCTTTCCTACCTTAAAAATGAACCTTTGAATTTCAACAAAGCCCTCGGAGAATACAAGAGCCTGATACAAAAAGAGTTGCCTGTTCAATCCGAGGTTTCAAATTTCGAGGTGTTTTTCAATCATTTCTCTC
This sequence comes from Planctomycetia bacterium, assembly GCA_005786805.1. Lineage (GTDB taxonomy): Bacteria > Planctomycetota > Planctomycetia > Gemmatales > Gemmataceae > UBA969. The sequence continues at coordinate 11,207 of SYCV01000021.1, read as the reverse complement.
CTTTTTATCACTGCATTGTGGTGTACCTTTTTGTGTTTCTAATTTCATGCTTTGCCTGGGTAACCGCTCCAGCAACACTCAACAAAACCGCCTTCTGGCTTTGCATACTCACCTTGCTGGTTCATACCTGGGCGCTTGGTTCCAGAATGTATATCCAAGGCAGGCCACCTGTTACAAATTTGTACTCCTCCGCAATCTTCATCGGATGGGGCTGCGTGCTTGGATGCATCATGCTTGAGGGAATTTATAAAAACGGCATAGGAAATATTGTTGGTTCAATAACAGGATCATTGACATTGTTAATCGCCCAGCACCTTTCAGCCGAGGGCGACACATTGGAAATGATGCAAGCCGTGCTCGACACTAATTTCTGGCTTGCCACCCATGTGACTTGTGTCACCTTGGGTTATACTGCCACCTTCGTCGCAGGTTTTCTTGGGATTGTTTATGTGATGATGGGCTTGATAACCAACACACTTACTCCTGAACGGGATAAATCACTCACCCAGATGACCTACGGGGTTGTTTGTTTTGCGATGCTTTTCAGTTTCGTTGGCACGGTTTTGGGGGGCATCTGGGCTGATCAATCCTGGGGGCGTTTCTGGGGTTGGGACCCCAAGGAAAACGGCGCTCTACTCATCGTGATCTGGAACGCTGTCATTCTTCATGCCCGTTGGGGGGGCATGGCCAAAAACCGTGGTATCGCCTTACTTTCCATCGCCGGCAACATGATCACTGGCTGGTCTTGGTTTGGCACCAACCAGCTTGGCGTTGGCCTTCATGCCTACGGCTTCAATGACCAATTAGCCTGGGGTCTCACTGCATTTTGGATAAGTCAACTTGGCTTAATCGGCCTAGGCCTTATCCCAAGGCAATACTGGCTAAGCAGCAGGGCTGCCACCCATAACATTACCAACCTTGCAAAGCTACAGCCTAAACAAGCATGAGAAAAATGAGCCAACCGCTTCAATAGCTTTTGCTCTTGAAGCATTAAACTTCAAAACAAGAGCAATGCCATTGAGTACAGCCAACAAAAATTCTGATATTTCAGGATATATCTCCCGCGCATCAAGCCCGACCCAACAGCATGCTTTTCGTGGTGGCCCCAGAATCGTTGCAATAGAAACTCTTGTCCCTCACGATATCATGGCGGGCTTGGTTCTCCTTCGAATCCATACGGATGCAGGAACGGTTGGGGGCACACCCGTCATAGGCCATGGCGAATCGTATTACATACCCCATGCTGTAGCTGCCACACTGCATGATTGGATGGCCAGAAGATTACTTGGTGCTGATGCAACCGCTATAGAAAGCCACTGGCGTTTCCTATACGAGAGAGCCTCCGCATTCGGGGCTCGCGGATGCGAACTCAGGGCAATCTCCGCAATCGACCTGGCATTATGGGACATACTCGGGCAACTTACCAATCAACCCATCTGGAAACTTTTGGGTGGCCCTGTTCGCGATCTTATCCCGGTTTACAACAGTTGCGGGGGCCCTACATATGGGCGCAGACCCAAGGACTCACCGGATGCCCAAGGTTGGCCAGGCCATGGCGACTTGGGGAAACCAGGCCCTCTCGAAGACAACTACAACAGCGTTTATCATGCTGCCGATCTAGCGGAGGAACTTCTCTCTGAGGGTTACACCGCCATGAAAACCTGGTCCCTGGACCAAGTTTACATTAAATCTGGCGGACATAGAATTTCCTGGACCGATCTTGAAAATGCACTAAAGCCCCTCCATGAAATACGAAATAGAGTCGGACTCAAAATGGAATTAATGCTCGATGGACATGGATTCTTTTCCCTTGCGGCAGCGCTTCGTATCGCGGAGTCAATGCGTGAAATCAAACCCCTGTGGATGGAAGATGTCATCCGACCTGATTGCGTCAATACTATTGCGGATTTTCGCGACCGAGCGGGTGTGCCAATCGCGGTAAGCGAAATGCTTGTAAGCCGCGATGAATACCGCCAAGTGCTGGTTCAGAAGGCCGCGGATTATGTGATGATTGACCCCACCTGGGTTGGCGGGATAAGCGAAACCAGAAGGGCTGCGGAGTTCGCCCAAGTTTTCAATGTTCCTGCATTGATGCATGACTGCACCGGACCTTTAACACTGCTTTCAGGATTGCAGATATCAGCCTCCTGCACCAATGTCACTTATCAGGAAACAGTTCGGGCGCATATAAAAACCCTCTACCCCCTGCTTATTGATGAAACCATAAAAGTGGAAAAAGGACATATCGCATTACCTGCCCGCCCCGGACTTGGGGCAAGACTATTACCTGAATTATTCACACCTGATCATCCGAATTACCGAATCACCCGGCTTTAATTTTCGAGCCTGACAAACACCAAGTTGCTTGGAACTTCGCATGAATGTGGCTAAATCTGTTATTTTACAACAGGGGCGATGGCATCGAGATTGTCGATTTTCTCACCACCATCAATGGTACACAAGGCCCTGAAAATTTCTGGAGTTATTTTGTTTGATAATTCCCGGACTTTACCATCAGCCATGACCGCGATACCAGTGAACTCTTTCTCCTTGTTTCGGTTGGTTTTTTCAAAAAACAAAAATGGGGCAAGGGCATCAGGGCCATCAGAAATACCTACTATGCTTGCTCCACCGCCTGCGATCCAGGGTTGGTTTTTATTTTGCTTGGTAAGAAGTAGTGCTATGGTGTTTGAGGGGCCATCTTTTATGTCTTCAATTTTCGTCACACGCTCGTAACCGAAAATGCCCCGTTTTTTGTCATCTGGAGAATACTCCGCTGAACCATAAACAACCCCTCCAACCCCTACAAAATTCGTGATACCAGGTTGGTTCGACTCTATGGAAACAGGAGTTCCTTCAACAGGTGCGGCATAGAGCAGATCAGGGATGAACATGCGCGCAACCTGCTGGTTCTTAGGATCGCTCCAAGGTTTGGTTTTGTCGATCAACTTGTAAAAGCTGTTGTAATCGCCATTGGAAAAATAAGGGAGAAGCTCAGCAATCCAACCAACCCTTTTTTCAGGGGGCATTTGCAAGCCAAATTTTTTATTGCTGGTGGCCTCAGCAGAGGTACCCCGCGGGAATGCTTTTTTATCATTCACATAGCTCATCAAAGCCTTGGACACGGGATTCGCATTTTTACCCATCACCTTGGTCTCAAAGCTGTTTTTCATCATCACAAAGGACTCGCTTAATGATGATTCAAAAGATTTGAGGTAAATTCCCGGTATTTTCAAGGAACATGAAAAGCTCATCAACATATGTTCCGATTGAGGGACATATTCAACTACAGAGATGATTTTGCCGTTTGCGCCAGACTCAGTTCCAGTTCCCGGTGTTCCAGTAGGAGGATTGGGGCTTGGAGCTGGATTGGGATTTGGATTGGCAGGTGAGGCAGCCCCGCTTGAGTTATCCACCGTATCAACCAAAATATCAAGTTTGGCTTCTTTCAGTGCGATTGGGACCCTTTTGATTACGGGGAAAACAAGCTTTGCAAAATCAGCGGCAAGCTGACGATCCCTGCTTAGAAAACGCAATCCAAGGACCTGGTCATCCTTGTCAAAAACATTTACCATCATCATGGCATATTCCAGCTTGGATAATGTTTTGATTTGATTGATGATATCAGGAGGAATAGGTGCCCCACCGGGGGTTTTAAAATTACTTAAAAAGCCTGTTGCAACAGGGATAAGGGCGGCTAATTCACTTAAATCAACCGCTGTGGACAAAACAAACTTCTCCTTTGCAGCATCCTGGTTTACTTTTGCAAATCGCAAAGGCAATGTTTCAAAATGATTTCCACCTGATGACACCGGTGGAGCAGAAGGCATTGGGGGAGCATTCGGGTCAGCAGGTTGTCCGTTTGGCATGGGCATTGGAGCCGTGGGCATCGGGGGCATGGGAGATGTTGGCATGGGTGGCATTGGATTGTTTGGATCAGCGGGCTTGGGTGCCTCGGGAGGGGCCGCGGTTGCGATTTTCTTGGGTTTTCCCTTATCCTTCTTTAGGTAATCATTCATTTTATCCTCGGAAGCAATCACTATGGTTCGGCTGTCGGCAAGGAAAAATGAAATTTTATCCGTGGATTCAAATCCCAATAGCAACGAACTTAAAGAATCAAGATGACCGCCAATTTTACTCCAATTCAATCCCTCAATCGGGGCCTCCTGGCTGAGGGCAATGCTTTGCTCAATGTGGGACTTGTTAAATGGCTTCTCTGACCTGACAATTGCCATTTTCCAACTTTTCTTTAGCGGATTAAAATCAGGGAGAATACTGCTTCGTGCAAGCATGACCTGATCAATATCTTCAATTGAAACACCAAAAGTTTTCTTGAAATCATCCCTTGAAAAAGCACCAGCAGTATTGAAAAGCACATTTGCGATCATGCTGTCAAAAAAATTCTTCATTTGCAAGGACATTACGACCTTGCTGTCGTTTGGAAGCCGAATTGAGACATCAGGGTCGACCCCGTCACCTTTGGCGACTGTTGTGGGTGATTTTTCCTCCTCCTTTGGCATTTCCTTCGTTTCTTCTGTTTTCTCATCATTTTTGTCGTTTGGCCCATTGGGAGTCACATTGGAGGATCTGTTGCGTTTGGGCCGCTCAGCCATTTTACCTTTCCCAGAATCTCCACCTGAAAACAAAAACATCGCTGCAACAATCGCAACAAGGGCAACCCCACCGACAGCGCCACCAATGATGAGCATTTGTTTATTTTTAGCACCGGATTTTTTAACAGGCTTCTGACCTGACTCGGCCTTCTTGATCTCTTGCTTTGCCTTCGCAGCAGCCTCTTTGCCCGAGGTTTTAGGTTTCACTGCAGGAGATTTCTTATCATCAGCAGTCTTGGCTTTTGAAGGTGCCTCAACAAGAAAGCGGTACTTGCATTTTGTGCACTCAGTCTTTTTTCCAACAAGGGATTCATCCTTGATCGAGACCATGGCCTCGCAACTGGGACACTGCTGCTTGAATTCACCTGCCATTATGAAACTCTCCTCTGAAATGCTACTTTACCCTGCAAATAATATCCTGTCAGAATTCAGTAATCTTACAGTATTTTGACCTTCCACAAACAAGTCTTTCTCTAAAAAATTGATTCTTAGGAGGTATTATCCCATATGCGACGGTATAATGAAATTCAAAAATAAGGACCATCCATGACTCGCAACTTAAATTCCAAACAAATACTTCTCCTGGGCTGCACAATACTTGCAAGCTTGGTGCTTTTTGGGGCCGCATTTTTTTCGATAGGCTCCCGCGGTTGGTATGGAAGGGATTCCATCCAAGTCAAAACATCTTTCAATGATATTAAAGGCGTGGATGTTGGCACGCGTGCCCGAATCCAAGGGATCGACGCGGGAGAGGTGGTTGCGATAATTCCTCCGGAAACCCCCGGTAAACCCGTGGTGCTCGAAATAAAGATACAAGGCTACCATAAACGGTTAATTCGCAAGGATGCGATTGTTTCAATTGCCTCCGAGGGACTTCTAGGGGCCAAGGTTTTGGAAATCATTCCCGGTTCCCCGGCATCAGTTGCTGTCGAAAACAACGACCTTCTCGCAAGCAGGAACAATCCTGAGTTCACAGAAATCCTTGGTGAGTTATCAGAAACGCTCGCAAAGATCCGCAAAGGAGAGGGTTCTCTTGGAAAATTGACCCAGGATTCCAAACTTTATGATTCGCTGGTGCAACTCGCCAATCAAAGCCAGCAAACCATGCAGGCTTTTCAACAGGATGCAGATGCCTTGAAAAAAATGCCCATAGTTCGAGGGTATGTGGAAGATCCGATGCAGATGATCGTGCGCTCGAACACCGACATGAAAAGAAAATCCATAAACAGTGCGGATATTTTTGAAAGCGGCAGTGCGATCTTGAACGCGGAAGGTAAAAAAATTCTCGACAAGGCATCGGAGTGGCTGATGGGATTCCCAAAAGACAGCGATGTGGTGATCGCTGGTTTGATGTCAACCGGCGCCAACGAAAGGGAAACACTTAGACTACTCACCAGGCAACAGGCCGAGGCGGTCACGGACTATTTGAAAAACAACCATGGAATTCATAAAAGTGGCTGGTGGTCCAGGCGCAAGGTCAATGCAATCGGCCTGGGAGACAAGATTTACCCTGGTCTTGAGCCCACGGCTGAAGCAAACGGACCAAGGATTGAATTACTGGTTTTCGTCAATCGAGGCTGAAGAATGGACTCTCTTTCACCATCCCCCGCCAAAGGCTACGAGAAAGAAGCCCGGATGCTTCATGCCTTTTGCAGGGTGCATCTTCCAGCCATTGATTTAAAACATGAAAAGCTTGACTTTCATCTGCGGCGCTGCATGGAGCTTTTCAACGCTAAATGCAGGGATAAAGGCATCGCTGAAAAATCCATCTTGGAAGGTCTTCATTTTTTGGATTTCTACCTGGCCTGCTCATGCATCGAGGGATTGAACCCCGCTTGGGAAACTTTGTTCGCATCCAAGACCGGGCGTCATGACCAGTTGCTTGTCGATGCTTTACGATCGAGGGCTGCGAGGTTATTTCCTGGTGATTCAATGAGACAAGAAGATACTGTTGCTGAATTCTGGGGATTTCTGCTTGCAGGCGAAAAGGAGACTTCCAGTTCGATACTCGGAAAATATGATGGCCGACGGCCACTAGTTCCCTGGCTAATACGGGTCTTTCATAACTCAAACCTGACAAAATTAAGACAAAACAAACACACTAAGGCCCTTGCGGAAGACGCCGCTGATGAAATGTACTGGCATGCCCCTGAAATTTCTGATGAGCACTGGCACCAGGAATTTCGTTTTGCGGCCCAGGAGTGGCTTGAAATCCTAACTGATCCGGAAAAACTTTTACTTGGTCTTCGCATCAGGTACCGCTTAACCCAGCGGGAGGCAGCGACTTTTCTTGGCATTCATGAAAGCAATGTTTCCCGTTTGACGGATAAGATCCGCCAAAATTTCATTCAAATCATTGAGCCAAGGCTTCTTACAGCGGGATGGACAGGCGATGACATGATCACATTTGTCAACACGGAGATGGAGGCGTTAATTTTGGATGCCCCTCAATTGTCATCAGAAAACCTTGCAATAATTCTGGCAAAAAAAGGGCTTGCTGCCCCCCAAAAAAACAATTGATCAACATTCCTTGATCTTAGTGGGCTTTTACTCCATTTTTCTGTTTAATATGTATAAGGACTAGCAAAGACAGAAAGGCAATTTAGGATGAGCCGCGGCATTCATAACGCCGATAAAGGTGCAACTGCACCATTGGCTGACATTGTAGGTCAATCCCAGGCCATGCAGGAAGTTTACAACCTTGTCAAAAAGGTTGCCCCCACCCATGCCACAGTCTTGGTTATCGGGGAAACAGGCACCGGGAAAGAACTCATCGCCCGCGCTGTTCACATGCTTTCCAAGAGAAATGACGGCCCGTATGTTAGGGTAAACTGCGGCGCATTGAATGAGAGCCTGCTTGAAAGCGAACTATTCGGGCATATCAAGGGCGCATTCACCGGGGCCGTGGAAAACAAGACCGGACGCTTTGAGGCGGCTCATGGTGGTACTATTTTTCTTGATGAAATATCGAGCATGAGCCCAAAGTTGCAGGTGAAACTGCTAAGGGTGCTACAGGAAAACGAATTTGAACGCGTGGGAGAAAGTAAAACCATCAAGGTAGATTGCAGGGTGGTTGCCGCGACAAATCAATTCCTTGAGGACGAGATTGAGGCAGGCAGATTCCGGGACGATCTTTACTACCGACTTAATGTTGTACCTGTTTATCTTCCCCCACTGAGGGAAAGGCAGGATGATATCCCTGCACTTGCAAGGTTCTTTATTGCAAGACATGCGATTACCAACAAAATTGATCCACCCGACCTTACTTCCGAAATGCAGTCGATCCTGTTGAATCATGATTGGCCTGGAAATGTAAGAGAACTTGAAAATTACATGGCGAGGGCTGTTGTCCTTTCTAATGGTCTGCCCCTAACCCCTGAATCCATCGCACCGCCCGGGAAAAAAGTTAAACGATATAAACCGTTGCAATCCAAAACTCCTATCGGGCAAAACAACGATTTGATTGGATTGATCAAACAAGTTGTTTCTCTTGGAATCAACATTTTGCCAGATGGGGTGTTATCCGATCAGATTGTGGGTGCGGTGGAAAAGGAATTGATCCAACAGGTTCTAAAAGAATGCGATAATGTGCAGGTAAAAGCCGCCACAAGACTTGGCATTAATCGCAATACCCTGCACAAAAAAGTCCAGGAAACCTTAAAGGGGGTTATAAATCTCCCGGATAACCCAGAATTTGAATAGAAATACCTTCGAGTTAACACTTATAACTGGTTATTCCTCAAAATCCTGCCCTAAAATGTCGATACTATTTGATACAAGTGCTTGCTTTATGTTTTGCTTGATATTAATATCGAAATAGTCCTGCCCGATTGATTTTTAACCCACCTAGGCCATTTTAAAATAGTAGGTGAAACATGTTTGAAGTTGGATTCGGCCCATCAAATAATTGCGAAGGCACCAGCAGAAGAGAATTCATTCGAGTTGGTAGTCTCGGAATCGCAGGTTTGACTCTTCCAACACTTCTTCAAGCGAATGCTGCGGCAGCAAAGAAAAAAGAATCTGTTGATAATCTCAGTGTGATTTTCATGTGGATGCAGGGTGGACCAAGCCATATTGACACCTTTGACCCAAAGCCCAACGCACCAACGGATATCCGAGGTGAATTTGGTGTAATTCCAACCACTATCCCCGGTGTGCAAATTTCTGAACACCTTCCCATGATGGCCAAAAACCTAGACAAATATTCCATAATCCGGTCCGGTTACTCCTACAATGGATCCCACGGCGTCGCAGATGCCTATATGCTTACCGGCTGGCGATTCAACCCAAGCATCGTTTTTCCAACATACGGTGCTGTAATGTCCCGTGAACTGGGCTATCGCAATGGAATGCCCCCTTATGTTCAGTTGGGAAATTCAATTGATCAGCGATTTGGTGGCGGCCTGCCAGGATACGCGGGTGCCGAGCACAACCCATTCATCATTCAGGAAGATCCAAGCAAACCCGATTTCAGCATTGATGGTGTCTCTCTCCCTGGGGGAATCACAAATTCTCGTTTCCAACGCAGGGAACGCATGCTCCAAAAGCTGGACAACTGGCAGAAGAAAATCGAAACCAAGGGTAACGATGTTGGAGCCATGAACAGCTTTTACGACAAAGCTTTCTCAATGGTTACCTCCCCTGCCGCCAAGCGTGCCTTCGACCTTTCACAGGAACCTGTTAAAGTTCGTGAACGCTATGGCATGAACAAATTTGGCCAATCTTGCCTACTCGCCCGAAGACTTGTGGAATCCGGCGTGAGATTCATCAATGTCACCATGGGTGGCTGGGATACCCACGCAAACAACTTCAAAACCTTGAAAGACCGTAACCTTCCAACCATTGACCAAAGTTGGTCAGCATTGTTGGAAGACCTTCAGACTAGGGGAATGCTCGAAAAAACCATGGTCATTTGGGTGGGAGATTTTGGCAGGACGCCAAAAATCAATTCCGCTGCAGGTCGTGATCATTGGGCTGGTTCCACGGTATTCTGCATGGGTGGCGGGGGCATGAAAGTTGGCTCAGTCATTGGAAAAAGTGATGCTAACGCCGAGCAACCCACCACCTCCCCAATCCAAATTGAAGATATTGCCGCAACTCTTTACACAATCCTTGGCATACCGCTTGACAAGCATTATGTCGCTCCAGATGGAAGGCCGTTCCGCATAAATTTGAATGGCAAGGTAGTTCATGAACTGCTTGCGTGATTTAAGGAATTAATTTTTCAAACCTTTAATCGGATGCATGGGATATGAAATACCAAATACTTGGGTTGGTTGGCTTACTGCTGATCACTGGGGTTTCTTTCGCCGAGAACACTCCAAAAGTTTCCTTTGTAAACGATGTACAACCTATTCTTACCCGTGCAGGCTGTAATCAAGGTGCATGCCATGGCGCCCAATATGGCCAAGGTGGCCTCAAGCTTTCACTCCGAGGCTTTGATGACAGCAGCGATTTTCGAGAGATTGTCAGGGGTTCAATCGGTCGAAGAGTAAGCTTGCTTGCGCCGGAAGAAAGCCTTCTTTTAAAAAAACCAACTCTTGAGGCCCCACATGAGGGCGGCAAAAGATTGCAACTTGCATCATCTGAATACAACACCTTGAAACAATGGATTGCCGAGGGCATGATAGGCCCTGCGCCCAAAGACAAAGTTTTCAAGTCACTCGAAGTTTCCCCGGTTGAAATCATCGCCAAACCCGGCCAGAGAATCAAAATCAGCACCAAGGGAACCTACGATGACAACAGCACTGAAGATGTGAGCATGAAGGCCTCATTCGACAGCATGAACACCTCTGTCGCGACGGTTGATCGATTTGGAAATGTGGTTGCCCAAGGTCCAGGTGAAACTGTCATCATGGTGAGGTACCTTGGGGCAGTTGGTGTTTTCAGAATCATTCTTCCGTTTGGAGAAGCCAAGAATCTTGACAAATTTTCAAAGAGTGAGAATCTGATAGATAAAATCTGGGCGGATAAATGGAAAAAAACCGGGCTGTCCCCTACTCACCTCTGTTCTGATGAGGAGTTCTTTCGCAGAATTCACATCAACACCCTTTCAACGCTTCCAAACCCTGAAGACATACTCGCCTTCAAGGCTGACAAAAGCCCTGATAAAAGAAAACTGGCAATTGAAAAGGTTCTAAACAGGCCGGAATATGTTGATTCATGGGCTTACAAGTGGGGTGATCTCCTCAGAAACAGCCGGGATGTATTGCAAAAAAAAGGAATGTGGTCCCAGCACAACTGGTTGCGTTCAGTCTTTCGCGACAACATGCGAATGGATGACTTTGCCGCAGCACTACTTACTGCAGTCGGCAGTCCCTACGCAAATGGTCCTGCCAATTTCTTTGTAATCGGATCCCGTGACGATTGGACCGAAACCACCTGCCAGGTGTTTTTAGGAATCAGGATGCAGTGTGCGAAATGCCATCATCACCCTTTCGAAAATATCGCACAATCCGACTATTACAGCATGGCTGCCTTTTTCTCCAGGGTCGCTAAGAAAAACAGCACTGAATTCGGACTTCAAGGAAGTGACACAACGATCTACCTGAACATGGCGGGGGAAGCAACCCACCCCAAAACAGGCAAAACACT